>DFBX01000123.1 GCA_002366795.1 Rhodobacteraceae bacterium UBA3069 | reverse complement strand
CAACTTTCGGGCATAACTCGGAATTTTGAAGATGAAGACTGTTCTACCGACGATTGTGATCCTGCGACAGCGCCATTTTGGAATAGTCTCAAGAACTACCGAGACCAGTACAGAACTTCAGGGTCAGGACGCAACACCTTGTATTATAAGTGGAATTATGTTCGACTTCTGCGAAGTCGAGGTATTTGACCGAAGAGGTAACCACCTTGGTGCGGTTGATGCGGGAACAGGGACGCCAATTAAGGCTCCTAAACCGGGAAGACGCGAAAATGGCCTTAGTTGATGTCGTTCACTGCTGCTCGGAAATGACCCGCAATTTGACAGAGGGTGAGGTGGCTATAGAGTATGTTGATTTTGCGCGAGAGTACGGTATCGACTACCGAAACAGTCCTGGCTCTATACAGGTCATCGCTCATTGCCCTTGGTGTGGCTGTTCGCTTCCCGGGCCTTTACGCGAATGCTGGGGGCGCGAGTTAGATAAATTGGGCCTATTCGATCCATTTGGTGACGACAGGGATGGCGTTCCTGTCGAGTACTGGTCTGCAGCTTGGTGGGCAAACAAACGCATATAGCAAGCACCATCTGAGGGTAGTTCACTCTACTCAGTTTACGCGCTGCGTTCACGTAGTTAAGCGAACGGTTCGCCAGTGGCGGTGTTTGAGACGGGTAGGCCGATCTTGTGCACACCGACCATATCGGCCGCCCGCTCTTTGCGACGGACAGCGCGGGCACAAAGATGTGGGAGGTCTCTTATCTGACCATCAGTGGTGTTCATACCAGCAGCGGCGATCCGATTGCACTGCGGTTTTCCCTCTCTCTCTCTCTCTCTCGAATCTTTCAGATGCGCTGCCCGGCGGTGGGGGAGTGGGCGGCGAGACTCCTGCACTCCCCACCCCCATTACCGTCTGCGGCGGCGGCCTCCGGTCTCTGAGCCGCGGGTGTTGTAGTTCACGTCGGGCAGGGGGGCGACCTTGGCCAGTTCGGGGAAGGGGTCGGTGGCGTGGGGGATGGCGTTGGCGTTCACGAAATGCTCTTGGAATTTCGGGGCGATGGCGGTTTCGACCTTGGTGATTTCATGCACTGTTGCCTCGATCTGGTCGCGCGCGGCGAGCGAGCAGAGCGCGATGCGCGCGCCGGTGCCAGCGGCATTGCCCGCGCTGAACACCTTGTCCAGCGGCACATCGGGGATCATGCCCAGCACCATGGCGTGTTTCGGGCTGATATGGGCGCCGAATGCCCCGGCCAGCACCACGCGGTCCACCTTGTCCACCTCCATCTCGTCCATCAGCAGGCGGGCACCGGCGTAGAGCGCGGATTTGGCCAGCTGGATCGCGCGGATGTCGCCTTGGGTCACGGTGATGCGTGGCCCGCCCGTGGCGGAGGCGTCATGGATCAGGTATTCATGGGTTCGGTCGGTGGCGATGCTGCGCGGCGTGCCGGTCTGTTCGGCCGATCCGATCAGCCCCCTGGCGTCAAGGATGCCGGCCATGCGCATTTCGGCCACGGCCTCGATAATGCCGGACCCGCAGATGCCGGTGATGCCCGATGTGGCGGCGGCTTCGTCGAACCCGTCCTCGTCAGACCACATGTCCACGCCAATGATGCGAAAGCGCGGTTCCTTCGTTTCGGGGTTGATTTCGATCCGTTCGATGGCACCGGGTGCGGCCCGCTGGCCCGAGCTGATCTGCGCGCCCTCGAACGCAGGGCCGGTGGGGGACGAGCAGGCCAGCACGCGGGTCTTGTTGCCCAGCAGCAGTTCGGCATTGGTGCCCACATCGACGATCAGCACCAGATCGTCCGACAGGTTGGGCTGTTCCGACAGGGCTACGGCGGCGGCATCGGCCCCGACGTGGCCAGCGATGCAGGGCAACAGGTAAGCGCGGGCGCGCGTGTTGAGGCTGTCGATCTCCAGATCGGACATGTCCAGAGCCAGCGATGCGGATGTCGCCAAGGCAAAGGGCGCCTGGCCCAGTTCGACCGGATCAATGCCCAGCAAAAGATGGTGCATGACCGGGTTGCAGACCACGGTCATTTCCAGAACCTCGCGCGGTGCTACGCCCGCCTCGGTCACCAAGTCGGCGCAAAGCGTGTTCAGCGCATCGCGCACGGCGGTGGTCATTTCCGCCGCGCCGCCGGGGTTCATCATCGAATAGGACACGCGGCTCATCAGATCCTCGCCAAAGCGGATCTGCGGGTTCATCACGCCGACCGAGGCCAGCACCGTGCCGTCTTCAAGGCTGCACAGATGCGCGGCGATGGTGGTTGATCCAAGATCGACGGCAATGCCGTAAAGCCCGCGATCATGCAGGCCGGGCCAGATTTCGACGATGCGCGGCGCGTCGGCGGTATGATCGCGGTGCAGGGCCACGGTGATCTGCCAGTTGCCCTTGCGCAGCACCGGCTGAAGCCGCCCAAGGATCGAGAAATCGGCCCGCGCGCCTTCGATCTGCCATTGCTCGGACAAGGCGCGCTGGACCCGTTCCAGATCGCCTGTCGGCTCGTGCATGTCGGGCTGGTCCACCTCGATGAAATACAGGCGGGTGGCGGGGTCCATGACCATGGCGCGGCTGCTGGCCGCCTTGCGCACCACCTGTTTGTGAACCTGGCTTTCGGGCGGCACGTCGATCACGACATCGCCTTGGACGGTGGCCTGGCAGCCAAGGCGGCGGCCTTCTTTCAGGCCGCGCTTGTCCTTGTAGCGTTGTTCGACCGCGTTCCATTCCGACAGCGCGCCCTCGCGCACGGTGACGCCGTGTTTGGAAAATTCGCCATAGGACGGGGTGACCTGGCATTTCGCGCAAATCCCGCGTCCGCCGCAAACGGAATCAAGGTCCACCCCCAATTGCCGCGCCGCGGTCAGAACCGGTGTTCCCAGCGCAAAGCGCCCGCGTTTGCCCGAAGGGGTGAACACCACCAATGCGTCGTCTGCCATGCCCGTATCCCGTTCCTGATGCGTCTTTCGCGTCAACATACGCCGCGACGCGGAAAGGGAAAGACGTTCGGCGGCAATTTCAGCACAATAAACGGCATGCCTGCCGCTGGCGGCCTAGCGAAACCCGCGAGCATGAAAGATGAAGCCAAGCGTGTTCAGCAAAACTTGCGCCGCAAGGATAGAGGTGCCGCCCGTGGGATCGTAATCGGGGGCGACCTCGACCAGGTCAAGGCCAATGATGTCGTGGCGTTGCGCCACGTTTTGCAGCAGTTCCAGCACCTCGTAATACAGGAACCCGCCGTGCGAGGGCGTGCCGGTCCCTGGCGCGATCGAGGGGCAGAAAGCGTCGATGTCGATGGTGATATACAGCCGCGCGCCTTCGGGGATACGGGCGGCCAGCGCCGCAGCCCCCAGTTTGCGGGCCTGACGCACGGACAGGATATCGGACCCCATGGCGCGGGCGTCGTCAAAGCCTTCCTTCGCGGTCGAGGACACGTTGCGAATGCCCACCTGCGTCAGCCCGGTCACATAGGGCTGTTCGGCGGCGCGGCGCATCGGGTTGCCATGGCCGTGGCGCACCCGGTGGCGTTCATCCACGAAATCCAGGTGCGCGTCGATTTGCAGGATGTGGAATTCCCCCTGATCGTCAAAGGCGCGGATGCAGGGAATGTTGATCGAATGATCGCCGCCGATGGTGACGGGCAGGGCACCCGCCGCCAGCGCCGCGCGCACG
Source organism: Rhodobacteraceae bacterium UBA3069 (assembly GCA_002366795.1). Classification (GTDB taxonomy): domain Bacteria; phylum Pseudomonadota; class Alphaproteobacteria; order Rhodobacterales; family Rhodobacteraceae; genus UBA3069. The sequence goes on along the minus strand of DFBX01000123.1, from coordinate 146,639 downwards.
CCGCCCTCGATATTGGCATGGCTTTGTTCGGTGTCGGTATGGATGATATCGGCATCGCCCATATCCACGATGCGCACCGATCCGGGCAGGTAGGTCACGTCGTCTTCATGGTCATAGGCCCCGGCATGACCGAAAGAGAACAGCGTCGATGCCTCGCGTACCCCGCGCGGGCCGAACCGCGTGCCCGACCGCCACTGCGTGCCCGCATCGAACGGTGCGCCCAGCACGGCCACCTCGGCGTCCAGCGCCGCCCAGTCGGGAACATAGGGCCGTTTGCCAAAGGTCGAAATGCCGACGAATGGCAGGTCCAGCCGGCCGCCCTCGTATCCGTGATTGCCCATGTCATGCCCTTTCCATCGGTTTTGCCGCAGGTTGAACCGCAAGCGGCGCAGGGCGCAAGTCCGAAAGGGGGTTTCCCCCATGGCTGATCCATGAGATAGGAAACCGCCAAACAATCTGTCCATGGAGATGCCAAATGGAGATTCGTGAGGCCCTGACCTTCGATGATGTTCTACTCGTTCCCGGTGCAAGTTCCGTGCTGCCGTCCACGGCCGACACGCGCACATGGGTGACCCGATCGATTGCCCTTAATATTCCGCTGCTCAGCTCTGCCATGGATACGGTGACGGAATCGCGCATGGCCATCACCATGGCGCAGTTGGGCGGCATGGGCGTGATCCACAAAAACCTTGGGGTCGAGGAACAGGCCCGCGAGGTGCGCCGCGTCAAACGGTTTGAATCCGGCATCGTCTATTCGCCGGTCACCCTGCGCCCCGACCAGACGCTGGCAGATGCCAAGGCCTTGATCGAACGGTATAATTTCACCGGCTTTCCGGTGGTTGACGACAATGGTCGTGTGGTCGGCATCGTCACCAACCGCGACATGCGTTTCGCCACGTCCGACGACACGCCGGTGTCGAAGATGATGACGATGGAAAACCTGGCGATCCTGCAAGAACCGGCAGACCGCGGCCAGGCCATCGACATGATGAAGGAACGCCGCATCGAAAAGTTGCTGGTGACGGATGGCACGGGTAAGCTGACCGGCCTTCTGACCCTGAAAGACACCGAAATGTCGGTTCTGAACCCCACCGCATGCAAGGACGATCTGGGCCGGTTGCGCGTGGCTGCGGCGTCATCTGTGGGTGATTCCGGGTTCGAACGTTCCGAGGCATTGATCGACGCCGGCGTGGATATCGTCGTGGTGGACACCGCCCACGGCCATTCCGCAGGCGTGATCGAGGCGGTCAAACGCGTCAAGGCCCTGTCGAGTTCGGTGCAGGTGATCGCCGGCAACGTCGCCACCGAGGCCGCAACCCGCGCGCTGACCGACGCGGGCGCGGATGCGGTCAAGGTTGGCATCGGGCCGGGCTCTATCTGCACCACGCGGATGGTGGCTGGCGTGGGCGTTCCGCAGCTGACCGCCATCATTGATTGCGCGCGCGGCGCGGGCAACGTGCCTGTCATCGCGGATGGTGGCATCAAGTTTTCCGGCGATTTCGCCAAGGCGATCGCCGCGGGGGCATCCTGCGCAATGGTCGGTTCGATGATCGCGGGCACCGATGAATCCCCGGGCGAGGTGATCCTGTACCAGGGCCGCTCGTTCAAATCCTATCGCGGCATGGGCTCGCTTGGCGCCATGGCGCGCGGATCGGCCGACCGGTATTTCCAGAAGGACGCGGCCAGCGACAAGCTGGTCCCCGAAGGGATCGAAGGCCAGGTGCCTTACAAGGGGCCGGCGGGCGCGGTTGTTCACCAGCTGGTCGGCGGTCTGCGCGCGGCCATGGGCTATACCGGCTGCGCCACCGTGGCTGAGATGCGCAAGAACTGCAATTTCGTGCGCATCACCGGTGCGGGCCTGAAGGAAAGCCATGTTCATGATGTTCAGATCACGCGCGAGTCGCCGAACTATCGCATTGGATAAGTCTTTCAACATCAACGTCTTGCGCGGCAAAGGTCATGTGGCATGACCCCCGCCGCGCGGATTGCCGCCGCCATCGAGGTGCTGGACCGGATAGTCGCGGGTGACGCCGCCGAACGCGCCCTGACAGCCTGGGCGCGCGGGTCGCGTTTCGCCGGGTCAAAGGACCGCGCTGCGATCCGTGATCATGTGTTTGGCGTGCTGCGCAAGCGGCGGTCCTGTGCGGTCTGGGGCGGGGGCACGGACGGGCGCGCGCTGATGATCGGCGCGTTGCTGGCCGATGGGATTGACCCCGCGACGATGTTCACCGGCGAAGGCCACGCGCCCGCCCCCTTGGCAGAGGGCGAAGGCGGCGATGCGCCCCAAGGCCCCGATGCGCTCGACCTGCCCGATTGGCTGCTGGACCGGTTCCGCGCCTCGCTTGGGGATCAGGCAGAGGCTGTGGCAGAGGTACTGCGCCACCGCGCCCCGATCATGCTGCGCGTGAACCTGCGCAAGGGCGGGGTTGATGGGGCGCTGGCCAGTCTGTTCAATGATGGGGTCGAGGCAGAGCCAGATCCTATTTCCCCCACCGCCCTGCGGGTTTCCGCGGGCGAACGGCGCATCCGCCTGTCTGCCGCTTACGCGGATGGGCTGGTGGAATTGCAGGACGGCTCCAGCCAGGCGGCGGTGGATGAGCTTCCGCTGGAAAGCAATTGGAATATATTGGATTTTTGCGCTGGCGGCGGTGGCAAGATCCTTGCCATGGCGGGGCGGGTTCAGGCCCGTATCACGGCCCATGACGCCGATCCGAACCGCCTGAAAGACCTTGAACCGCGCGCGGAACGTGCGGGTGTGGACGTTGCGGTGCTGCCTAGCGGTGCGCTGACCGGCCCCTATGATCTGGTGCTGGCCGATGTGCCGTGTAGCGGGTCGGGCACATGGCGCCGCGCGCCAGAGGCGAAATGGGCGCTGTCCCCCGAACGCCTTGCGCAATTGCAGGCCATTCAGGCCGGCATTTTGGAACAGGTCGCCCCGATGACGCAGCGCATTGCCTATATGACCTGCTCGGTTCTGGACGACGAATGCCACGACCAGGTGGCCGCATTCGTGGCGCGCCACCCCGACTGGCAACTTTCCGCCGAACATCGCTGGCTGCCCGGCCCGTCGGGCGACGGGTTCTATCTTGCTTTGATAACGCGATAATTCGGGTATTTCTTGCAGTTTATCCGAGATTTTTCTTTGAGCAGACCGGCCTGTGATGTCAGTCTGACCTCAGAGCGATTAACGGGCGATTAACCCTTATGCGGGCTTAATGGCGGGACAACGAATCGCATTTTGGGGGCCTCTTGGCATATACTGCGCTGAATTCCGGCCCGGTCACGCGGGTGTCGAACCGCATCGCGAAACAGGCATTGGCCCTTCTGGGGCTAGGCTTGGGGTGCATTGTGGCGGCGTTCCTGGTGTCCGATGCCATGGCGTCTTTGTCGCTATACGCGGCCGGGGCGACCATGCTGGGCGTGTTGCTGCTGTCGGCTATCTCGGTGCGCTGGCACCGGCATGAAAAGGGCAAGGCCCTGTCGGCCGTCGCCGGTTTCGTCAACCATGACAGCGCGCCGGGCTTTGTGACCGATGCCGATGGCGCGATCCTCTATTGCAATGAAGCGGCCAGCGAACGCTTTTCCGACAAATCCGGGATGACCCTTGCGGGCGTGCTGGGCGACGTGTTTGCCAGCCCCGGCGCGGTGCTGTTCCGGCTTCAAACCAAGGCGCAGGCGCAAGGTGCCGCGCGCGAGGATGTCGTGACGCGGCGCGGCCATGTGCGGCTGTCAGTGCATGGGCTGGATGGCAGCGGTTTCCTGTGGCGGATCGAGGATATCGGTGAGCGTCCCGCGCCCGGGCGCAAGGCCGATGCTGGCACGCTGCCCATGATTACGACCGGGCGCAACGGCACGGTTCTTTATATGAACGAGGCCGCGCGCCGGCTGGTGGGGGAGAGGGTCAAATCGCTTGACCGGATCTTTCCGGAAATGCCGCTGCGGCCGGGTGATGTGAACCCGGTTTCAACCACGTCTGGCCGGATAGAGACCATGGTGGCCGAAATCGAAGGTGCCGCGGGCCGACGCGAGATCTATTTTTTCCCTGCCGCACGCGAGGCGGGGGGCAATCGCAACGGCTGGGGCTTTTTCGACGAACTGCCGGTGCCGATGCTGAAACTTTCGCCCTCGGGCGAGGTGTTGCTGTCAAATCGTGACGCGCGCCGCTTGTTGGGGCGCGAAGATTGCGACGGGCTGCGCCTGTCCGACCTGATGGAAGGGCTTGGCCGCTCGATTGCCGATTGGCTTGGAGAGGCCGCCTCGGGCCGGGGGCTTGGCCATGCCGAATTCCTGCGCCTGACCCGCACCCACCGGGAGCAATTCGTGCAGATCGTGCCCAAACGGGTGCTGGAGGCGGGCCAGCCGGTGCTGATCGCCGTTCTGAACGACGCGACCGAGCTGAAAACCCTTGAGGCACAATTCGTTCAAAGCCAGAAAATGCAGGCAATCGGCGAACTTGCAGGCGGTGTGGCGCATGATTTCAACAACCTTCTGACCGCCATATCCGGCCATTGCGACCTGCTGTTGCTGCGCCATGACCAAGGCGATTCGGAATATTCCGACCTGATGCAGATCGCTGAGAACGCCAATCGTGCCGCATCCCTCGTGGGTCAATTGCTGGCCTTCTCGCGCAAGCAAACCCTGCGGCCAGAGGTGATCGACATGCGCGACACCCTGTCGGACATGACCCATCTGCTGAACCGTCTGGTGGGCGAGAAGGTTACGCTGACCCTCAGCCACGATCCGGTGCTGGAGATGATCCGCGCCGACAAACGGCAGTTGGAACAGGTGCTTATGAACCTTGTGGTGAACGCGCGCGATGCCATGTCCGGCGGTGGCGAGATCCGGATCGAAACCGAGACCGTGACGCTGCCCGAAAAGCTGGAGCGCGACCGCGCCGTCGTTCCCGCGGGCCAATATGTTACCGTCAAGGTCGAGGACCAGGGATGCGGCATCCCGCAGGACAAGCTCCAAAAGGTGTTCGAGCCCTTCTTCACCACGAAACGTACGGGCGAGGGCACGGGGCTTGGCCTGTCCACCGTCTATGGCATCATCAAACAGTCGGGCGCTTTCATTTTCGTGGACAGTGTCGTGGGGCAGGGCACCTGTTTCACGCTGTATTTCCCGATCTATGAAAACAACCAGGTCGAAGCCGAGATTGCGCCCGTTAAAAAGGAAAAAATCGCGCCAAAACAAGGTGATGGCGTTGTTCTTTTGGTCGAGGACGAGGCTCCGGTGCGCGCCTTTGCCAGCCGCGCGCTGCGCCTGCGTGGATATACCGTGATTGAGGCGGATTCCGCCGAGGAAGCACTGAAAACCCTCAGCGACGAGGAACTGACGATCGATGTTTTCGTCACCGACGTGGTGATGCCGGGCATGGACGGGCCGACTTGGGTACAAGAGGCGCTGAAACAGCGCCCTAGTGTGCGCGTGGTGTTCGTGTCGGGCTATGCCGAGGACAGTTTCGGGGATGCCCAGCAACGCATTCCCAACTCGGTCTTCCTTCCCAAGCCTTTCTCGCTAAGCGATCTGACCGAAACGGTGCAACGCCAATTGCACTAACGGCGCTAGGCGATGGAGTCGTAAAGCTCGAACTCCTCTGGCCGCTTGCGACGCAGTTTAGCCTCCATCTGCGGGGAAAGTGTCAGCTCCATCTGGGGTGACACGTTCTCTCTTTCGGTTTCGACGGTGACTCCCAGCCGGTCCTGCAAGAACGCAAGGAGCGCGGGCTGGTTTTCATAGTGAAACAGGTGATCCACCTTCACCCCGTTGGGCCGCGGTTCTAGGAATTTGAACTGGCTGCCCACATTGGCAAAGGGAGGCGGGCTGCCTTGGCAATAGGCATCGACGAATGCATCGAAACTAACGTCATGGGTGCCCTTGGGATGACCCTTCATGAAGGGGCGGCGGCGATAGCGATACCACGACCCCAGCCAGGAAACGGGCTCGCGCATCACGGCCATCGTTTCCATGTTGTCGGTTTTGCAGGCTTTTTCGAACATCGGGCGGAAGAACCGATTGTAGCGATAGACCGGCGCATGCTTCAGCTCGGGTGGGTCGTTCACCACAATGGCGGCACGGGGGGCGAGTGCCGATTCATAGGCCGTGGTGCCGGTTTTCGGAACCGATAAAAACACCAAACGCTCTTTCCAGAATACCAGCATACCGCCCCCGGCCCCTTTTTATTTTCTCATAAACTACTCTTTAACCATCTTTCGCAAAAGTAGGGTGGCGAAATTTTTAGTTGAAATGTTCCTGTTTTGGTCTCATACAGAATGAGAACAAGGCAAGAACACAAGGCGGTCATTGCCGCCCCCCTCGGGACGTGGAATAAGGAACGAAACAATGGCAACGGCAGATCTTCTTTCGATGGATAACAAACGCGACGCAAACAAGCAAAAGGCGCTGGATTCCGCGCTGGCACAGATCGAACGGCAGTTCGGCAAGGGTTCGATCATGAAATTGGGCGCGGACAATCCCGTGCAGGAGATCGAGGCGACCTCGACCGGATCGCTGGGTCTGGACATCGCGCTGGGGATCGGCGGTCTGCCCAAGGGCCGGATCATCGAGATTTATGGCCCTGAATCTTCGGGGAAAACCACGCTGACCCTGCATTGCGTGGCCGAGGAACAGAAAAAGGGCGGGGTTTGCGCATTTGTCGATGCTGAACACGCGCTTGACCCGCAGTATGCCAAGAAACTGGGCGTGAACCTAGATGAACTGCTGATCTCGCAGCCCGATACGGGCGAACAGGCGCTGGAAATCGTCGATACGCTGGTGCGGTCCGGCGCGGTCAGCATGGTCGTGGTCGACTCGGTCGCGGCGCTGACCCCGAAATCGGAACTTGAAGGGGACATGGGCGACAGCAGCGTGGGCGTTCAGGCCCGCCTGATGAGCCAAGCCATGCGCAAGCTCACCGGCTCGATCAGCCGTTCGAAATGTATGGTGGTCTTCATCAACCAGATCCGGATGAAAATCGGTGTCATGTTCGGCTCGCCCGAAACGACCACCGGCGGCAACGCGCTGAAATTCTATTCTTCGGTCCGGCTGGATATTCGCCGCATCGGGTCGGTCAAGGACCGCGAAGAGGTCGTGGGCAACTCGACCCGCGTGAAAGTGGTGAAAAACAAGGTCGCGCCGCCGTTCAAACAGGTGGAATTCGACATCATGTATGGCGAAGGCATTTCCAAGACAGGCGAGCTTTTGGATCTTGGGGTCAAGGCCGGCGTGGTCGAGAAATCCGGCGCATGGTTCAGCTATGGCGACGAGCGCATTGGGCAAGGCCGCGAGAATTCCAAGCAGTTTCTCAAGGACAACCCGGCCATGGCGATGGAGATCGAAGACAAGATTCGCGCCGCCCATGGGCTGGACTTCGAAATGGGTGAAGGCTCGAGCGATGCGGGCGACGATATCGTCGAAGCATGATCCCTGGAAAATAGTTCTGAAAAGGCCGCGCATTCGTCGCGGCCTTTTTCATGCGCCGTTGCCGGGGCGGCGGGGCGCGGATAGGATGGCGCGCATTGCAATAGAACACCACAAAGGAGAGGCTGAAATGCCCGCACTCTGGATCGCCCATGTCACCGTCACAGATGCCGAAGCCTATGGAAAATATGCCGAATTGGCCGGGCCGGCCATTGCCAAACACGGCGGAAGCTTCATCGCACGAGGCGGCAAATTCGTGCAACTGGAAGGCAAGGAACGCGCCCGCAACGTGGTGGCGAAATTCCCCGGCGTCGAGGCGGCGGTGGATTGCTACAATTCCCCCGAATACCAAGAGGCGCTGAGCCACGCCAAGGACGCGTCCGAACGAGAATTGATGGTCGTCGAGACCTCGGAATAATCCGTGCTGCGCGCGAAACCGTTAACGCCCGTCTGTGCCAAGGCGGGCGTTTTTTCGTCAGGGTAGTAGCTTTGCCCCCGCAGTTAAGATTAACCTTCAACCGGAATAGGGGGGCGCGATGACGCAAATGAACGAGATCGGCATGATTGCCAGCAACATCAGTGACGGCGTGATGACCGTGACACTTGGCGCGGGCAAGGCGCACCCGCTGTCCCTGAGCATGATCCGGGCGCTGCATGCGCAGATTGATGCGGCCACGGCGGATGACGCGGTGCGGGTTCTGGTGATCCACGGGCCGGGGCCGATTTTCTGCGCAGGCCATGACCTGAAGGAAATCGCGCGGCATCGCGCTGACCCTGATGACGGTCTGGCATATCTGACAGAGCTGTTCGAGGCTTGCGGCGCGATGACGCAGGCGCTGTCGAACTGTCCCAAACCAGGCGTCGCCATGGTTGATGGGATTGCCACGGCGGGGGGGCTGCAACTGGCGGCTGCCTGCGATGTGGTCTTTGCATCCCGCGCGGCGACCTTCTGCTTGCCGGGGGTCAACAATGGCGGGTTCTGCTCGACCCCTGCGGTGACGGTCAGCCGGGTGATCGGGCGCAAGAAGGTCGCGGAAATGGCGCTGTCGGGGGAAACCTTCAACGCGGAATGGGCGCGCGAGGCGGGGCTGGTAACCCGGGTCTACACGCGCGACGTGTTGGAGCGAGAGACGATGGGGTTCGCCCGGCAACTGGCCACGCGCCACGCCCCTGCCATCGCGGACGGAAAGGCGGCGCTGTACCGGCATTTGGACCTGCCTCTGGATGAGGCTTATGATCTGGCGACCAAGGTGATGATCGGCCATTTCATGGATCCGCACCGGATCGAGAAGGAAAAGGCGAACTGGCTGAAACCTTGAATCGCCGGTGATCGAAACATGAAAAAGCCCGCCCTCTGATCCAGAGGGCGGGCTTTAACTTTGCCAAGTAAGGCTTTGATATTACTGCGAACGTGCTTGGCGCTTACGCTCGTGCGGGTCAAGGAAGCGCTTGCGTAGGCGGATGTTGTGCGGCGTCACCTCGACCAGTTCATCGTCGTCGATATAGGCAATCGCTTCTTCCAGGGAGAGGGTGATCGGCGTGGTCAGACGCACAGCGTCATCGGTGCCCGAAGCCCGCACGTTGGTCAGCTTCTTGCCCTTCAGCGGGTTCACTTCCAGATCGTTTTCACGGCTGTGTTCGCCAATGATCATGCCTTGGTAGACATCTTCCTGCGCGCCGATGAACATTTTGCCGCGATCTTCGAGGTTCCACAGCGCATAGGCGACCGAGGTGCCGTTTTCCATCGAGATCAGAACGCCCGCGCGGCGGCCCGGGATCGGGCCTTTATGCGGTGCCCATGTGTGGAACACACGGTTCAGAACGCCGGTGCCGCGCGTGTCGGTCAGGAATTCGCCATGATAGCCGATTAGCCCGCGCGAGGGGACATGGGCGATGATGCGGGTCTTGCCAGCACCTGCGGGCTTCATCTCTACCAACTCGCCCTTGCGCACGCCTGTGATCTTTTCGATCACCGCGCCAGAGTATTCGTCATCCACGTCGATGGTGACTTCTTCGATCGGCTCCAGGCGTTCGCCGTTCTCGCCTTCGCGGAACAGAACCTGCGGGCGCGAGATCGACAGTTCAAACCCTTCGCGGCGCATGTTTTCGATCAGCACGCCCATCTGCAATTCGCCGCGGCCTGCGACTTCGAACGCCTCGCCGCCGGGGGTGTCGGTGATCTTGATGGCAACGTTGGATTCGGCCTCTTTCATCAGGCGGTCACGGATGACGCGCGACTGCACCTTCTTGCCGTCACGGCCAGCCAGCGGCGAATCGTTGATGCCGAAGGTCACGGTGATGGTGGGCGGGTCGATCGGCTGCGATTCAAGCGGCTCTTCGATTTCCAGGGCGCAGATCGTGTCGGAGACGGTTGCCTTGGTCATGCCGGCCAGGGTGACGATGTCGCCAGCCACGCCCTCATCAATCTCTTGCAGGGCGAGGCCGCGGAAAGCCTGAACCTTGGACACGCGGAACTGTTCGATTTTCTGGCCGATGCGGGACATGGCCTGCACGGTCTGGCCCGCCTTGACGGTGCCGGTTTCAATGCGGCCGGTCAGCAGGCGGCCGACAAAGGGGTCGGCGCCAAGCGTGGTGGCCAGCATGCGGAACGGTTCGTCCTTACGCTTGATCTGCTTGGGCGCGGGGACGTGGTTCACGATCAGATTGAACAGCGCATGCAGATCCTTGCGCGGGCCGTCCAGTTCCGCATCGGCCCAGCCGGAACGGCCCGAGGCATACATATGCGGGAAATCCAACTGGTCGTCATTGGCGCCAAGGTTGGCGAACAAATCGAAACATTCGTCCAGCGCGCGGTCGGGTTCGGCGTCGGGTTTGTCGACCTTGTTCAGCACCACGATCGGGCGCAGGCCCAGCGCCAGCGCCTTGGAGGTGACGAATTTGGTCTGGGGCATCGGGCCTTCGGCCGCGTCCACCAGCAGGACAACGCCGTCCACCATGGACAGGATGCGCTCCACCTCGCCGCCGAAATCGGCGTGGCCGGGGGTATCGACGATGTTGATGCGGGTGTCTTTCCAAGTGACCGAGGTCGCCTTGGCCAAGATGGTGATGCCGCGCTCGCGTTCCAAGTCGTTGGAATCCATGGCGCGTTCGGCCACGGCCTGGTTTTCGCGGAATGCACCGGATTGTTTCAGTAGTTCATCCACCAGCGTTGTTTTGCCGTGGTCAACGTGGGCGATGATGGCGATGTTGCGCAGATCCATGGGGCGTCCTTAAACTCGATTTCGCCCGCGCCTATACTGCATCGCGGCAAAAGGCCAGAAGAAAGGGTGCATCAGGTTATCAGCCGGCCAAGAGACGCCGTTGCACGGGTATAAAGCCAGCTGCGACCCGTGGATTCGGGCCGTGCGCCGCTGCCCAGTTTGAAGCGGGCAAGGCCGGGGGCGTGTTCGGTGTCCAGCGGGCCAAGGTCCAGCTGCGTGCATCCACGCTGCGCCAGCCAGTGCGCGGCCTGCCACAGGATCAGGTTATGCGCGTTCAGCTTTCGACCTTCGTCGCCGGTCCAGCCGATGTGATAGGTGGCGCCGGTGCCGTGCATCAAGAACAGCATTGCGGCCAGGTTCGTCTGGCGTTTGCGCAGGATGAAAAGCCGCGTTTCGGGCCATGCAAGGGCGAACCCCGTGGGCAAGGCGCGGTATTTGCGCTGGCGTCTTTGCGTGGATTCTGCTTGCAGCAGCCAGTGGTCATTGGCGTCGGGCAGGGGGCAATGGTGCAGCTTCAGCCCAGCGTTTTCCGCCGCCACCAAGCGGTTGCGCCATTTTGGGTGCAAGGCCGCGCGTCGGGTCGCAGTATCCGCGGAGAGGTTCAGGATCGCGCGGCATTGAGGGGTTATCACCGGGATTGCACCGGTTTTGCGCAACTTCGCGTCCATCGCGGCATCCGTGGAGGAGATCAGCGTGACCGGGGCCATGGTCTTGCGCCGATCTGGCAGCGAGACGGGCGCTGGCAGCCATGCCACCGGCAGCCCCGCAAAGCGCCGCATCACCGCGATACTGCCATCGGGGCAAGGCCGGACCTGCAGCCCCAGCGCCAGCATGGTCTGCGCGTAATGGGGATGCTGGTGTATCCGTGCCGCTTGGATCCCAGGTGGATGGGGCCTTGCAATATTCATGGCCCTGTTAACGCAATAAAAACCTTAAATGCGGTTAATGGGAAACATGAGTGACAAGAAAAAACCAATGAAACACCCGCCCGTAATGGGCCAATATATTCCAGCGCCACGCCCGACCTGGCAGGCCGCCTTGCTTGTGGCCTTGGCGCTGTCCGTGCCGGTCTTTCTGGCGCTGAGCTTTTTGGAGCGTGTAATGTAAAACGCCCCCCCGATGCGGGAGGGCGTTTTGGACATTCGTAAACGTGGCCGAACGATTAGAACGGGATTTCGTCATCGAAATCGCGCCCGCCGCCGCCCGCGGGGGCGCTGCTGCCGCCGCCCGCGCTGCTGGGGCCGCTGTCATAGCCGCCACCATAATCGCCGCCGCCCGAGGAGGCACCGCCACCACCACCGCTACCGCCATCGCTGCGCCCGTCCAGCATGACCAGCGTGCCGTTGAACCCTTGCAGCACGACCTCGGTCGAGTAGCGGTCCTGGCCGGACTGGTCCTGCCATTTACGGGTTTGCAACTGGCCCTCGATATAGACCTTGGAGCCTTTGCGCAGGTATTGTTCTGCCACGCGCACGAGACCTTCCTGAAAGATCGCAACCGAATGCCATTCGGTCTTTTCGCGGCGCTCGCCGGTGTTGCGGTCTTTCCAGTTCTCGGACGTGGCGATGCGCAGATTGCAGACCTTGCCACCGTTCTGAAAGGTCCGCACCTCGGGATCGCGGCCCAGATTGCCCACCAGAATTACCTTGTTCACAGATCCGGCCATTTGCGCCCCTCCTTAGATTCCGTCCTTGATGGGTTACACCATCGGCAGGGCAGGGCGAAAGCGGAAAACGGCGCGTGGAGGAAACTGCTGGCGTTGATGATCCTGATCACGGTGCAACGCAGTTGCGCAGTATTCTTTCTGGGCGCTGCATGACCTGATGGAGACTTATTTCCGTGCATGGAAGCCGACCCTGTCAGAGGCCGACTTGGCTGGGTTTGCCTTCAAGGGCGCGTCGGTCACGGAAATCGCGCATCTGAACACGGTCGACCGCAAGGCGGGCGTGTCGGGACGCTGCGAATTGCTCACTTGATGATCGAGGATCTGATGCGCCAGCCGCTTGTCGCCACTCAGGGGCAGACCGCCGCCGCCCATCAACCGGCCGCCAGCGCGGGCGCGGGGCAGGCCGGGCATTAATCCACCCACGTAGCCCCGCGCCCCTATGACGGGTTGGAAAGCGGGGCGGTTTTCACTAGTATACGCAGGATTGCTAAATGGGGACGGTGAGTTTGATGCGCAGTAAACGGTTTCTCGGGCTTTGTCTGGCTGCCAGCCTTGGCCTTGGGGCCGGGGCGGTAGAGGCTGATGTTTTCTCCTCCAAGAGCCGCAACAAGCTGTTCAAATCGCAGACAAAAATCCTCGATACACGCGCCAAGAGCCAATATAACGCCTCGGTCCGGTTGAAGCCGCCCTCGGTCAATACGCCGACGAAATGGGGCGATACCTCGACCAAGAAATATCGTGGGCGCTATAATGGGCCTTATCTTGCGATGGCGCGCGATGCCGCGCGACGCAATGGTGTGCCAGAGGATCTGTTCCTGCGCCTTGTGCAGCAGGAAAGCCGGTTCAACGCCAAGGCGCGGTCCCATAAGGGGGCGATCGGTCTGGCGCAGCTGATGCCCGCCACCGCCGCCACGCTGCGGGTCAATCCGCACGATCCTTATGAAAATCTTGAAGGCGGCGCGCGCTACTTGGCCGCGCAATACCGCGAATTCAAATCATGGCGTCTTGCGCTGGCCGCCTATAATGCCGGGCCGGGCGCGGTGAAAAAGCACGGCGGCGTGCCGCCCTACAAGGAAACCATTAACTACGTGCGCAAGATCTGGGGCAGCTGAGGCGCTAGCGCCCTTCCGGCCCGTCATAGGCCCGTTCGACCCTGGCCACGCGTAGCGTGTAATGGTCATACCAGCGTTCCTTGCCCAGCTTTTGCGCCAATAGATGCTGTGCCTCGGCCTTCCACGCGATCAGTGCATCCTCGTCCGTCCAGTAGCTGACGGTGATGCCAAGGCCGGTTTCATCCCGTGTGCTTTCCACCCCGATATAGCCCGGTTGCCCCGCCGCCAGTTCCGCCATCCTGTCGGCCATCGCGCCATAGCCGTCATCCCCCGCGCGGCGCTGCGCTGTGAAGATGACAGCGTAATAGGGCGGCGCGGGCAGGGGGCCGAAGCGGCTGGTCATCGGGCGGTCCTTGTTGCGGGCAAGCGGAGTCTAGTAATGCGCCGCGGTGATGTTCCTGGCAACTCCTTTGCAATGTGAAAATCACCGGCGCAGTCACAGCCTTTTTGCCGCTTCCTCGATTTTTGCCGGAACCAAATCGGGGCGGCTGCAGTTGTGTCTTCATACAGCAGAGGGGCTGCAAGATGCCCTTCACGCACTGCAACGAGACAAAGCAAATAGACATGAAAACCCGTATGCTGACCACCGTCGCCATGATCGCCGCACTTGCCACGCCCCTGGTGGCCAAGGAACAACTGCCTGTAAGCGAAGAGGACGTGATGACAGACATCACCGACCCCAAATCCGCCGAAGCCATGGCGAAATGGCCCACCATCGAGAAAGACCTTGAAATGGCCATCGCCGCCAAGCTGGGCGACCCGACCGAGCGTAACACCTACAAGCTGGACGTGACCCTGGCCGATGTGCGCGTGAACGATGCGCCGTTCCTGACCGACGAAGGGTATTTCAACACCCTGTCCGGTGTTGTGACCTTGAAGGATGACAACTTTGAAACCCTGCGCAGCGAGCCGATCATCGTGCGCGCAGTCGAAGGTGAAGAACCGGTCGAAGGCATCATCTACATGACGCCCGGTTCCGAGGATTTCTACACCGGGCTGGTGAACGGTTTTGCCGATGCGGCCGTGGAGGTCGTGAAAGAAGCCGGAAACGAAGCGGCCATCGACAATACGCGCAACTGATACGCGCCTGACGCCTGTCCCTTGGCAGCATTGCTGCCGCACCTGCCCCTTGCCGGAAACGGCGGGGGGCTTTTTGCGTGTCACTTGCGGTGACGGCGGCGCGATTCGCTGGGGGTGGTGCCGGTATGCGACTGCACGAAACGGGTGAAATAGGCGGCAGAGCCAAAGCCGAGTTCCGCCGCGATCACCTGGAACGGCATTTTCGACCGTTCGATCAGGTCGCGCGCAGCGTATAGCGTGCGCTCGGTCAGGATTTCGGCGGCGGTCATGTCGCAGCATTCCTTGCAGGTGCGCGTCAAATGCGTCGGGGTCACGCCCAGCATGGCCGCGTATTCCGCCATGGTCTTGCCGCTGCGGTATTCGCGCGCAACCAGGGCAGTGAACGCTTCGACCAAGCGCTGCGCGCCGCTGGGTTTGCCGGGCGGGTCCATGTTGATCATCTGACGGCGCATCCAGACCGACATCAGTGCCGCCTCGGCGCGCATCGCCTCGCGCGCGAAGGGGCGCCCGCCATCTGTCTCGCGCTGCATCGCCTCGACGATGCCGGTGATCTCGCCCTGCGCCTGCACGTCGCGGATGCGCAGGTGGGTCATCTCGTCCGGAAAGCCAAGCCCGGCCCCATGCGGCAGCGTCACCGCCAGGCCAAAGCCCTGCTGCCCCAGGTCCAGCGCATGAAGCGTCTGCGCCGGCAGGTAAATCGCGTTATGGGTGCCGATGCCGCGCCGCATCCCTTGCAGGTTCGCACGGCCCTGGCCGCGGGTGATCCACAGTAGCAAATCGTGGTCGTAATGGTGCAGCTTTTCCAGCCGCCATGCCTCGCCCTTCGCCAATTGGGCGATGGTCGTGATGCGAATCCGGTCGCTTGTGGTTTGTTCGTTCACGGGTCGGCCTTCATCAGCTTGAGCGTCCTGATCTGGGGTTTGCGTCGGAAATAACTGTAAAATAGTGCCAAAAATTAGGCGTTACGTTGAAAAAGGTAAATAATACCGGATCAGGCCAAGCTGGCCGGGTCAATCGGTGTCCACTTTTTCATGCGGGCGCGAAACCATGTGCGCTGCCGCTTGGCGAATTGCCGTGTGGCGATGGTGGCAGCCTCGCGCGCCGAGTTCAAGGAGATTTCGCCCTTAAGGTGCGCGATCAGCTCGGGTCCGCCGATGGCCTTGGATGACAAAAGCGCGGGGTTCCAGCCACCAAGATTGGCGCGCGCCTCGTCCAGTGCGCCCATGTCCAGCATCTGATCGAAGCGGGCATTGATGCGCGGGGTCAGCCAGTCCTTGGGCGCGTCCATCACAAAGGCCTGCGCCTGCGCTTGTGGCAACAGCGGCGGCGGGGTTGCGTCCTGCCAGTCGGCCAGACTGCGCCCCGTGGTTTGCAGCACCTCCCACGCGCGCTGCACCCGCATCGGGTTTTGCCGGTCGATCCGCGCGGCGGTTTGCGGGTCCAGTTCGGTCAGCAGGGCGGCGTGGCCTTCGGCCCTAATGCGCGCGTCGGCGGCGGCGCGGACATGCGCGGGCGTGGGCGGGATTTCGGCCAGACCTTCGGTCAGTGCGGTGAAATACAGGCCCGTGCCGCCCACGATCACCGGGCGCGGCCCGTTCAGCAGGGCCGACACCTCGCGCAGCCAGTGGCCCACGGAATAATCCCCGTCACGCGGGATATGACCATACAGGGCATGGGGCAGGGCGGCCTCTTCGGTCTCGGTCGGGCGGGCGGTCAGCACGCGCCAGTTGGCGAACACCTGGATCGCGTCGGCATTGACGATCACCCCGCCCTGCGCGGCGACGATCCGCGCCGCAAGGCTGGATTTACCGCTGGCGGTGGGGCCGGCGATCAGCACGGGCCGGTCGGGTGATATACGTGCGATATCGAACATGCGCGCCGTCATAGCGCGGACGCGCGCGCAGGGCGAGGGGGCAGAGGCGCGGAATATCCGGTTTGGCGGTCACTCGCGCATTGAACCTTTTGCGATTTTCCGACATTTTGCCGCCGAACATGAAGCAGGAGCATCCTCATGGCCGAAGCCTCCACCCCGAACACAACGAAATTCAGACGCGTGATGCTTAAAATCTCGGGCGAGGCGCTGATGGGCGACAAGGGCTTTGGCCTGAACCCGCCCACCGTGCAGCGCATCGCCGAAGAGGTGAAGTCGGTCCATGACATGGGGGTCGAGATTTGCATGGTGATCGGCGGCGGCAACATCTTTCGCGGACTGGCCGGATCGGCGCAGGGGATGGAGCGGACCACCGCCGACTACATGGGGATGCTGGCGACGGTGATGAACGCGCTGGCCATGCAATCGGCGCTGGAAGGTCTGGGCGTGTTCACCCGCGTGATTTCGGCCATTCCCATGGATCAGGTCTGCGAGCCGTACATCCGCCGCCGCGCCGTGCGGCACCTTGAAAAGAAACGCGTCTGCATCTTTGCCGCAGGCACAGGCAACCCGTATTTCACCACCGACACGGCGGCAACTTTGCGTGCAAATGAAATGACTTGCGAGGCGATCTTCAAGGGCACCAAGGTGGACGGGGTCTATGATAAAGACCCGGTGAAACATGCCGATGCGAAACGATATGAACGCGTCAGCTATGACGAGGTTCTGGCGCAGCATCTGGGCGTGATGGACGCATCCGCCATCGCGCTGGCCCGCGACAACAACCTGCCGATCATCGTCTTTTCGCTGGACGAGCCGGGCGGGTTCAAGGGCATCCTGTCGGGCGAAGGCACCTATACCACCGTCGGCGGTTAAGCGCCCGCTTCGCACCCCGTCTGCGGGTATTTGCGGGGCGCTCGCCCCTATACAGTTCCGCCGCTTGGGTTTATAGCGTGTTGAAACGTGATTTTCCCGAACATGGGAAGGGAGAGACGAGCATATGGCCGACGAAGAGTTCATGCTGGACACCGATGACTTGACCCGCCGCATGGAGGGCGCGATTGCGAACCTGCGCGTGGAATTCGCGTCTTTGCGGACGGGCCGCGCCTCGGCCTCGATGCTGGAACCGGTGCAGGTTGAAGCCTATGGCCAGATGACCCCGATCAACCAGGTCGGCACCGTGAATGTGCCCGAACCGCGCATGGTCACGATCAACGTCTGGGACAAATCCATGGTCGGTCCGGTGGAAAAAGCCATTCGCAACAGTGGCCTTGGCATCAACCCGCAGCTGAACGGCACCATCATCATGCTGCCGATCCCCGAGTTGAACGAGGAACGCCGCCGCGATCTGACCCGCGTTGCCGCGCAATATGCCGAACATGCCCGCGTTTCGATCCGCAACCTGCGCCGCGACGGCATGGACCAGATCAAGAAGGCCAAGGCCGATGGCTTGTCCGAGGATGACCAGAAATTCTGGGAAACCGAAGTTCAGGCGTTGACTGACAAGTTCATCGGAAACGTGGATAAGGCGCTTGAGACCAAGCAGGAAGAGATCATGCAGGTCTGACAAGGCCGTTGCAGGCCGGGAAGGGGCGTTATGGCCACCACCGATCAGGACAAGACGCCGGGTAACAACGGGCCACGCCATGTGGCGATCATCATGGATGGCAATGGCCGTTGGGCCACGATGCGCGGTCGCCCGCGGCTGTTTGGGCACCACGCCGGTGCGCGCCGTGTGCGCGAGATCGTCGAGGCGTGCCCCGATCTGGGTGTGAAATACCTGACCATTTTCGCCTTCTCGACAGAGAACTGGAAACGCACCCAGGTTGAGGTCGCGGGGCTGATGATGCTGTTCCGGCGCTACATTTCGAAAGAGGCAAAGGCCCTGTTGGCCAAGGGCGTGCGCGTGCGTTTCATCGGTGACCGCGTGCGGCTGGATGACAAGCTGGTCGCCCTGATGGACGAGCTGGAATTGCTGACCTCGCATAATGACAAGGTGCATCTGACAATCGCGCTGAACTATGGCGGTCGCGACGAGGTGGCCCGCGCCACCAAGCGGCTGGCACAGGACGTGGCCGACGGGCGGCTTGACCCGGCGTCGGTGGATGAAGAAACCCTGCCAAAGTATTTGGACACTTGTGTTTTGCCCGATCCCGACCTTGTGATCCGCACCAGCGGCGAGGCGCGGATTTCCAACTTTCTGCTGTGGCAGTCGGCCTATGCCGAATACGAATTCATCGACACGCTCTGGCCCGATTTCACTTCGGAAATCTTTGCCGACCTGATTGAAAAATTCGGCGCGCGTGACCGTCGTTTCGGTGCCGTCAAAGCATGAGCAGTTCCGGTAAATGGGATGACCTTTGGGTGCGTCTGGCATCGGCCATCGTGATGCTGGTCGTGGCGGGGGTGGAAATCTGGCTGGGCGGGCACTGGTTCCACGTCCTGATCGCGGTCGTGTCCGGCCTTATGGTGTGGGAACTGATCCGCATGATTTCACCCACCGACAATGGCGTGGCGCGGCAGATGGGGGTGATCGCGGGGGGCGCGGTTCTCGCCTCGATCTACCTGCCGGGGGCCTTTGCCCTGCCGGTGCTGCTGGCCCCGGTCATGGTCGGTATTTCCATGATCACCGGCAAGCGCGGGTATTGGCTGGCCTATGCGCCGCTGATCCTGCTGGCGGGCTTTGCGCTGATGCAGCTGCGCGACGAGAATGGCGTGCCATGGCTGATCTGGCTGATCGCGGTGGTCGTCGTATCTGATGTAATGGGCTATTTCGCGGGGCGCCTGATTGGCGGGCCGAAATTCTGGCCCAAGGTATCGCCCAAGAAAACATGGTCGGGCACGGTGGCGGGCTGGCTTGGCGCGGCGCTGGTCGGCTGGGGCTTTGGCGGCATCACCGGCGCAGGCAGCAGCCTGATCGGCATTTCCATTGCCATGTCCATGGCCGCGCAAATGGGCGACATCGCCGAAAGCGTGATCAAGCGGCGGATGGGGGTCAAGGATGCCTCGAACCTGATTCCCGGTCACGGCGGTTTGCTGGACCGGTTCGACGGGCTGCTTGGCGCGGCGGTGCTGCTGCTGCTGGCTGGGCAGTTCAGCGGTGTCTGGGTGGTGCAATGAGGCGGGTTTCCATCTTTGGCGCGACCGGATCGATCGGGCAGAACACGATTGACCTGATCGCCCGCGCGCCGGACGAATACGACGTGGTCGCCCTGACCGGCGGTCAGAACATCGCGCAACTGGCGGCCGATGCGATCCGGCTGCAGGCCGATGTGGCGGTCACGGCGGATGCGGCGCGGCTGGACGATCTGCGCGCCGCCCTCGCCGGCAGCGGGATCGAGGCCGCCGCCGGGGCAGGGGCCATGGAGGAGGCGGCGGGCCGCCCCGCCGATTGGGTCATGTCCGCCATCGTCGGTGCGGCCGGTCTGAAACCGGGGCTTTCGGCGCTGGAACAGGGCGCGACGCTGGCGCTGGCCAACAAGGAATCGCTGGTCACGGCCGGTGCCTTGCTGATGGGCACGGCCAAGCAGCACGGTGCGACCGTCTTGCCGGTGGACAGTGAACATTCCGCCGTTTTCCAGGCCCTCGTGGGCGAGGATATAAACGCGGTCGAGCGGATCATCATCACCGCCTCGGGCGGCGCGTTTCGCGACTGGCCGATGGAACAGCTGGCGCGTGCCACCGTGGCCGAGGCATCGAGCCATCCCAATTGGGACATGGGGCAGCGCATCACCATCGACAGCGCCTCGATGTTCAACAAGGCGATGGAACTGATTGAAACAAATGAGTTTTTCGGGGTCGCACCGGACAAGATCGAAACCCTTGTGCATCCTGAATCGCTGGTTCATGCGCTGGTGGGGTTCAATGACGGCGCGCTGATGGCGCATGTGGGCGCGCCCGATATGCGCCATGCCATCGGCTATGCGCTGCACTGGCCGCAGCGGCGCGAACTGCCGGTCGAACGGCTGGACCTGGCGCGCATCGGCCAGTTGACATTCCGCGCCCCCGATCCCGAACGCTATCCCGCGCTGCGTCTTGCCCGCGCGGCGATGGAACAGGGCGGCATGTCGGGCGCGATTTTCAACGCCGCCAAGGAAACCGCGCTGGACGCTTTCATCGAAGGACGTATCGGATTTCTGGACATGGCGCATGTGGTCGAGGATGTGCTGACGCAATTGTCATCGGATTCCGGCCTTATTCGTGCCGCCTTTACCCTTGATAACGTCACCCAAACGGACCATTTGGCGAGGGCGAAGGCCCAAGAGACCATGATGGCCGTGGCTACGCGCAGTTAAGAACGAACAGGACGGACTTTTGGACATTCTCGCAATGCTGCCCTCTCTTGGTGGGGTGATCTGGACCATTCTCGCTTTTGTCGTGGCCCTTTCGGTGATCGTGGCGATCCATGAATACGGTCATTACATCGTGGGCCGCTGGTCCGGTATCCATGCCGAGGTCTTCTCGCTTGGGTTCGGGCCGAAACTGTTTTCGCGCACCGACAAGCGCGGAACGGTCTGGCAGGTGGCGCTGCTGCCGCTTGGCGGCTACGTGCGGTTCAAGGGCGATGCGGATGCGGCCTCGGCGAATACCGACGAGAACGCGGTGGCTGAAATGACCCCGGAGGAGCGCCGCCAGACCATGGCTGGCGCGCCGCTTTG
This sequence comes from Rhodobacteraceae bacterium UBA3069, assembly GCA_002366795.1. Lineage (GTDB taxonomy): Bacteria > Pseudomonadota > Alphaproteobacteria > Rhodobacterales > Rhodobacteraceae > UBA3069. The sequence continues at coordinate 125,613 of DFBX01000123.1, read as the reverse complement.
GGCGCGCGCGGCAACCGTGGCGGCAGGGCCGGCGTTCAACTTCATCTCGGCGATCTTGCTGTTCATGGTGGTGGGGCTGGTGCAGGGCAAGGTAACCGACCCGCTGACCGTGGGCAGTGTCCAGCCAATGCCGCAACAGGTCGAACTGCGCGAGGGCGACGAGATCCTGGCCATCGAAGGGCAGCAGGTTCCGCCCTATTATTCGCGCGACTTCGACATGATGATCCGTGCGCTGCCGTCGCAGGCGGAACTGGACTATACCATCCGCCGCGACGGGCGGGAAATGGTGGTGCAGTCGCCGTTCCCGCTGGCCGCGCGGATCAAGAACCTCGCCCCGAAATCCGCCGCCGCCGATATCGACCTTAAGATCGGCGATGTCATCACTGCTGCGAACGGCGCGCCGGTCTATTCCATCCGCGACGTGCAAGACGTGGTGGTCGAGGTGCAGGGCGCGCCCGTGCTGCTGGATGTCTGGCGTGATGGCGAGATGCTGAAATTCACCCTGGCCCCGCGCCGCATGGACGAACCTGCCCCCGGCGGCGGTTTCCGCACCATATGGCGCATGGGGATCTATGGCGGGCTGTATTTCGAACCGGAAACCACCATGCCCGGCATCGGATCGGCCTTCATGCTGGGCGTCAGCAACACCTGGAACATCATTACCGGGTCGCTTTCGGGCCTTTGGCACATGATCACCGGCGCGATCAGCACCTGCAACATGTCCGGCCCGGTCGGCATCGCGCAGGTGTCGGGCCAGATGGCCAGCCAGGGCGCGGGTTCGTTCCTGCAATTCATTGGGGTGCTGTCGGCCGCGGTGGGTCTTTTGAACCTGTTCCCGGTGCCGGTGCTGGATGGCGGCCACTTGGCGTTCTATGCATACGAGGCCGTTTCGGGCCGCCCGCCCAGTGAAAAGGTGCTGCGGTTCCTGACCACGATGGGCCTGTTCCTTGTGCTGGGGCTGATGCTTTTCTCCCTGATGAACGATCTGTTCTGCTAAGGAATTTTGTTTCCAAAACCATGTGGGGCGGGGTGCTGATTTCCAGCATCCTGCCCTATTTGTGCCATTTTCGGTCGTTAAATGTTTCTTACCGAAACTCTTAACGGGCCGAACCCATGCAGACGATTCAAAATAGTACCCGCGGACTTGGTCTCTTGCTGATGCTGAACTGGGACCGCCTGTTGATGATTGCCGCGATCTGGGGCGCACTGGCGCTGAGCACTTGGCTGCGCCTGATCTGATCCGCGGCGTCGAAGCTACGCCTTTCGTATAGGCGGAAAGATGCTTTCACAGCGCTGCGGCAAGTCACGCAAAACACGGTAGAACCCCGCCTTATCTGGTGGCTTTATGGCCCCTTCCTCCATGATGTTGTTTTGACATCAAGGGGCATTCCCGCTAGTCAGACATTAATAAAAACGTTTGACGGGACGGAGCGCATGACCAGAACCGCAAAGGCACGGGCAGTGGCAACGAAATGCAATGGCGGGGCTTTGACAAGCCTGCGCTTGGGCGGATCAGCAATATTTCTTGCAACGGCAATGGCTTGCGTCGGTTTCCCCGATGCGGCATCGGCCCAGAACTATCGTTTCACCACGGTTCAGATCGACGGGAACCAGCGGATCGAGGATGGCACCATCCTGACTTACGCGGGAATCGCCCGCGGCGAAACTGTGTCGGCGGGTCAGCTGAACAGCGCCTACCAGGCCATTCTTGCCTCTGGCCTGTTCGAAACCGTGGAACTGATCCCGCAGGGCAACCGGCTGGTCATCAAGGTGACGGAATACCCCACCATCAGCCGCATTTCCTTTGAAGGGAACCGCCGCCTGAAAGATGACGCGCTGTCCGCTGCGGTTGAATCGAAAGAGCGCCGCGTCTTCTCGCCCACCGTGGCCGAGCGAGACGCCGCCAATATCGCCGAGGCCTATTCGCAGCAGGGCCGCCTGGCCGCGCGCGTTACCCCGCGTATCATCCGCCGCAGCGACAACCGTGTCGATCTGGTATTCGAAATCTTCGAAGGTGGCATCACCGAGATCGAGCGCATTGGGTTTGTCGGCAATCGCGCTTTTTCCGACCGCCGTCTGCGCCGTGTGCTGGAAACCAAGCAGGCGGGCCTTTTGCGCGCGCTGTTCAAATCCGACACCTTCGTCGAGGACCGCGTGGAATTCGACAAGCAGGTGCTGCGCGATTTCTACCTGTCGCGCGGCTATGTCGATTTCCGCACCACCGGCGTGAATGCTGAACTGGCCGAGGAGCGCGACGGGTTTTTCCTGACTTTCAACATCCAGGAGGGCCAGCAGTTCCGCTTTGGCGAGGTCACCACCACCAGCGATCTGGCCGAGGTGGACGCAGATGAATTCCTGTCGGCGCTGAAAATCAAGTCCGGCGGTGTCTATTCCCCGACCATCGTGGAAAACAACATCGCCCGTCTGGAACGTCTGGCGATCCGCAAGGGTTATGATTTCGTCCGGGTCGAACCGCGGATCAACCGCAACGACCGCGACCTGACGCTGGATGTGGAATTCGCACTGGTCCGTGGTCCGCGTGTCTTTGTCGAACGCATCGACATCGAGGGCAACACCACCACGCTGGACCGCGTGGTGCGCCAGCAGTTCCGCGTGGCCGAGGGCGACCCGTTCAACCCGCGTGAAATCCGCGAAAGCGCCGAACGCATTCGCGCCCTTGGTTATTTCGGCAAGGCCGACGTGCAGGCGCGCGAAGGGTCCAGCCCTGACAAGGTGATCGTGGATGTCGAGGTTGAGGAAACAACCACCGGCGCGCTGTCCTTTGGCGGTACCTATTCGACCAATGGCGGTCTTGGCCTTGTGGTCGAGTTTTCCGAGAAGAACTTCCTTGGCCGTGGCCAGCGGCTGAACCTGTCCTTCGCTGGTGGCGAGGATAACAAGGTTTACGGGCTGAAATTTGTCGAACCACGCATGCTGGGGCGCGATCTGCAATTCTCGTTCGATCTGGGATACCGCGAAACGCAAGGCGATTTTGCGACCTATGACACGGAAACGCTGCGCTTTTCGCCGGGCTTTACCTTCCCCGTGTCTGAAAATGGTCGGCTGAACCTTTATTATCGCGCACAACAGGCCGAGATGATCTCCTCTGGCGGGACGTCGGGCACGGCCGTCACGGCCGAGATCGCCGAGGGCGTGGTGGTCAGTTCAGGCTTTGGCTATAATTTTGATTTCGATACGCGCCGCGTCGGGTTGAACCCGAATGCGGGTGTGCTGTTCAGCTTCGGGCAGGAGTTTGCCGGGGCCGGAGGCGACGTGACCTTTGTGAAAACGCAAGCCAAGGTGCTGGGACAGACCAAGATACTGAACGAGGAAGTCACCCTGCGCGCCTCGCTTGAAGGTGGCGCGCTAAACTATACCGAAGGCGACAGCCGTTCGATCGACCGCTACCAGATCGGCAATGGTGTGATGCGCGGGTTCGAACCCGACGGCATCGGCCCGCGCGAATATAACCTGGCGGGCGGCGTCAACGATGCGCTTGGTGGCAACCTGTTTGTCGTGGCCAAGTTCGAGGCGGAATTCCCGCTGGGCTTGCCCGAGGAACTGGGCATTCGCGGCGGTTTGTTCTACGACATCGGCTCTGTCTGGGATATCGGCAACACGCGCGGCGCGGCCGCGTCGGATATCTATTACGACGATTTCAGCCTGCGCCACGTGGCGGGTATTTCGATCTTTTGGGATACGCCGGTCGGGCCGCTGCGGCTGAACTTTTCCAAGGCGCTGCAAAAAGAGGCGCTGGATCAGGAGCAGACCTTCAACCTGACGATTTCGAGCCAGTTCTGATGCGCCTTCGGGCTTTGCGGATATGCAAGACAGGCCGGGCCATTACGCTTGGCCTGTCCTTGTTTTGCGGGGGCGTTCCTGCGCATCTGGCCGCACAAGAGCTGTCGCTGGGCGAACAGGTCTTGCGCTCTCCGCTTTTGACGGTGGACCGCGACAGGCTGTTTTCCGCATCGCAATTCGGCCAGCGCATGTCGCGCGAGGTGCAAGAAGACGGTGCCGCGCTGGAGGCCGAGAACCGCCGGATCGAGGCAGAGCTGGCGTCCGAGGAAAAAGACCTGACCGAGCAGCGCCCCAAGATGACCCCCGAAGAATTCCGTACGCTGGCCGATGCGTTCGACGCCAAGGTGCAGCGCACCCGCACCGAGCAGGCCGACAAGGCGCGCGCGCTGAACGAACGACTGGACCGCGCGCAGCGGCAGTTTCTGGCCACCGCTGGCCCGGTGCTGGAACGCATGATGCAAGAGGCCGACGCGGCGGTGATCATGGAGCAGCGTAACGTCTTCATGTCTGCCAATATCATCGACATCACCGATCAGGCCGTAACCCGGATCGACGCCGAAATCGGTGACGGGGCAAAGATCCCGCTGACCAACCCCGCCGAAAGCGCAACGCAGCCGCCCGCGCAGGAGTAACTTGCCCAGCAAGGGCCAAGTTGTTACTGATCTGTCCAGAAAAGCGCCCGTGCAAGGCGCAGATCCCAGACAGAGGATATCCCATGACCGACACGCTGCTGAGCGCCGACATCCACCTGATCCAGCGGCTGATCCCGCATCGCTACCCGTTCCTTCTGGTGGATAAGGTGGTCGATATCGACGGGTATCAATCGGCCCGTGGCATCAAGAATGTCACCATGAACGAGCCGCATTTCCAGGGTCATTTCCCTGGAAAGCCGATCATGCCCGGCGTCACCCTCGTCGAAGCGATGGCGCAAACCGCCGCCGTGATGGTGGGCACCGCGCTGGACATGGCCGACAAGAACATGCTGGTCTATTTCATGGCGATCGATAAGGCCAAGTTCCGCCGCATGGTGGTGCCCGGTGACGTGCTGGAAATGAACCTCAAGACGGTGCGGGGCAAGGCCGGCGGCAAGGTCTGGAAATTCGAAGGCGTCGCCTCGGTCGAGGGGGAAATGGCCTGCGAGGCTGAATTCACCGCGATGATGGACATGAGCGCGCAGACAGATCGTGAAAAGGCGGACGCATGAGCGATCTCATCCACCCTTCGGCGGTGATCGAAGACGGGGCCAATATTGGCGCGGATGTCCGTATCGGGCCGTTCTGCCACATCGGCCCCAATGTCACGTTGGCCGACCGGGTCGAGCTGAAATCCCACGTGGTCGTGACCGGCGATACATTGGTTGGCGCGGATACTGTGATCTATTCCTTCGCTTGCATTGGCGAAATCCCGCAGGACCTGAAATTCAGGGGCGAGGAAACCCGGCTGGAGATTGGCGCACGTAACCGCATCCGCGAGCATGTGACCATGAACACCGGAACCGAGGGCGGCGGCGGTGTCACTCGCGTAGGCGATGACGGCCTGTTCATGGCGGGCTGCCACGTCGCCCATGACGTGATCATCGGCGATCGGGTGATCGTGGTGAACAACGCCGCGCTTGCAGGCCATTGCGTGATCGAGGATGACGTGATCATCGGCGGGCTGTCGGGCGTGCACCAATGGGTGCGCATCGGGCAGGGCGCGATCATCGGCGCCGTGACCATGGTGACGAATGACGTGATCCCTTACGGTTTGGTGCAGGGGCCGCGCGGCCATCTGGACGGGCTGAACCTTGTGGGCCTGAAACGCCGCGGCGTGGCGCGCGCCGATATTACGGCATTGCGCGCGGCATTCCAGATGCTGGCACAGGGCGAAGGTGCGTTCCAGGAACGCGCCCGCCGGTTGGGCGAGGAAACGGAAAGCGACTATGTCCGCCAGATTGTCGATTTCATATCCGGCGCGTCGGACCGTTCCTTCCTGACGCCGAGTTAAGCCGATGAGCGATCTTGCGATATTGGCGTTTTCCGGCAGCCTGCCGCAGATTTTGCGGGCCGCGCATCCCGATGCGCATGTGGTCGTGTTTCAGGGCGCGGCGCATGACATGGCCGCGCCGCTGCTGGAGCATCGTTTCGAAAAGTTGGGTGCGCTGTTTGACGATCTGCGCGAACGGGGCGTTCGCCGCATGGTGATGGCGGGGGGCATCGCCCGCCCGCCTTTGGACCCCACACAGCTTGATCCGTTCATGCTGTCGCTTGCGCCGCGCATCATGGCGGCGATGCAGGGCGGCGATGACGCGCTGTTGCGTCTGGTGATCGACGTGTTCGAGGATCAGGGATTCACCGTGATCGGCGCGCATGAATTGCTGCCCGATCTGGTGGCTAAAGCGGGGCTGCTGGCGGGGCCGGAACCCTCGGATGCCGATATGAAGGACGCTGCGCGCGGCTTTGACATTTTGGATGCGCTTTCGCCGCTGGATGTGGGGCAGGGTGCGGTTGTGGCCGCCGGACTGTGTCTGGGAATCGAAACCATTCAGGGCACCGATTTCCTGCTGGATTGCGTGGCGCGCACCCCCGCGCATTTGCGCCGCGCCAATGGGGTGCAGGTCAAGGCCGCGAAACGCGGGCAGGACCTGCGCGTGGACATGCCCGCGATCGGCCCTGCCACCATTGCCGCCGCGGCTAGGGCTGGGCTTGGCGGGATCGTGATCGAGGCGGGGCGCGTGATGGTTCTTGACCGCGCTGCCACCGTTCAAGCCGCTGAAGACGCAGGAATTTTCCTGATGGCGAGGGACGCGTGACGCGGGTTTTCCTCATCGCGGGCGAGGCGTCTGGCGACAAGCTGGGCGCGGCCCTGATGGCGGGTTTGAAATCGCTTGGGCCGGTGGAATTCATTGGCGTCGGCGGCCCGCTGATGCAGGCCGAGGGCATGGAAAGCCTGTTCCCGATGGATGAATTGTCCGTCATGGGCCTGGCCGAGATCCTGCCGAAATATCGCGCCCTGCGCGCCCGTATGGTGGAAACCGCCGACGCGGTTCTGGCAGCGCAGCCCGATGTGCTGATCACCATCGACAGCCCCGATTTCTGCCTGCGCGTGGCCAAACGCGTCAAGGCGGCCAGCGACATGCGCACCGTGCATTACGTTGCGCCGACGGTTTGGGCATGGCGCCCCGGCCGCGCCGCGAAAATGGCGCGCCATATCGACCAGGTGCTGGCCCTGTTTCCGTTCGAGCCGCCCTATATGCAGGCTGCGGGGATGGAGTGCGATTTCGTCGGCCACCCCGTTGTCGCCGAACCGCAGGCGACACAGCAGGATATCACGGATTTCCGCGCGAAATATGACCTGGGCGATGCGCCCATGCTGCTGGTCCTGCCCGGTTCGCGCCGTTCGGAAGTCAGCCGGTTGATGCCCGTGTTCGGCCCCGCATTGGGACGTATTGCCGCCAAGCGCCCCGATCTGAAATTCGTTGTGCCGACCACGGCCAATGTCACCGAAATGGTGCAGGATCTGGCGACAGATTGGCCGGTAGAGTCGCTGATCCTTGACCCGCGTGATGCCGATGCGGCGCAATACGCCACGGAAAAGCGCGCGGCCTTCGCCGAGGCCGAGGCCGCGCTGGCCGCGTCGGGGACCGTGTCTTTGGAACTGGCCGCCGCCCGCACGCCTATGGTAATCGCCTATGACATGAGCTGGCTATCGCGTCAGATCATCGGGCGGATGTTGCTGACCGATACGGTCACGCTGGTCAGCCTTGTGTCGGACACCCGCGTGATTCCCGAATATATCGGTGACGAATGCCGCCCCGAACTGATCGCCGCCGGTATGTTGAAGGTGATGGAGAACCCCAAGACGCAACTGGAGGCGATGGAACTGACCATGATCCGGCTGGGGCAGGGCGGCGAGGCCCCCGGCCTGCGCGCCGCCCGCGCGGTGATGGCGCGGCTGTAGGCTTTATCCCTTGTGAATCCAGCCGCCGCCCAGAATACGGCTGCTTTCGGTGTCATAAAACACGCAGGCCTGTCCGGGGCTGACGCCTTCCTCGGCGACAACCAGTTCCACCTCGGCTGTTGTGGGGGACAGGGGGCGAATCACGGCTTCGCGTGGGGGGCGGGTGGACCGGACCTTGACCGCAACATGCCATTCGGGGCGGGAATCGAACGGCGCGTCTCGCAGCCAATTGATTTCGCGCACGGGCACGGTGCGGGTGGACAGCAGCCCTTTCGGCCCGACGATCACTTGCCGCGCATCCACGTCCAGCTTGACCACATACAAAGGGTCCGCAAGCCCGCCGATGCCAAGGCCACGGCGCTGCCCGATGGTGTAGTGGATCACGCCGTTATGGGTGCCCAGCACGTTGCCCCCGGTATCAACAATTTCGCCAGGTTCCGCGGCGCCGGGGCGCAGTTTTTCAATGACCGAGGCATAGTTACCGTTCGGCACGAAACAGATATCCTGGCTGTCCGGCTTGTCCGCAACGGCCAGCCCGTATTTCGCGGCCAACTTACGCGTCGCGTCCTTTGACGGCAGATGCCCCAATGGAAATCGCAAGAATTCTAACTGTTCCGGCGTGGTCGAGAACAGGAAATAGCTTTGGTCGCGGTTCGCATCCGCCGCACTGTGCAGTTCGGGCCCGTGTGGCCCCATCTTGCGCTGGATGTAGTGGCCGGTGGCCATGCAATCGGCCTCCAGATCCCTGGCGGTTTCCAGCAGGTCCTTGAATTTCACCCGCTCGTTGCAGCGGATACAGGGCACCGGCGTCGCCCCCGCCAGATAGCTGTCGGCGAATTCATCAATCACCGCATCCTTGAAAATGTTCTCATAATCAAGGACGTAGTGCGGGAAGTTCATCTCTTCTGCGACGCGGCGGGCATCGTGGATGTCGATCCCGGCGCAGCAAGCGCCCTTTTTGGCCAGCGCCGCGCCATGGTCATACAGCTGCAAGGTGACGCCGACCACGTCATAGCCTTCCTCGGCCAGTTGCGCCGCCACGACAGAGCTGTCGACCCCGCCCGACATGGCCACCACCACGCGGGTTTCCGAGGGGGGCTTTGCAAAGCCCAAAGAGTTCAATTCGACGCCGTCGCGTGCCATGGATCCAATCCTTACCAGAAGTATGAGAGAATATAGGAAAATTCGAACTATCCTCAAGGTGCCGTTTCACGCGCTGTTAAGGGCAATTGCGCAAGGTTGAGGAAACGGCAATGGATATGTGACGATGTTTCTAAAGAAAGTCGATGGGCCACGGGCGGTCACGCTTCCGGATGGCACGGTCATGACGCGGGCGGATCTGCCACCTGCGACGACGAAACGATGGGTCGCCTCGCGCAAGGCTGCGGTGGTGCGCGGGGTGGTCTATGGGCTGATCGGTCAGGACGAGGCATTGAAGTGCTATGGCCTGTCCGTAGAGGAGTTCCAGGAATGGGTCGGCGCTATTACCGAACATGGTGAGGATGCGCTGAAAGCCACAGCGGTGCAAAAGTATCGACAACTTTAGGTAGATTGGATTAAATTCTCATTCGCGGTAAAGATTGGTTAACCTTTTTTGTTCACGGTTAATTCAAGAACGAACCGAAAACGGAGATTTTAAATGCGCGTGCTTCTGGTGGAAGACGACCCTACGACCTCGAAAAGTATCGAGATGATGCTGACCCATGCCAATCTTAACGTCTTTACCACCGACTTGGGCGAAGAAGGCATCGACCTGGCAAAGCTGTATGATTACGATCTTATTTTGCTGGATCTAGGTCTGCCGGATATGAACGGCCATGAAGTGCTGCGCCAACTGCGGCTGAGCCGGGTGGAAACGCCGATCCTGATCCTGACCGGGGCGGACGATACCGAGAACAAGATCAAGGGGTTCGGCTTTGGGGCCGATGATTACCTGACCAAACCCTTTCACCGCGAGGAACTGGTGGCGCGCATCCATGCGATCATCCGCCGGTCCAAGGGGCATTCGCAATCGGTCATTCGCACCGGCAAGATTTCTGTAAACCTTGACGCGAAAACCGTGGATGTGGCCGGCAAGCCCGTGCATCTGACCGGCAAGGAATACCAGATGCTGGAACTGCTGAGCCTGCGCAAGGGCACGACCCTGACCAAGGAAATGTTCCTGAACCATCTTTACGGCGGCATGGACGAGCCGGAATTGAAAATCATCGACGTGTTTATTTGCAAGCTCCGCAAGAAATTGGCCACGGCCACGGGCGGCGACAATTATATCGAAACGGTCTGGGGCCGTGGGTATGTGCTGCGCGATCCTGAACCCGCCGGGCTGGACGAACAGCGCATCGCCATGGGCGCCTGATAAGCGGCGGTCCGTCACAGGCCCGCCTTCGGGCGGGGCGCGGCACACGCTCTCCATTCTCTCGCTGGACCTCGCCCCCCTCCCGCCCTATCACTTTGTCCGGAAGAAGCGGCAGAAAGACGAGGCGCGGGCATGACGGGCAAGGTCGCGGTGACGGAGCTCACCGAAGAACAAGCGAAGGCGGAACTGGTGCGTCTCGCCTTGGCAATCGGCAAGGCCAACGACGCGTATCACGCCAAGGACGCGCCCGAGATTTCCGACGCCGAATACGACGCCTTGACGCTGCGCAACGCGGCGATCGAGGCGCGGTTTCCCCATCTGAAACGCAGTGACAGCCCCAGCGAACAGGTTGGTGCCGCCCCGTCCGAGGGGTTCGGGAAAATCCAGCACAAGGTGCGGATGCTCTCGCTTTCCAATGCTTTCACCGACGAAGAGGTCGAGGAGTTCGACACTTCGATCCGCAAATATCTTGGCCTCGCGCCGGAAGCGCCACTGGCCTATACGGCCGAGCCAAAGATCGACGGGCTGTCCTTGTCGATTCGCTATGAAAACGGCAGGCTGGTCCATGCTGCCACGCGCGGAGATGGCGAGGTGGGCGAAAACGTGACCGCCAACGCCCGCACCATTGCCGACATCCCCGAACAACTGGATGCGGCCCCCGACGTGTTGGAAGTGCGCGGCGAGGTCTACATGGCCCATGCCGATTTCGACGCGTTGAACATCCGGCAAGAAGCGCAGGGCCAAAAACCATTCGCGAACCCACGCAATGCCGCCGCCGGATCGCTGCGCCAACTGGACGCGGAAATCACCCGCGCGCGACCGTTGAAATTCTTTGCCTATGCTTGGGGTGATTTGTCCGCGCCGCTGGCCGAAACCCAGATGGAGGCGATCAACAGGCTGAATTCAATCAGATTTTCCACTAACCCGCTAACCGAGCTTTGCGACGGGACCGCTGGAATGCTGGACCATTATCGCCAGATTGAACAGCAGCGCGCGACCTTGGGCTATGACATCGACGGGGTGGTTTACAAGGTGAACGACCTAGCCCTGCAGGGGCGGCTTGGCTTTCGCTCGACCACGCCGCGGTGGGCGATTGCGCATAAGTTTCCGGCCGAACTGGCCTGGACCCGGCTGGAAGGCATCGACATCCAGGTCGGTCGCACCGGCGCGCTGTCGCCGGTCGCGCGGTTGCATCCGGTGACAGTGGGCGGGGTCGTCGTGTCAAATGCGACCTTGCATAACGAGGATTACATCGCTGGCCGCGATGCCAAGGGCGATGAAATCAGGGGCGGTAAGGACATCCGCATCGGGGATTGGGTGCAGGTCTATCGCGCTGGCGACGTGATTCCGAAAATCGCGGATCTGGACCTGTCGAAACGGCCCGAGGGCGCAGAGCCTTTTCAGTTCCCCAATCGCTGCCCCGAATGTGGTTCCGAAGCGATCCGCGAGGACGGCGACGCGGTGCGCCGTTGCACCGGCGGTCTAATCTGCCCCGCGCAAGCCGTGGAAAAGCTGAAACATTTTGTAAGCCGCGCGGCGTTTGATATCGAAGGCTTGGGCGCGAAACAGGTAGAGCAATTCTATCGCGATGGCTGGATCAAAACTCCTGCCGATATTTTCACCCTGCAAGACCGATACGGCACCGGCAAGCAGCAGTTGAAAAACCGCGAGGGATGGGGCGACAAGAGCGCGAACAACCTCTTTCAGGCTATTGAAGAAAAAAGAAAAATCCCGTTTGGAAAGCTGCTTTTCGCGCTCGGTATCCGCCATGTGGGCGAGGCCGCGTCGAACATGATCGCATTGCATTATGGCGATTGGGACACGTTCATCGCGGCGATAGACGCGGCCAAACCGCTGGAAGGTCCGGCATGGGACGAATTGGTGGGCATCGACGGCATGGGCACGATCATGGCGACCTCGCTCGTGACCGCCTTCGCGCAAGAGGCCGAGCGCGCCTCGATCGACGCGCTGACCGCCCACCTGACCATCGAACCGGCCACGCGGCCTGACACGACCGGCTCTCCTGTCGCGGGCAAAACCGTTGTTTTCACCGGTACTTTGGAAAAAATGACCCGCGCCGAGGCCAAGGCGCGGGCCGAGGCGATGGGCGCCAAGGTGTCTGGCAGCGTCTCGTCCAAGACCGATTTGCTGATTGCGGGGCCGGGCGCGGGATCGAAAGCGAAAAAGGCCGCGGACCTCGGCGTCGAGGTGATCGACGAAGACGCCTGGCTGGACCTGATCGGATGAGCGGGCGGCCTGAAAGCCTGTTCCCGCTGTTCTCGGCATTGGAGAAACTTGACGGGATCGGCCCGAAAACCGCGACTCTGCTAGAGCAGATTCACATCGGAAAACCGCGCGACCTGTTGTTCACCCTGCCGCATTCGGGCATCGACCGGACCCGCCGCGAAACGGTGATGGGGGCCGATCTGCCGGAGGTGTTGACGGTAGAGGTCACGGTGGGCGATCATTTCGCGCCCAAACGGCGCGGCGGGCCGTATCGGGTGAACGCGACCGATGCGGGCACGGCGTTTCAACTGGTATTCTTCCATACGCGCGACGATTATTTGCACCGGATCTTGCCGCCCGGATCACGGCGCGTGGTCTCGGGCAAGGTCGAGATGTTCGATAACCTTGCCCAGATGGTTCACCCCGATCATATCGTGCCCCTCGAAGATGCGGATGAGATACCCGCGTTCGAACCTGTCTACCCGCTGACCGCCGGCGTGACGCAGAAAACCATGGCCAAGGCCGTGGCCTCGGCGCTGGAGCGCGCGCCGAAACTGGCCGAATGGATCGATCCGGCCCAGAAGGCAAAGGCCGGCTGGCCTGATTGGCGTGCAGCCATCGCAGCCGCACATCATCCGCAGAAAAATACTGATTTGGCCGCCACGGCCTTGGCGCGCGAGCGGCTCGCATATGATGAATTCATGGCCCATCAGCTGACGCTTGCTTTGGCCCGCAGTAATTTGAAACGCGCCAAGGGGCGCCAGACGAAGGGGTCCGGCGCGCTACAGGCGCGGGTGCTGACGGCGCTGCCCTACAAACCGACCTCGGCCCAGACCCGTGCGATCGATGAAATCGCCCGCGACATGGCGGCACCGGTGCGAATGAACCGGCTTTTGCAAGGCGATGTCGGGGCGGGCAAGACGCTGGTCGCTTTCATGGCGTTGCTGATCGCGGTCGAGGCGGGCGGGCAGGGTGTGATGATGGCACCGACAGAAATCCTTGCACGTCAACACCTTGAGGGATTGAAACCCCTTGCCGAAGATGCCGGCGTGGTGGTCGAAATCCTGACGGGCCGTGACAAAGGGCGCGAACGTGCGAACAAGCTGGAGGCATTGGCGCGCGGCGATATTCATATACTGGTGGGTACCCATGCGGTCTTTTCGCAAGATGTGCAATTTGCCGATTTGCGGCTGGCCGTCGTGGACGAACAGCATCGTTTCGGGGTTCGCCAACGGTTGGAGCTGGGCAAAAAGGGCGACGGTGCCGATGTTCTGGTGATGACCGCAACGCCGATCCCGCGCTCGCTGGCGCTGGCGCAATATGGCGATATGGATGTGTCGGTGCTGGACGAAAAACCGCCCGGCCGCAAGCCGATCACCACAGCGCTGGTGGCGACCAGCCGGATGGAGGAGGTGGTCAGCCACCTGGCCCGCGCCGTTTCCGAAGGCAAACAGGCCTATTGGGTCTGCCCCTTGGTCGAGGAAAGCGAATCTGTCGATCTGACCGCAGCGGATGTTCGGTTTAAACACTTGCGTGCGGCCTTGGGCGACGGCGTGGTCGGGCTGGTTCATGGCCAGATGCCAGCAGCCGAAAAAGACGCTGCGATGGCGCGGTTCGTTTCGGGCGAAACCTCGGTTCTGGTCGCGACCACGGTGATCGAGGTGGGGGTAAACGTGCCGAACGCGACGATTATGGTGGTCGAACGGGCCGAAACCTTTGGCTTGGCGCAATTGCATCAGTTGCGGGGGCGGGTCGGACGCGGCGCGGATGCATCAACCTGTTTGTTGATGTATCAGCCCCCCCTGTCGGAAACCGGCGAAAAGCGGCTGACAACGCTGCGCGAGACCGAGGATGGCTTTCGCATCGCCGAGGTCGATCTGGAAATGCGCGGGGCGGGTGATCTGATCGGGACGGCGCAGTCCGGCCTGCCGCGGTTCCGCGTGGCGGATATGGAAAGCCAGCCTGCTTTGATGGCCGTGGCCCAAAGCGATGCGCGCAAGCTATTGAGTGACGACCCGGATTTGACCTCGGACCGGGGGCAGGCGGCCCGTGTTCTTCTTTGGCTGATGGAGCAGGACCAGGCAATTCGTTTGATTTCAGTGGGTTAGGATTTTTCGAACCGTTTTGTTCTCAAATGTTCTTAAAAAGTTCTTTACACAAGGTTAATCATATGAGAACAAAGGAGCAACAAGAGACACAACGCGAACCCCGAACAGGAGAGCCCGCCATGATCCACCAAATCAAGACCGTGACCGCCCGCTGCGACACTCTGCTTGCCGATGCCGTCGGTGTGGCCTCTTTGATCGTGATGATGGCCGTTGCCCTTCACCTGCCGCTGTTCGCGTCCTGACGGAACAAAATTCGGAGTATTTACGTTTTCTGCCTGCAATCTCGTGCCGGACGCCCGCGCATCCCTGTCCCAAATTGATGCGTTATGGACATTGCCTGTCCCGTTCCAACGGTTTTCAGGGTCACTGCCTCGACCCACGCCTTTCAGGGCGGACCGGATCCCACATGAGAAAGCAACCCTTGCCGCCGCCTTCCGTCCCCGGAAGTGCGGCGGTTTTTTTTACATCGTATAGGCCAGTCGCAGCCCGCCCCAATGACGCCCGTTCACATCAATCGGGGCTGACAGATCCTTCATCATCTTGAACGCGCCGCCACCCATGTCGCGCCGGTAGACTTGCAGCAAAAAGGGTTGAGTATTGCGCCCCGATTTCAGCCCGACACGGTCGTCGAAAATGCGGCGGTTCCGGCAATTGGCTGCGTTCCAGACCGGATCATCCCCCGGCTCTGCCGAAAATTTCCTGTTATGGGTCGGCAGATAGCCGTTTACATCGACGGCGGCGCAGAACACTACGCGTGGATCCAGTTCCAGCGCGGGTTCCTGGAACGCCGGCATGATCCTGTCCGTCAACTGGCTAAAGGCAGCCAGGAATTGCTGGGGATTTGTCCCGTTGATCGGCCGGTATTGGCGTAAAAACAATGCTTCCATCGTGATCTCGCCTTGCGCTACGGCTTGTTTCATCGCGCGAGCCGTGCGGCGGGCGGCATCGGTCACGAAGTCAATGAATGGCGCGTCATCGCTGGAGCCGCCAAGCGCAACGCTGTCCTGCACGATCTTTTCAGAGCTTTCCACAAGGCGCGAGACACGCTCGTTTGCGGTGTCGATTTGCGTGGTGGTCTGGCGCGCGGCCTCGCCTATGCGGGCAATGGCGGGTGAGAATTCTTTGACCGCGTGGCTGACATGTCCGGCCAGTTTTCCGATCCCGGACGCATCTTTATGTGCCTCCCTAATGCCGCGTTCGATCCCTTGAAGCGAGCTGTCGATGTCCTGCGAATGGGTCAGGATCTTATCGGCATCGCGCGCCGCATCGCCCGCAGATTTTCGCATTTCGGTGATCCAGCGGGTCAGTTCCTCGACCGAATCCGAAATTGATTGCGCCGCGCGTTGCGTATGGCGCGACAAATCGTTCACCGCGTCCGCCACCACGGCGAAACCGCGCCCCGCCTCGCCCGCGCGGGCTGCTTCGATCTTGGCGTTGATGGCAAGGATATTCACCTGCTCGGCAATATCGCTGATTTCCTCGTTGTTGCGCCGCACCGTGCCGACAATGCCCTGCGCGTTGGAGGAGGTTTCGTTCAGTGTTTGCACCCATTCGGCCAGGTTGCGCGACTGGCCGCCGGCCGCGCGTACGAAATCCACGGAACTGGTCACCGTTTCAAGGGTTTTCGCTGTCGAAGAGGTGATATGTGCGACCGCCTCTGTCACGCCATTATTGGCGCGGATCACCTTGCGCGCGCCGGATTCCACCGCCGTCACTGCCGACAGTTGTTCATGGCTTTGCTTGGCGATCAGGGTCAGGAAACCGTCAATATCGACGATTTCAAAACCAAGCTGCGACGCGGTTTGGGCCAGCCTGTTCATCATGGCCGGATCGAATTGGACAGGCGCCGCATCGTTCTTGTCGATTTTCGGAATCATGCAATCTCCCTCGTTTAGCGAAGGAAATATACCGACATTCCTAAGCGCCGGTTAAGCGCAATCGGCTTTTTCAGCTTCGACCGCAGCTTCGCAGGCAGCGTCCAGCGTCAACAGGATAGAGGCGTGGCGGTTCTTGTACCCCTGCGCGGGGCGCAACACCTCTAGCCCGTCGAACGGTGCGGGCGGGATCGGACCGTCATTTTTCAGCATGGATTTCAAGGCGTTACGCACTTCTTCTATCTGGGCGCGGGTGGTGCCGACAATGGCCGCCCCAACGACCGAAGCCGCCGCCTGACCAAGCGCGCAGGCCTTTACATCCTGCGCATATTCCGTCACGCGCCCGTTCTTCATCACCACGTCCACAGTCACGGTTGAGCCGCACAGCGGTGAGCGTTTCTTGACGCTGGCCTGCGGCGCGTCGAGCCGCCCCAGATGCGGAATGTCGGCGGCAAGCGCCAGAATCTGGCCGGAATAGAGTTTGATCAGGTCGCTGTCGCTCATGGCGGGTTTCCTTGGGCTGGATGGTTCCATAAATAGGGTGCGACGCAGCAGATGCAAAAGGTTTTCCCCATGTCTTTCGATCCCCTGAGCCTAAAGTATGACGACAAGGGCCTGATCCCCGCCATCGCGCAAGAGGCCGCGACCGGCGAGGTGTTGATGATGGCCTGGATGAACGCCGAGGCCGTGGCGAAAACGCTTGAAACGGGCCGTGTCACCTATTGGTCGCGCTCGCGCGCATCATTCTGGGTGAAGGGCGAAAGTTCGGGTCATACCCAGAAACTGGTGGAAATGCGCGTGGATTGTGACCGCGATTGCCTGCTGGTTCTGGTCGAACAGGAAGGCCCGGCCTGCCACACCAACCGCCGGTCCTGTTTCTACACGGCGGTGCGGGGCGATGAAGAGGTTGAGATCATGCAGCCCATGGAAGAGTAAACACGTCTTAATCGTTTAAGGTTCCAGCCCAACCCTTTGGCGGATATCTTCTTTTGTTTCACCGGCGGCGCGGAACTTGGCAATGGCGCGGGCGTCATCGCGCTTGGCGAGCCGTTTGCCATGCTCGTCGCGGATCAGCCGGTGATGGTGATAGACGGGCGTGGGCAGTTCCAGCAGGTTTTGCAGTAACACATGGATCGCTGTTGCTGCGAACAGGTCACGACCGCGGATCACATGGGTGATGCCTTGGGCGGTATCGTCCAGCACCACCGACAGGTGGTAGGAGGTGCCGAATTCACGCCGCGCCAAGACAATATCACCAGCATCCATAAGGGTTTGCGGGTCGATATTGATCTGGCCATGTTCCTCGTTCGGGCCTGCGCCTTCCTCGGTAAAGCGTAGGGGGCGGGCAAGGGGGCGATGCGTCACCACGGCCAGGGCGCGCGCCATGTTCAGGCGCAGGGCCTGGTCGGGCATTGGGTCGGTGGGGGCAGGGTTTATGCGGCAGGTGCCGGGATAGGCGGGGCCATCGGGGCCAGGGGTGCCCTCTTGCGGGGCGGACAGTGCCTCGGCAATGTCGCGGCGTGTGCAGGTGCAGGGGTAGATCAGCCCCCGCGCCCAAAGATGCGACAGGGCGCGACGATAGTCCGGCAACCGGTCCGACTGGCGCATCACGGGGCGCGGCCAGTCCAGCCCAAGCCATTGCAGGTCATCGTAAATCTGCGCCTCCCATTCGGGGCGGGTGCGGGTCTGATCGATATCCTCGATCCGCAACAGGAATGTTCCACCTGCGGCTTTCGCCATGTCATGGGCCAGCATGGCCGAATAGGCATGACCCAGATGCAGCGGGCCGGTGGGGCTGGGAGCAAAACGGGTGCGCATGTCTGCCTTTCTGATCCTGGGACACCCCAAGATTTACGCGGGCAGGGCGGGAGCGTCCAGTTTCGTTTCAAGCAGCCATTCATCCCACGCCTCTTTCGCACGGTCGGTGTAGGCTTTGTAGCGGTCCTTGCGCCCTTTGCGGCCGCCTTTCAGCCCCTCAAGCGGGCGGAACAGGCCGAAATTCACGTTCATCGGCTGGAATGTCTTTGCCTCGGCCCCGCCGGTAATGTGATGGATCAACGCGCCCATGGCTGTGTCTTGCGGCACCACGGGCATGTCTTGGCCAAGGATTTCTGCGGCGGCCAGACGGCCGGCGACCAGCCCCATGGCGGCGCTTTCGACATAGCCCTCGACTCCGGTGATTTGCCCGGCAAAGCGGATGTTCGGGCGGGATTTCAACCGCATCTGGTGGTCCAGCAGGGTGGGCGAATTCAAAAATGTGTTGCGGTGGATGCCGCCAAGCCGCGCGAAACTGGCGTTTTCCAGCCCCGGAATCATACGGAACACATCGGTTTGCGCGCCGTATTTCATCTTGGTCTGGAAGCCGACGATGTTGAACAGCGTGCCAAGCGCATTGTCGCGGCGCAGCTGCACCACGGCATAGGGTTTGTTTTCCGGGTCATGGGCGTTGGTCAGGCCGACGGGTTTCATCGGGCCGTGGCGCAGGGTCTCGCGACCGCGTTCGGCCATCACTTCGATCGGCAGGCAACCGTCGAAATATCCGGCGGTCTCGCCCTCATGGAATTCAGTCTTGTCGGCGGCCAGAAGCGCGTCGATGAACGCCTCGTACTGCGGTTTGGTCATCGGACAGTTGAGGTAGGCCTTCTGCTCCGCCTCTGTCTCGCCCTTGTCATAGCGCGACTGCATCCAGGCCACGTCCATGTCAATGCTTTCGGCATAGACGATGGGCGCGATGGCATCGAAAAAGGCCAACGCATCGGCGCCGGTTTCAGCGGCAGTCGCCTGGCCCAAGGCAGAAGAGGTCAGCGGGCCGGTGGCAATGATCCAGTGGCCGTCTTGCGGCAGTTCAGAGATCTCGCCTGCCTCGACTGATACATTAGGAAGGGCACGCAAAGCACTGGATACGCTTTTGGAAAATGGATCGCGATCAACCGCCAATGCGCCGCCGGCAGGCAGGCGGTGCTTGTCGGCCATGCCCATGATAATCCCGCCTGCGCGGCGCATTTCCCAATGCAGAAGCCCCACGGCGTTCTGCTCGCTGTCGTCCGAGCGGAAGGAATTGGAACACACCATTTCCGCCAGGTTTCCGGTGCGGTGGGCAAAGGTTTCTACCTTTGGGCGCATCTCGTGTATGACCACCTCGACGCCCATGTTGGCCGCTTGCCAGGCCGCTTCAGATCCGGCCATGCCGCCGCCGATGATATGCAATATTTTGTCCATGAAAGGGCATCTAGGGCAAGCAGGGCAGCTTGAAAAGGGTTCAGTTTTCGACCGGAAGGCCCGAGGGCACGGTTTTCGTCACGCCAAGCCGACCTTTCGCGGCGCGTATGTCTGTCAGGGCAGTCAGAAAATCCAGAATATCGGCGATCTCGCCCTCGGTCAGGTCTTGCGGTGGCAGTTCGATCCCGGCGGCGATTTCAAGCAATGTGTCCTGATCTTCCATCGTGCCCCAATCGTCCGCGCCGAATTGCGCCGGCATCAGCATTGCCTGCGCACGGTCATAGCGCATCAAGCCGGCCATCGGGTCCAGATGATGGCGCACGATGCCTACAAGCGTGGGGTGAGCGCCGCTGTGCCCATATGGCGCGGTCAGCGTCACATTGCGCAGCGAAGGGGTGCGAAAGCGATAGCGGTCCTCGATGTCGCCGGTGACATATTGGAGGCCACGGTCGGCGTATCGGGTCATGTCCACCTCTTTCCCCGGGCCGATCTGCGGGACGCCAATGGCGTGGAAGTCGTGGTCGGTCTGATAGGGGGCAGCGTGGCAGGTGGCGCATTTTGCCTTGCCCTAGAACAGGGTCAGTCCGCGTTTCTGCGCATCGGTCAATGCGGCGGAATTCCCTATGAGGAACGCATCATAAGGGCTTTGTTTTGCGTAAAATTCCACCGTGATAAAATCGGCCAGCACCACGGCGATGTCGGTAATATGCACTGGTCGTGCGCCGTTCAGTTCGGCAAAGCGTGTCTTGTAGGCCGGGATCGCATCGACCCGGCGTGCCAACAATTCCCATGCGCCATCGGGGCCACGGATATGGTCTGCGTCGACCGCATTGGCCACGTCGTTCTCGCCCTTTTGGCCGGCCATTTCATCGGGTGACAGGACCGGTAGAATCGTTTGCGCGGCAAGGGCAGAGGGCACTGCGCGTTCCAGCGCGCGGCCTTCGGGCATACGGATGCCAAAGGGCGCGGTCGCATTTTTCTGGACCCGCCCGTCATGGAGCATGGTGGTGAATTTCCTGTCGCCAAGGTTCCACAGTGCCGGGCGTTGCGGGCGATGCGGGCGCGCGGTTCAGAACCGCGCAGCACCATGTGATCGGGGCCAAGCCCCACGCCGCCTTCGCCAATCGACAGGGACACGCCGTCGACAGACCCAAGCCGCGGATGGTGGCAGGTGGCGCAGGCAATTTTGCGATTGCCCGACAGGATCGGGTCGTAAAACAGATCGCGCCCCAGCAGCACGCTGTCGCTTGTTTCCGTTGGTTCAGGGGGAAGGGAGTTCGCGCGGGCCACCGCAACCGGATTGTCATTGGCCAGAGAGAGAGAGTGGCCTGGAGGGACAATATGACGGCGGTGGCCCAAGCTCGCATGATCGAGACCCGAGGCATCCGTGCTGCCCCGTTGCAATTAGGGATAGCATTTCAGATTGCGGCAGAAAAGCGGCAAATGTGAAAACAATAGTTCTTGAAAACGGAAACATTCATCGAAGCCTTGCTTAACTGACTGATAACACTTGTTAATTCTCACCAATCGGGTGAGGTTTTTCCGGTAAGGCCCCGATTTCTTTCCGCAATCTATGCCATAATCTTGCCCGATGCTATTGCTGCCAGTTGGGCGGGCGTTTGTCGAGGAAGGCCGCGATGCCCTCTTCGGTGTCGCGGTACAGCATATTGTTTACCATGACGTCGCCCGCATAGGCATAGGCCGCATCCAGATCCATCGTGGCCTGGGTGTAGAACGCCTCTTTGCCGATGCGCACGGCTGCGCCAAGCTTGCCCGCAACGGTCTGGGCCAGCTCACGCGTGGTTGCCTCTAGCTGGTCATGCGGCACGACGCGGTTGACCAGCCCCAATGCCTCGGCCCGCTCAGCGGGGATGAACTGGCCGGTGGTCAGCATTTCAAACGCCTGTTTGCGCGGGATATTGCGGGTCAGGGCCACCATGGGGGTGGAGCAGAACAGCCCGATATTCACACCGTTGACGCCAAAGCGCGTGCCCTCGGCCGCCACGGCCATGTCGCAGTTTGCGACCAACTGGCACCCGGCGGCGGTGGCGATGCCGTGGACCTCGGCAATCACGGGCTGGGGCAGGCGGGTGATGCTGGTCATCATCTGCGCGCAGCGGTCGAACAGATCCTTGAAATATGCCTTGCCGCCATCCTCGGCCTGCCGCCCCGCGGTCATCTGTTTCAGGTCGTGCCCGGCGCAGAACACCTTGCCCGTGCCGCGCAGGATCACGGCGCGCGTTGCGCGGTCTTCGGCCAGCGCGTCGAATTCAGCCTGAAGCGCCGCCAGCATCTCGTCCGACAGGGCGTTCAGCCGGTCGGGCGCGTTCAATGTCAGCGTTGCGATCGCATCTGCGTCGTGACGTTCCAGAATTGCCATCTTGTTCTCTCCTCCATTTGGCGACAATTCTATGTGCAGAGACGAGGGGAGAACAAGAATGAGCGCGCTGAAAATGGATCGAAATGCCTTGATGGAGTTCATCAAGGTCGCATTTCCGCAGGTGGCAGAGGATTTCGTGGTCGAAAACGTGTCGGACATGAAGATCACCGTGCGGCAGGTCGTGACCGAAAAACACCTGCGCCCCGGCGGCACGGTGTCCGGTCCTACAATGTTCGCGCTGGCGGATGTGTCGGTTTATCTGGCGATCCTGGCGATGATCGGACCAAAGGCGCTGGCGGTGACGACCAATTGCTCGCTTGATTTCATGCGCAAACCGGCGGCGAATACGGACCTGATTGCGGAATGCAGGCTTTTGAAATTGGGCCGCGTGCTGGCTGTGGGCGATGTGCTGATCTATTCCGAAGGCGTCGATGCGCCGGTCGCGCGGGCCTCGATGACCTATTCGATCCCGCCGAAATAGGTTCCAAAAAAAGGGCGCGACAGCGGCGCACCCTTTTCACTAAATCAATATACCACAATGAGTTAGTCTGTTTTCTTCATCTCGATCACGATGGGCATTCCGTTCGCGCCTTAGCCCCATTTGTCCTGCGAGGCAACGATCGCGGTAGAGACGATGGCCGCAACCAACCCCACTGTGCCTGAACCGCCAACGGCCGTGCCTTGCAAGTTGGGCTGCACGGTTTGCGTGCCGGTCATGCCGCCACCTGTGCATTTGCCATAGATCTGTGTCGACTGGCCCTGCATGACGGGAATGCGGACCTTGGCGGGCGTGATCACGCTGGCCTTCAGTTCAGCCGAATCGAGCGTGCATTTGATGCCGGTGGTTTCCTTGGTGTTATTGCCTTCCTTGACCACGGTGCGCACGACCGGTTCGGTAAAGCCCTTGATGCGCTCTTACACGCTGGAATGTTTGGCGCTGGCCGTCACCGGCGGCGTGGTCACCTCGGAATACTCGGTACAGCCCGCGACGAGGGCGGCGAGGCCGAGAGCGATGATGGGTTTGCTGAAAATGTTCATACTGGTTCCTCTGAAATTTCTGTTCGCTATGGCAGTTATTCCAATGGGCGCAAACAATCCGAGGTGGCATGTGCTGAAGTGTTGCACTGTAGCGTCGCGCCAGAAAAAACAAAAAGGCCGGGACGCGTGGTCCCGGCTTGAGTGCATTCCGGCGCTGACGGGGATGTCAATCGCGCCAGAATGGACGAGAGGCCTCTGTGTGAGCCGCCTCGCGTGTGAAGCCGATATCGAACAGTTGTTCCGGCGAAAGGCGTTTCAGCTGCTTTCGCGTGCGATATCGGGCGTCCCATTTGGTCAAGGTCACCGCCACGGCCAGTGCAACGCGGGCCATGATCGGAAGGCGCAGGCTGTTGTTGTAAAGATCGGCAAGGGCAGGGTGCAGGGCGTGCTGCGGTGACATGATCAAAATCCTTATGAAAGTATTGACACAATTTGGTATGTACTACATTTATATTGATACAAAGCAAAATGTAGCGCGTCTATGGAAAGATTGTAATGGATACAATGTTGCAGGGTGACCTGGTCGAAACCCTTGCTCCCGCCATCGCGGCGGCGGGGCGGGCCAAGTATCAGGGGCTGGCACGGGGATTGCGCGCGGCCATCGCGGGCAAGCTGCTGAAATCCGGCGATAAACTGCCTGCGGTGCGCGAACTGGCGTGGCGCGTTGGCGTGACCCCGAACACTGTGGCGCGGGCCTATACCATCCTGACGGAGGAAGGGTTGCTGACCGCCGGCGTCGGGCGTGGAACCTTTGTGGCAGAAGGTCCGGCCACCTTGCCCGTTGCCCGACCGATTCTGCCGGATGTCGCACTGTCCACGCCCGATTGGCCCGCGGTTGCCGATCTGCGAAGCCCGAAATTGCCAGATCTGGGCCAGGGGGGGCTGCTGCGGGCGGGGCTTGTGGCCGTGGCCCAGACCGCCCCTGTCGAACATTTGCTGCGCTACCCGTCACGTCTGACCGATGCCTCGGCGCGCGAGGCGTTCCGCCATTGGATGGGCAGCGCCCCGATTGGCCCCTTTTCCGAGGAAGACGTGGTCGTGGCCCATGGCGGTCAGTCGGCCATCGTGATGGTCCTGCAATGCCTGCTGGAAGGGGGCGAGCCGGTGATCCTGACCGACGAGCTGACCTACTCGGGGTATCGCCGCGCGGCAGAGCTGTTGCGGGCGCGGACGGTTTCGGTGCCGTGGGATGAACACGGGCCAGACCCCAAGGCGCTGGAACGTCTGGCTTTGCAGCACAAGGCGCAGGTTTTCTGCACCTCGGCCGAGGTGTGCAACCCCACCGCCATGTCCACCAGCCCGCAACGGCGGCTGGAGATCGCCGAGGTGGCCCGACGCAATGGCATTCATGTGCTGGACGACGATTGCTATCGCACCGGCCCGCATCGCGGCGAAAGTTACCGCGCCTTGTTGCCCGACCTGGGTTGGTATGTGACCTCGCCTTCGAAATCCATCACGCCGGCTTTGCGTATCGGCTTTGCCCTTGCGCCCGAAGGGTGGGGCCACAGCCTTGCCCGGGCGGCGCTGCACAATTCCTTTGGCGTGGCGCGGATGGTGACGGACCTGTTTGCCAGCGTCGTGAACGACCCCGCCTTGCCCGCCATTGCCGAGGCGATCCGCGCGCGCATCAACGACGACCTGCGCATTGCGCTGAACCATCTGGGAGGGCATTCTGTGAACTGGCTGCCCGATGTGCCGTTCCTGTGGGTCGAATTGCCCCGCGGCTGGCGGGTGCATAGTTTCTGCCGCGAAGCAGAAAGCGCGGGCGTGGTTCTGAAATCGGCGGACGAGTTTTCCCCGCGTGACGGGCGCGCCATTCATGCGGTGCGGATCGCCATCAACGGGCAGATCGCCCCCGGCCGCTTCGAAGAGGCAATGGCCACCCTGCGCCGGCTTCTGGACAGTCCGCCGGAAAACATCTCTGTCTGAACTGGCCTCGTGGCGGTTCTTGAATGGGGTAAATTGATACCTATTTCGTAAGCTATTGATTAATAGCAATAAATAGCAATCAATGGCGCTTGACGTGACTTCCCGCCCGTATATAACCCCGCAATCGAATTCGGCAGCCGGGGTCCGCCACGGATGTCTTCACTTAAACAAGGGTAATCCCGCCATGAAAACCTTCTCTGCTACTCCGGCAGATATCGAGAAGAAATGGATCATCATCGACGCCGAAGGCGTGGTGCTGGGCCGTCTCGCCTCGATCGTCGCCATGCGCCTGCGCGGCAAGCACAAGCCGTCCTTCACCCCCCACATGGACATGGGTGATAACGTGATCATCATCAACGCCGACAAGGTGCAGATGACCGGCAAGAAGCGCACGGACAAGAAATACTACTGGCACACCGGCCACCCGGGCGGCATCAAGTACCGCACCGCGGAACAGATCCTCGAGGGTGCCTACCCCGAGCGCGTCGTGACCGCCGCTGTCAAGCGCATGCTGCCGGGCAACCGCCTGTCGCGCAAGGTCATGACCAACCTGCGCGTCTATGCCGGTTCCGAACATCCGCACGAGGCGCAAGCGCCTGAAGTGCTGGATGTGAAATCCATGAACTCCAAGAATACGCGGGTGTAACGATGGCTGATCAGATCAATTCGCTCGAAGAGCTGCAAGGTGCCGTGACCGAGAATATCGGTGGCGTCCAAGGGTCGGTCGCAGAAGAGCTGACCCCCCGTGAACCCGTCCGTGACAAACTGGGCCGTTCCTACGCCACCGGCAAGCGTAAAGACGCTGTCGCACGCGTTTGGATCAAGCCGGGTTCCGGCAAGGTCACCGTCAACGGTCGCGAGCTGAACAAATACTTCGCTCGCCCCGTGCTGCAGATGATCCTGCGCCAGCCGTTTCAGGTTGCCAACGTGGACGGTCAGTTCGACGTTTACGCAACCGTCAAAGGCGGCGGTCTTTCCGGTCAGGCCGGTGCAGTCAAGCACGGCATTTCCAAGGCCCTGCAACTGTACGATCCCAGCCTGCGTGGTGCACTGAAAGCCGCCGGCTTCCTGACCCGCGACAGCCGCGTTGTGGAACGTAAGAAATACGGCAAGGCGAAAGCCCGTAAGAGCTTCCAGTTCTCCAAGCGTTAATCGCTTTTTGGACGATGGACATGAAAAGGGCCGCTGTGAAGCGGCCCTTTTCGTTTTGTGCATGATTAAAGGGCGGGGCGCGGTGCCTGTTGGCACCGCAAGGCGGGGTTAGCCGCCAAAGATACTGGTTTCGAACGCCACGATCAGCGACAAGGTCCCATTGCTGTCGTCCGCATCTTCGTAAAGCAGTTCCAGCGCGGTGAAATCGTTCAGCGCATAGGATGCGCCGACCTCGCCATAGCGGTTCGCATCTGCATCGGATTTACCCAACAGACCCCAGGCCGTGATCTTGTCGGTGACGGCGAATTCCAGCGCCAGTTCGCGGTCCCAATCGCCCGAATCCGGGTCCACCTCGGCAAAGGCGATGCCGGTGACGGTGTCGGTCAGCGCGTAGGATAGTTCGAACCCAAGTCCCGCATGGTCGAACTTGCTGTTGTTCAGGTAGTATCCGGTCAGCGTCACGTCATAACCGATCTTGCCGGCCTCGCCGCCATAGCCCAGCGAGATTTCGATTTCGGCGTCGTCATTGGGGTCTTGATAGATCGTGCCCAGCCAGATGCCACCGTGCAAGCCGTTATAAACGCCTTCGATGAAAACCTCGCCGGTGGTTTCCGAATGGTCCAGCCCGTCTGACGTGTCAAAGGCACCGACAACGGCACCGCCGAGGGTCCATTCGATGTCTGCATGGGCGAACTGGGGTAGGGCAGCGACAGCGGCCGCCGCGATGATCGTTTTGATGGGGGTCATTTGTTTTGTCCCTTAGCGTTTCATTTCCGGTCAGGTGGGCGTTTGGCCCGTTGCTGGCGAAGGCTTGCTAAGAAACTGATATAAACAATCAGATATGTCGGCGTGGCGCTGCTGTCCAGTGGAAAACTGGCACTTGGATAGATTTTCAAAGGTTACATGTCGGGGTCGATCAGGCCAAGCCCGCGCAGGTAGATCCCTATGCCGGATTCCAACAGATCTTCGGGCGGGAAGGGGCTTTGCGTGCCAGGTGAATTCCGCGCGAACAGTTCGACCACGCCATGTGAAAGCGCCCAGATATGCGCCGAGAACATCGCTGCCGGCGGGCGTTTTTCTGGCGGGATATGTTGGCTGAGTTCCGCCGCCGCCCGTTCCAGCACGCCGCGCGCCTTTGATGACACTGCGGCCAGTTCCGGCGTACGATTGACCGAAATGCCGCTTTCGAACATGGCGATGTAATGGCCTGGATACTTGCGGGCAAAGGCCAGGTAAGCGCGGCCCGTTGCTTCGAACGCCGCTAGGGCCGAGGGCTGGCCCTTGTCATAGGCGTATTGCATCACGTCGGCGAAAATCTCGTATCCCTGCCGCGCGGCTTCGGCGATCAGGTCCTCGCGCCCCTCGAAATGGCGGTAGACGGCGGCGGGGGTGACGCCCGCCTGTTTCGCCGCCTCGGACAGGGTGAAGCCGGTCGGGCCTTTCGCCTCGATCAGGTCCAGCGCCGCCTCGACCAGTGCCTGGCGAAGATTGCCGTGATGGTAGCCACGCTTACGCATCCCAGATATCGGGGCCCCCGATGATCTGATCGTCGCATTTGCCGATGGATTTCTTGTCCTTGCGAGCATAGTCCAGCGCATGAAGAACGTGCCGTATCGCATTGATACGCGAACGTTTCTTGTCATCCGACCGGATCACCGTCCAAGGTGCAAGATCGCTATGGGATTTCGCCAGCGTTTCCTGGATGGCGTCGGAATAAGCATCCCATTTCTTCAAACCCTCCACGTCGATCCATGACAGTTTCCACTGTTTCAGCGGGTCATTCTCGCGGTCCAGAAAGCGATTCAACTGCTCGGCACGGCCCACGTTCAGCCAGAACTTGAACAGGTGGATGCCCTCGTCCACCAGCATCTGTTCGAACTGGGGCACCTGCGTAAAGAAATGCGCGCGTTGATCTCCCGTGCAAAAGCCGAACACATGCTCGACCACGCCGCGGTTATACCAGGACCGGTCGTAAAACACGATTTCACCGCCCGCGGGCAGATGGTCGATATAGCGTTGGAAATACCACTGGCTTGCCTCGGTTTCTGTCGGTTTCGACAAGGCAACCACCCGTGCGCCACGTGGATTAAGGTTTTCCCGGAACCTCTTGATTGTGCCGCCTTTTCCCGCAGCATCGCGGCCTTCGAACACGATGGCCACCCGTGCGCCGGTTTCCTTCGCCCAGGCTTGCATCTTGACCAGTTCGATTTGCAGCGCCTCGATGTCCTTGTCGTAGGCCTTGCGCTTCATGCGCTCGTCATGGGGGTAGTCTGGGTTCAGGATGTCGCCCTTTTCGGCGCAGCCGATCGCATCGCGGATCGGGTTGGGGGCCTCCTCCTCGAAAAACTTGGTGATGGCGCCGTCGAATGGCAGGTCCATGGGCTTCTCCCTGTGGGTCGTGGGCAGTATGGCGGGGCGGTGGGGCTAGTGCAATCCGGCGCGGCGCGCGGCGCGTAACACGGCCTGTTCCACTGCGTCCGGGTCGGTGTGATGTGGCATGTGGCCGTGCCCATCCAGCGGGGTCAGGGTGGCATTCGGGATCTGGTCGATCAGTTTTGCCGCGTGGACTTCGAAGGGAACAACGGTGTCGGCTGTGCCGTGGACAATCTCGACCGGCATTTGCAGGCCGGGATAGTCCGGCACCATGGATTTCAGGGCCGCTTTCAATCCGCGCACCTGCCGCGCGTTTGTGCGCAGCACGGGGCGGCGCAGGGTCAGGGCCGCGCCCAACTGGCGGGCATAGGCGCGGGGCTGGGGCTGCGGTTCAAAGATGCCGTGCAGGGTGTCGACCACCTGTTCATCGCTTGCAAAGGTCGTCACGAAGGGAACGACGAAGGCACCGCCCAAGGCCGATCCGAACAGGGTATAGGTGGCGGCCAGCGGCCCTTCCCACGGGTTTGACGCGCCGGACAGGATCACCAGCGCAGCGGTGCTGTCAGGCTGTTCCAACCCCCATGCCAGCGCCACGGAGCCACCAAAACTGTGCCCCATAACCACCGGATTTTTCACGTTTAACTGCGCGGCAGCGGCTTGCAGGGTGCGGGCTTGTTCGCGTGGGGTTTCGCCCCTTGTGGCAAAGGCCCCGCCACCATATCCGGGGGCGCGGTCGCTCCATCCCAGGCCGGGGCGGTCAAAGGCGATGACGCGGAAATGCTTGGCCAGATCGGGCAGCATTCCCATGGTCCAGTCCCGCAGGTTGCCGCCCGCGCCGTGGATCAGAACCAGGTCAGGCCCCGCGCCGCGCACGAAAGCATGGATGGAGCGGCCCTTTACCTCGATGAACTGGCCAAGGGGCGGGTATTCTGCCTCGGCCCGGGCCTCGCGCAGGTCGGCCTTACGGTCCAGCGCGAAAGCGCCGCCGCCAAGGATCGCCATCATCATAGCAGCGCCCAGCATCGACCTATTCTCCGATCGCGGCCAGATCGAACGGCGTGGTCTGGTAGATCGCGTTGATCCAGTTACCATACAGCAGATGCGCATGGCTGCGCCAACGGTTCGGCGGCGTGGTTTCAGGATCGTTGCCGGGATAATAATTGACTGGAAGCTGAATCTCCGCCCCCTCGATCTGGTTTGTTTCAAGGTCGCGCTGATATTCTTCGGCCAGGGTGCCGCTGTCATATTCCAGATGGTTGAAGATATAGAGCGCGCGATGCGCTGGGTCTTCTACCAATGCGGGGCCGACCTCGTTCGAGTGCAGAAGGATTGGCAGGTTTGCGGCCTCAATCTCGTCCTTGCGCATTTCGGTCCAGCGGCTGACGGGCATCACCAGATCATCAGAAAACCCTCTCAGGTAGGGACTTTGCGGGGTAAGGTTCATGTGCCGGTAGCAGCCAAATTGCTTGGTTTCCAACAGGTGCTTTTTCACCCCGTGGAAGTAGTGGATCATCGCCATACCACCCCAGCACACGCCAAAGGTGGAATGCACATGGGTCTGGGTCCAATCGAAAACCCGGGTCAGTTCGTCCCAATAGGTCACTTCTTCGAAGGGCAGATGCTCGATGGGCGCGCCGGTGATCAGCAGGCCATCGAATTTCTCGCCGCTGGCGGCGACCTCTTCGAAGGGGCGATAGAAACTTTCCATATGTTCGGCGGCGGTGTTGCGGGCCTGATGCTCGCTCATCCGGATCAGCGACAGTTCGATCTGAAGGGGCGTCGCCCCGATCAGCCGCGCGAACTGGTTTTCCGTCTGGATCTTTTTGGGCATCAGGTTCAGCAGCCCGATGCGCAGTGGCCGGATATCCTGCCGCGAGGCCTGATCCTCCGACATGACCATCACACCCTCGCGCGTCAGCACGTCGAAGGCAGGAAGGTCAGCGGGAAGTTTGATCGGCATCGGGGATACTCCGGTTTGGAACGGGTTAAATAGGGCGGGGGGCTGATGCGCTCAACCCTTGGCGTCGAGGGCGCGGGCAATCATCACGTCGAAATCATGGGCGGTCTTGACCTGCGCCACGTCATCGGCGCTGACCGTGATGCCCCAGTTTTCGGCCATGGCGGCATAGCGGGGCTGGCGGTGGGCCAGCGCCTGCGCATAGGTCCAGCGGATAAAGGCGTCAGGATCAACATCGCCTTCCTTGACGTTGTTTTCGCGTAGGTATTCGTGCCAGACGCGGTCAAGGAATTCGGGCATGTACGACATCGGCTTGGGCGCGCGGTCGAAGCGGCGGATCAGTTCTGCGGTATGCGCCGCGTCCCCCTTGATCCAGACCATCAGGGCTTGGTCGGCCAGGTGGCGCAAAACCGGATCGTTCGGGTCTTTCGGGTCCACCCATTCGCAGATCGACCCGCCCGTATCGCAGACGAAATGCGGATAGCCATAAAGACGCTGGGCGCGGTCGATGAAATGGCCGGTGTCCAACAGGGCGTTGATTTCGGCCTGGCGGAACTGTTCCTGCCGGCGTGTATATTCGGCATAGGGCAGCCCGCCCTTTGCCGGATCGCCCGGCTTGCCCAGGTAAGACGACACGACCGCCAGGTTTTCAAAGGTGATGTTGGACCCGATATAGATGGAATCGCTCATCAACAGGTCACGCAGAAAGGGCACTTTCATCGCCTCGGCCTTGGCGTTGTCGGCGATATGTTCGCCCATGTAGCGCGTGCCAATCCGGTAATCGATCGAGTAGTGGAACCAGTCGCCGGTGCCGCGCAGCATTTGCGACACATGGGTTTTGCCCAATCCCGACATGCCGATCAGGATCACGCGTTTGCGCGGTGCCTCCAGCCAATGCTTGGCGCTTATGTAGATCATCGGGTGGTTCCTTGCGTGGTCTTCAGGCGATTGAGTATCGCCGCAAGGCAGAACGGTCAAACCCTTAGAAGCCGCAAGAGCCGCCCGTCGATCACTGCCAGTCCCGCCGCAAGCAGGGCAAAACCCATGCCCGCGCGCCATCCAAGAGCCTCGCCCAGCACCAGCGCGCCCAAAAGCACCGCGATGGGCGCGACCAGCAATGTGACCAGCAACAGGTTGCCCGTGCCCGCTATGGTCAGCACGCGGTAATACAGCAGATAGGCGGCGGCAGTGGCGAACACGGCCAGGTAGAAAAGGCTTGGCGCGGCGGCCAGCGCACCGGTGCCGGGCATACCTTCGGTCCACAGGGCAAAGGGGACGATCATGACCGACGAACAGGTCAGCATCCCCATCGCGGCGACTTGCGGGGTCAAGCCGGACAGCCGAGCGCGCGCCCATGTGCCGCTGACGCCATAGCAAACGGCGGCGCAGACCAGCGCCAACTGGCCAAGCGAGGTCAGGTCCAGCCCGCCCAATGCCTCGGGGCCGATGACGGCGGCCATACCTGCAAAACCAAGCGCTACGCCCGTCGCCTTGCGTCCGGTCAGTTTTTCATCGGCAAAGATGATAGCGGCGAACAGAACTCCGAAAATCGCGGTGGACCCGTTCAGGATTGCTGCCAGCCCCGATGGCACATGCTGTTGCCCCCAAGTGATGAAGGTAAAGGGCAGGACATTGTTGAACAGGCCCATGATGGCGAAATCCAGCCAGATGCGCGGGCCGCGCGGCACGGCAAAGCCGCGCCACAGCACATAGGCCCACAGAACCAGCGCCGCACCCGCGATGCGGAAGGCAACGATGGTAACGGGGCCAACCTCGCGCAGGGCAAAGGCGTTGGACAGGAACGATCCGCCCCAGATCAGGGCCAGCAGGCCCAGTTCGGCCCAGGCGCGCGGCGACATGGATTTTTGCTCTATGCGCATGCGGGAACCCTAGGCAAACCGGTGGGTGCGACCAATCCGTTTCATGCGGGTTGGACGCGACGGGTTTCCGTCAAGATGTTGAAATAATTGCCGACAAAGATGATCGCCGCACCGATGAACACGGTATAATGCACGGATTCGCCATAGATCAGGTAGGCAACGATGGAAATCACCGGCAGGCGGCTGAAATCGATTGGCACGACCACGGTGGCCGGCGCGATGGCCAGCGCATTGGTCAGGCAGTAATGTGCCAGCAGCCCCGCCAGCCCGATCAGGATCACCCAAGGCAGGATCGTGGCCGAAGGCAGGGCGACATCGCCATCGAAACCGGCGCAGACCATGCCGAAGACCGCTTGGGTCACGGTGAGATAGACCAGGATGCAGGTGATCGTCGCGGTCCGCGTCAGCCGTTTGGTCAGCATGATCGTCACCGCGAAACAGATCGCGCAGGATGCGGCGGCGATCACGCCGGGAGAGATTTCGGTGCTGCCGGGGCGCGCGACGATCAGTATGCCGACAAATCCCATCATCGCGGCAATGGCGCGGGTCGGTGTCAGCCGTTCGCCCAGCAAAAGCGGCGACAGCACCAGCACCCACAGCGGTGAAGTGAATTCCAAGGCGAAGACCTGTGCCAGCGGAATAACCGTCACGGCATAGAACCACAGGTTTTGTCCGGCGAAATGCGCAATGTTTCTAGTGATTTGAAGGCCGAAGTTGCTGCGTGTGACCTGGCCCAGCGTGCCAGCATAAAGCCCGACCGCCAGAACGACCAGCACCCCCACGAAAGAGCGATACATCATCACCTCGAACGTATCCAGTTCGACGGAAACCTGGCGCCCGGCCACGGCCATTGCGGAAAAAGAAGCGATCGAACCCGTCATCCACAGCGCCGCGCGCAGCACCTGAACGCTGTCGGCTGTTTTTGCCAATGTCATCTTCGCCTCCTCCGGACCGAAGCGGTGATGTGAGGGGGATTCGCGCGCCGCGTCCAGCCGGATTCGTCGCTTTCAGCCCCTGTAGAAGCGCTATGGGGCGATGGCTCCACGCTTGGGTTGTCACAATGAACACGGCCGCTATGCTTTCGGATATGCGTGTCAAAACGTATCCGGGCGCAAGATTCGCGCCGGAAAAGAATAACAAGGAGGGAACGATGTACAGCCATATCATGGTGCCGGTCGATCTGGCCCATCCGGGTGCGGTCGAAAAGGCGCTTGGCACGGCCGGGGCGCTTGCCGCACTTTGGTCCGCCAAGGTCACCTTTGTCGGGGTGACCGCCCGCACCCCCGGAAGCCTGGGCCACACGACCGAAGAGTTCGCTGAAAAGCTGGCCGCCTTTGCCGCAGAGCAAGCCGCGGCCCATGGCATCATCGCCGACAGCCTGGCCGAAATCAGCCACGATCCCACGACTGAATTGGACGATGCGCTGATCCAGACCACCAAGGACAGCGGCGCGGATCTTGTGGTGATGCAAACGCACCACCACCGCCTTACCGACTGGATCTGGCCGTCAAACGGCGGAAAGCTGGCCACACATGCCGATTGCAGCGTGATGCTGGTGCGCGACTGACGCATTTACACGCTTTAGCCGCCCGATCCAGAGGCGGCGCAGCCAACATAAGGAGGGACATCCATGACGGATGAAACAAATCAGGGCATACCCGCGCCCGAGGGCCATTCCGGCCTGATCGATACCGATTACGAGATCGGTCAGGACAATATTGAAACGAGTGTCGGCCCGTTCGGCGTCGATATCCACAACCCGGTTTTCCTGATTTCCGGGCTTAGCATTATCGCTTTCGTGTTCTACACGCTGGCCCTGCCGGAACAGGCCGGGAACGCATTCTCATGGTTGTTTTCGGCCGTGACCAAGGGGTTTGACTGGTTCTTCATCGGGGCGACGGATATTTTCGTGATATTCTGTCTTGTGCTGATCGTGTCGCCCTATGGCAAGATCAGGCTGGGCGGGGCGGATGCCACGCCCGATTACAGCTATGTCGGCTGGTTCGCGATGCTGTTCGCCGCGGGCATGGGGATCGGCCTCATGTTCTATGGCGTGTCCGAACCGATGAGCCATTTTTCCTCCTCCATGGGCGGGATTTCGGTCGAGAACGGCGTGCGCACCGACTGGGCACCGCTTGGCGGGGCAGAGGGCAACGCCGAAGAGGCGATCCGCCTTGGCATGGCTGCCACGATCTTTCACTGGGGTCTGCACCCTTGGGCGATCTATGCCATCGTTGCGCTGGCACTGGCATTGTTCAGCTTTAACAAGGGCTTGCCGCTGACGATCCGGTCTGCTTTCTATCCGATCCTCGGGGACCGGGTCTGGGGCTGGCCGGGCCATATCATCGACGTGCTGGCGGTGTTCGCCACGCTGTTCGGTCTGGCGACATCGCTTGGGTTCGGTGCAACGCAGGCCAATGCCGGCCTGAACGAGCTGTTCGGTATTCCCGTCAGCAAGACCACCGAGGTGGTGCTGATTTCCGCCATTACCGCCATCGCGCTGATTTCGGTCCTGCGGGGCCTGGACGGCGGCGTCAAGATCCTGTCCGAGATCAACATGGGCCTTGCGTTCCTGCTGTTGGGTTTCGTGCTGATCGTCGGGCCGACGATTGCCATCATGACCGGTTTCTTCGACTATCTGGGCGCCTACCTGCAATACCTGCCGGCGCTTTCGAACCCGATCGGGCGCGAGGATGTGAACTTCAGCCAGGGCTGGACCTCGTTCTACTGGGCGTGGTGGATTTCTTGGTCACCCTTCGTCGGCATGTTCATCGCCCGCGTCAGCCGTGGCCGTTCGGTGCGCGAGTTCATCATCTGCGTGTTGCTGATCCCGTCGCTGGTCTGCGTGTTGTGGATGTCCGTTTTTGGCGGCGTCGCAATCAATCAGGTCGTTCAGGATGGCTATACCGCTGCACAGGATGCCGCGTTGGAACTTAAGCTGTTCAAGATGCTGGATGTTCTGCCTCTGGCAGGGATCACGTCGCTGGTCGGTATCGTGCTGGTCGTCGTGTTCTTCGTGACCTCGTCCGACTCTGGAAGCCTTGTGATCGACACGATCACCGCGGGCGGCAAGGTCGATGCGCCGGTACCCCAGCGTGTGTTCTGGTGTGTCTTCGAAGGGGCGGTGGCCATCGTGCTGCTGCTGTCCGCAGGCGGGCTGTCGTCGCTGCAATCCATGGTCATCTCGACCGGCTTGCCGTTCACGCTGGTGTTGCTGGTGATGTGCGTCGCAATTTGGAAAGGTCTCGCCGCCGAGCGGCGTTAACCCGACCCGAACAAGAAAACGCCCCGCAGGCATCTGCTTGCGGGGCGTTTTTCATGTCTTGGCGTAGCGATTATTAACGGCGAGGGTGCATCCCCCGGACCTGCCGGATCAGGTCAGAGGCTATAACCAGTAAAAGCATTGGAGGCGCCGAAGGCGTCATAAATCTTGCGCTTTTGCGCCTCGGTCGGCTGTATCTCTTCGCGAAAGCCGGCTTTCGCCCTGGTTTTCAGCGACACGTCAAGGCCCAAGGATTGCCCGATCTCGGCAAGCTCCTCGGCCAGGGTTTCGTATTTGACGATACGATCAACCAGCAAGGCGCCATCCTTGTCCACGTATTTCGCCGTGTCGATGGGGAATTTACCAGTCTGGACGAACGCATCGAAACTCAGCCCTGAAATGCTGTTCCGATGCGCCGGACTGTTTTGATACATCGAGTAGTAGCTGATGCATTTGTCCACCGGCTCGCGCTCGACGCAGAATTTAAAGTAGGAATCAAAGGTCGCACGCCCCAAGTAGTTGCGAACCGCGACAGCGGGCATGTGGTTGTACAGCGCCTTGGGAAAAATCCCGAACTTGCGATAGCGGAAGTTGCGCGCGCTGTGTCCTTCTACGGGCGGGGTGATCGGCGTGGCAACGTCCTGACCCCCCAAGGCCTTGCAAAGGTCCACTTCGACCGATGTGCCAGCCGTCTTGGCGGTCTTGATGAAAATGAACTTGTGTGTGTGGCTGACAATCATGGAACTTCCTGTTTCGCTGTCTGAACAATACGTACCGGTCTTACAAGGCATCGCGGCACCGCCTGCTCAGCCCGCCCCAAGTGATGAAGGGCTGAGCAGGTCGGTAAAGGATCACTCCATCTCGATCGTGCCGGGAGGTTTCGAGGTGCAGTCGTAGAACACGCGGTTCACGCCCTTCACCTCGTTGATGATCCGGGTCGAGGTTTCGCCAAGGAAGTCATGGGTGAACGGGTAGTAATCGGCGGTCATACCATCAACGGATGTCACCGCACGCAGTGCCAGCGCGTAATCATAGGTGCGCCCATCGCCCATCACGCCCACGGTGCGCATCGGCAGAATGGCGGCAAAGGCCTGCCAGATTTCATCGTAAAGCCCATGCTTGCGGATCTGGTCGATATAGACGGCATCGGCCTTGCGCAGGACGTCCAGCTTTTCGCGGGTGATTTCACCGGGACAACGGATCGCCAGACCGGGGCCGGGGAAGGGGTGGCGCCCGATGAAGCTGGCAGGCAGGCCCAATTCGTGACCCAGCGCGCGGACTTCGTCCTTGAACAGTTCGCGCAGCGGTTCGACCAGTTTCAGGCCCATCTTTTCCGGCAGGCCGCCCACGTTGTGGTGCGATTTGATCGTCACCGAGGGGCCGCCGCTGAAGCTGACAGATTCGATCACGTCGGGATAAAGCGTGCCCTGCGCCAGGAATTCAGCGCCCTCGATCTGGTCGGCATATTTCTGGAACACGTCGATGAACAGCTTGCCGATGATCTTGCGCTTGGTTTCGGGGTCAGAGACGCCTTCCAACTCGCCTAGGAACAGGTCGGATTCGTCGGCGTGAATCAGGTTCAGGTTATAATTGTCGCGGAACATGGCGACGACCTGCTCGGCCTCGTTCAGGCGCAACAGCCCATGGTCCACGAAAACGCAAGTCAGCTGATCGCCGATCGCCTCGTGCAACAGGATGCCGGTGACCGAAGAATCGACGCCGCCGGACAGCGCGCAGATCACCTGCTTATCGCCGACCTGCTCGCGTATCTTGGCGATCATTTCCTCGCGGTAGGCACCCATGGTCCAATCGCCCTTGAAACCGGCCAACTTGACAAAGTTTTCGTATAGCGTCGCGCCGTTCGGGGTGTGGTGGACCTCGGGGTGGAATTGGACGGCGTAGAACCGGCGATCCAGATCGGCGGCAATGGCAAAAGGCGCACCGGGGGATGTTCCGTAAACCTCGAATCCGGGTGCGATTTCAGCGACATGGTCGCCATGGCTCATCCAGACCTGCTCCTTGCCGGTGCCATCCATGAACCAGCCGTTCAGGAAATCGCTATGCCGTTCAGCAGCGGTGACATAGGCGCGGCCAAATTCTGCCGTGGCATGTTCGCCCGCCTCAACGCGGCCGCCCAGATCGTGCATCATGACCTGCTGGCCATAGCAGATCCCAAGGATCGGCACGCCCAGATCATAGACCGATTGCGACGGCCGGGGCGACCCGTCGCGCATCACCGAATCCGGCCCGCCGGAAAAGATCACGGCCTTGGGCGCGAAATCGGCCAGGAAGGCGTCGCTCACGTTCTGATAGGGGTGGATTTCACAATAGACGTTCAATTCACGCAGGCGGCGCGCGATCAGCTGCGTCACCTGGCTGCCGAAGTCTATGATAAGAAGGCGGTCATGGGATGTCTGGCTCATTCCAGCCTCGTAAACCGCGCCCGCGATCCTTGCAAGAGGGATGCGGGCGCGGGCAGGGCTTTACCAGCGATAGGTCATGCCCATGGCGATCTCATCCTGCTTCATGCGGATGGTCACGGGCTGCGCTACACCGGTCAGTGCGGGGTTCGATCCGGTCACATCATTCATGAAGGCATGGGTGTAGGACATGGTCAGCCCCCAACGCTCGTTGATGCGATAGCTGGCCCCAAGCGAAGCATGCCAGACCGGGGTCGCCGGCGCGATGGTGTTAACCACGGCCGAGGACGGGTCGATGAAGCCCGAATTCCAAGACACGCCGCCGCGCAGCGTCCATTTGTCATTGGCGCGGAACACGGCGCCGATGCGCAGCACATCCATGTCCTTCCATCCGAAACCCAGCCCGTTCGCAGTGCCAAGCGGGCCAAGCGGCGGGGCGTTCGGATTGGCCAGCGCGGGGATGTCGCCGTAGAAAAAACGCTGGTATTCACCCGTCACGGTCCAGCGGCGGTCGCCCGGCAGGTTATAGGCCGCGCCGACAGTGGCCACCGCGGGCACATCGAAATCGCCGCCCTCTGCGAACAATCCTGCATATTTACCAAGGGGGTCCATGTCGATCTTCGACCGGTACGAAGCGCCAAAGCTCCAGTTCTGGTTGGCTTCGAACAGAAGGCCGACATTGACGCCCAGCCCGGTGGACCAATCATCGCCATTGCCCGTGACATTGGCTGGATCGGCGGACATTCCGGCAAAAGCCTCCAGCCCTGTGGCGCTGAACCGCTGGATCGCCAGAACCGGCGCGATGCCAAGGCTAAGCTGGTCATTGACCTGATAGCTGAAGTTCACGCTGACAAAGGCCTGTTCCAGATTGACGCCCAATGGGGCGGTGCCCGCACCCAGGCCGGCAAAGAAATTGGTCGCGAATTCGGTGTTCATCCCGCCATTGCCGAACATGAAAATCCCGACCGAAGCCCGATCACCGATGTTCCAGTTGCCGCCGCCACAGGGAATGGCGAAATAGTTGTTCCGGCTTTCATGGGTGCCGGGGGTCAGCGGCCCGCCGGGGGCCACCGTGACCGAACGGTCCGGCAGGAAATGGGTCAGGCAGAACCCGGCCTGGTTGCCGACTTTGCGCCCCAAGGCCGGGTTCTGCCTGACCCAGCACGCCCGACGGCACGGCCACGCCTGCGCCCGCCATCCCTTTGGACGCGCCGCCGTATCCGTTGGCGATATAACCGTTGGTTGCCTGTGCCTGGCTTGCCAGCAGGCCGCAAGATGCAATCGCGCAGGCTTTAAGTCCGCGCTGCAAGGTATTGAATATCATATATTTCTCTCCCTATGTGCGGCTCTCTTCTCTGGCCGCGCTTATTGTTGGGTGTGCCGGTCCGCCCGGTTGTCGCGCCTTCTTAGTGACATTCTAGAATCAAGATATTAGGTGACCGGAATGTGTTATGTCACCCGTTTTATCGTTTCGCCTGTCCGAACCCACAGGGAGGGTTGAAAAAAATTGCCAGCACGTTGACCAACGTGATCCCGATGATCAGAACCGCCGCGGTCACAACAATGGTGGTCGAGTTCAACAAGAAGCCGCCGACAAACCCGGCCAGGGCCGCGACCACGGTGATGCCGCCGACAAACCCGTGCAGGGGTGTTTTCTTGGCTTTGCAGCCCATTTCCTTTCCTTTCCTTGCTTGGAGCAGGAAAGGTTAACGCATGGGCAACGCCTGTGTCTTGCACCAGGCCAATCCGCATTTCAGCGGATCGGGGCCAGAAGCGCCGGGTCCGTGACCAGTTCGCGCACCCCGTGGGAGTGGGTTTCGTAAAACGGGTTTCCACTGTCGCCCCACCGGTTGAGCGAACTGATATCCAGCTTCAGGCAGGCGGGCCGCACGCTCCACGTTACCTGGAACGGCGAACATGTATCGTTGTCATAGCTGGTGCCGGTCGTAGAGCCCGCGAATTCCACGGGGGTGCCAGACCCGCGCGGCAGGCTGCGGGGCTGGTGCCGCCCGTTGCCGGACAGGCCGCCATAGGCGAAATCGTTGAAATCCGATGCATTCGGGTCATTCACCACCAGAAAAACTTGGCTTTCCACGCGCAGTTGCGGGTTCAGGCACACATCGGGGATCGAGCAGGAGCTGAGCCCCGAACCGGGAAACACATCGCAAGAGGAATAGACCCAATGCACCTCAATCGTGTCGCCAGGCTGCACCCCGGTGAATCCTGAATGCTGTTTGCCTTGGCCGATGTCGGTGCTTTGACCATCGCCGTGACCGCCTGCCGCGGCCGGTGTCACATGCGCCTTCGCTCTGGCCGGCGACGACAGTTCGCTGTCGGTCAGGCTGGCGGATTCGTTGCACTTATATCCGCCATGTTCGCCCGGCCCGGCATAGATCGCAAAGCCCGGCCCCTTGTGTTCGGCATTGGTGTGGGTGTGGATATTGCACAGGTTCAACTCTGCCGCGGGCGGGGCCATGTTGAAATAGCTCAGGTTGCGCCCGCCGCGCTGGCCGATGTCACGCGGGGTCTGCGGGCCGAAGCCCTCGCAAACGGGCGGTGCTGCAAAGGCGGGGCTGGCAAGCAAGGCAAGGCTGAAGGTGCAAATCAACGGGCGGGACATGGCTGAACCTCTGGTCGGTATCCGGGTCCGATCAAGGGTCGCATTCAAGGCTTAATACTTTCTTTGGATCGGCATGGTTGCCAAGGATTGTCGGAATCTTTTGCGGCATGGCTGGCCATGTATGTCGTTTTCGCGCGTTAATGGCCGTTATCTGCCCAAGTCAGCGCGCCACGGGAGGATAGTTAAAGGGGGCAGGCGCCCGGCTTCGGGCCGGAATCAGAGGGTTTGCCATGGCAGATGCACAAATTCAGTCCAGACGCGCACGGGGTGGCGGCGGTTCGGCGCGCCGCGCGGCACGCAGCGCGATTTCTTTCGAAACGGCGCAATATATCACGCGCAACATCCCCAATTTCGAAAGCCTGAACGAAGAGGCGCTTGAAATCATCGAAACCAACGCCGAAGCGGTGCTGGAAGAGATCGGCGTGAATTTCGTCAACAACCCCGCCGCGCTTGACCGCTGGCGCGAGGCTGGCGCCGATGTGAAGGGAGAGCGCGTGCGCATCCCCCGCGGCCTGGCCCGCCAGCTGTGCCAGACCGCCCCCAAGGAATTCACCCAACACGCGCGCAACCCGGCGCGCAACGTGGTGATCGGCGGGAAAAACCTTGTGCTGGCACCAGTTTACGGCCCGCCGTTCGTGTCCGACGGGCGGGGCGGTCGCCGCTATGCCACGATGGAGGATTTCCGCAATTTCGTGAAGCTGGGCTATATGTCCAAATGGCTGCACCATTCCGGCGGCACCGTGTGCGAGCCGACCGATGTCGCGGTGAACAAGCGCCATCTGGACATGCTGCTGGCCCACATGACCCTGTCCGATAAACCCTTCATGGGTTCGGTCACGGAACCCAGTCGCGCGCAGGATTCGGTCGATATGTGCGAGATCCTGTTCGGTAAGGATTTCGTGCAGGAAAACACGGTGATGACCTCGCTCATCAACATCAACTCGCCGTTGACCTTCGACGATGTGATGATGGGCAGCCTTGAGGTATACGCCCGCAACAACCAGGCCGCGATCATTTCGCCCTTCATCGTCGGCGGGGCCATGGCGCCGGTATCGGTGGCGGGCACGCTGACGCAGGTGATGGCCGAAGTCATGGCCGGAATCGCCTATTCCCAGTTGATCCGCAAAGGCACGCCTGTGATCTTTGGGGCCTTCGTCACCTCGATCGACATGAATTCGGGCGCGCCCACTTTTGGCACGCCGGAAGCGGCGCAAATCACCTATGGGGCCGGGCAGTTGGCGCGGCGCATGGGGCTGCCATACCGGTCGTCGGGCGGGTTTACCGGATCGAAACTGCCCGATGCGCAGGCTGGCTATGAATCCGCAAACTCGCTGAACATGGGACTTTTGTCGGGGGTCAACTTCATGCTGCACTCCTGCGGCTGGCTGGAAGGCGGGCTGGTGTCGTCCTACGAAAAATTCGTGATGGACGCGGATCAGCTGGGCACGCTGCACAAGATGGCGGCCGGTGTCGCGATGGACGAGAACGGGCAGGCGATGGACGCCATCCGCGAGGTCGGCCCCGGCGGTCACTACCTTGGCTGCGCCCATACCCAGGCCAATTTCAAGGAAGCCTTCTGGCGCAGCGATGTGCTGGATTACAAGCCTTTCGAAACCTGGTCGGACGAGGGCGCGCGGGACACCATGACGCTTGCCTCGGCCCGTGTGTCGAAAATGCTGGCCGATTATCAGCAGCCGCCAATGGCGCCTGAGACCCATGCCGCGCTGAACGAATATGTTGCGAAAAAGAAAGAGTCCGAACCGGACGCCTTTACCTGATTGCGCATGAAAACAGATGCTTGAGGGGCGAAGCTAAGGTGCTTCGTCCTCAATTTCCTGACACTTAGCACTGCGCGGCGCGCAGCGCGTTCGCCTCGCCCAGAAGGGCTATCAGAATGCCCACGTGGCGCGCCGGTGCATAGTTCGCATCGCGGGTCTGGCGGCGTTCGTTCAACTCTGCCTCAAGCTCCATCAGCATCATCAGCGCCTCGCCGGGACGGGGCAGCGTGGCCATGTCCAGTGCAGCACGCAGATGCCGTTCGCGCTGATAGTGAGCCGCGCCGATCCGCGCCGCGCGGGTCAGAAGTGTGGGCCGCTTCAGCCCGGCGATCATCGAAATCAGGTCTTTCATGTCTTTGCCTCCATCTGGGTGATGGACAAAGAATGCACAGCTTTGGGGAGTGTTGCGTTTTGCGGCCTGACAGCGTTCGGACTGTCTCGGGGTTGTTCATGTTTTGGAAACAATAGTTGAAAAACCGGAAACTGTTAACCAATGGGTAACTAGTGCGCTTCTAGGTTGTGGATGTTTTTGGGGAAAACCCGTGGATAACTCACGACAGAGGGCAAACCTATGACGGACGGCAGAATGCAGTCTCAGGGAACCGGCGCAGGAATGGGAATTTCGCCACCCAGTTGGGTGCCGGACGCGGCCCTGCGCTATCTGGCCCACACTGAGACGGGTCGGCCGATCCGGGAACTGGCAAGGAATGCGGGCTGTCATGCCTCGACCATTCTGCGCCAGATCCGCAAGGTCGAGATGCGCCGCGATGACCTGTTGGTTGATCATGCTTTACGCCGGTTGGGCTTTGCCCATTTCAACCATGCCGATCACACGCGATCGAAGGAGACGCCGTCGATGAATGCTCAGACCATGCTGCCCTCTGCCCCTAATGAAGAGACCCTGAAGAAAGAGGCGCGCCGCATCCTGCGCCGCCTGTCGGAAAAAGGTGCGGTTCTGGCCGTGGCCGAACAGATGGACAAGGCCGTGGTGGTCAAGGACAACGGGCAGGGCGATACCTCGCCC
The DNA here is from genome assembly GCA_002366795.1 of Rhodobacteraceae bacterium UBA3069. Taxonomy (GTDB): domain Bacteria; phylum Pseudomonadota; class Alphaproteobacteria; order Rhodobacterales; family Rhodobacteraceae; genus UBA3069. The sequence goes on along the minus strand of DFBX01000123.1, from coordinate 82,277 downwards.
GCCGGTGTCGTGGACCGCGCCGTGGCCGAGGCGCTGGCGTTGAAAGACTGGATCGCCTGCGCCAATCCGGGCCGCGTGTCACGCTACCGGATCACGCAGGCCGGACGTTCGGCGCTGGCGCGCCTGCTGGCAGAGGCAGAGAATGCCGCGCGCAAGGCAGCCAACCCCAAGGGCTTTGCCGAAGCGCAGACCCCGTTTTCGGCCGCCCGCGCCGCGCAGTCCGCCGCCCCGCAGGACGAGGACGAGGACGAGGACCGCCCGCGCCGGATGCGCTATGCCATGGGGGAAAGCCCGCTGACCTCTTTGGCGCGGCGGCGCGACAAGGATGGCGCACCCTTCCTGACCGATGATCTGGTCCGCGCGGGTGAACGGTTCCGCGAGGATTTCGAACTGGCCCAAATCGGAGAGAACACAACCCAGAAATGGGAAGGGCTGCTGACCGGCGGCGTTACCGGCGGCAGGGCATCGGGTGATCCGGTGTCGGGCGGGGCCTCGGCCGCGCGGGCGCGGGTTGAGGGCGTGCTGAAGGATCTTGGCCCGGGCCTGGGCGACGTGGCCCTGCGCTGCTGCTGCTATCTTGAGGGGCTGGAAGTCACCGAAAAGCGTCTTGGCTGGTCGGCGCGGTCCGGCAAGATCGTGCTGCGCATCGCCCTGCAACGGCTGAAACGCCACTATGAAATGCTAGGGCCGGGGAGCGACCTGATCGGCTAGGCCTAGCCGCCCACCAGCCAGCCCACGGCAAAGGCGACATTGGCGCAGATAAAGCCGACCGCAAGCGTTTCCCCCACGGCGCGGGTAATCGGCTCTCCTGAACTGCGCCAACGTAGCAATCCCAGCGCGGAGAGGGCGATATAGGTGGCGGCAGAGGACAAGATCATGGCCTTCGGCCCGGCCTCCATCACCAGGAAGGGGATCAGGGGAATGCCCCCAAAGGTGATAAAGGCGATGAAGGTGATGAACCCCTTCAGGCTTGAATGGTCCTGCTGCATCGGCGTGCCCAGCCCCGCGCCCATCAACAGCCGCGCGCCGGTATCGGGATGGCGGGCCAGAAGGGCGGCGGCAGCACGGGCGTCGGTTTCATCCATGCCGCTTTCGGTCAGCAGCCGGCCCAGCCGGGCACCGGTTTCCTGCTGATCGGCGGTGGCATGGGCCACATGACGGGTGTGCCGCTTGGCCAGCATGCCGGTTTCGGCGCGACAGGACAGGAATTCGCCCAGTCCCATGCTGACACCGTCGGCAAACAGGTTGGCCAGCCCGAACACCAACACGGCCAGGCCGCCGATCGCTACCGTGCCCTCGATCTGTGCCCCGGCAAACCCCGAGACGATGGCAAAGGTGGTGACGATCCCGTCGTTCCCGCCATAGACGATTTGCTTCAGGTAAGTCTGGATGCCGGTCATCGCCGCCTCCCGTATGTGATGCGGTCAGGGTAATGGCTGGGGGAGGGAAATGGAATGCGCCAGATCAGACCCAACTAAACCGGGGCCGCCGCGTCACACCAGGTTCAGATCGCGCCCGATCATCGCCGCATGGGTGCGGTTGCGCGCGCCGAGTTTGCGCGACAAGGTTTTGAGATGCAGTTTGACCGTCACCTCCTGCACGTCCAGATCACGGGCGATTTCCTTGTTGGCTTTGCCGTCACAGATGCCGCGCAGCACGTCCATCTCGCGGGGGGTCAACTGCATGGCGCGGCCCGCTTCGCGGTCGCCGTTCAGATAGGCGGGCGGAGCGTATTGTTCGCCCGCAAGGATCAGGCGGACCGCGTTCACCAGCGTTTCGGGGGCCATATCCTTTGACAGTATGCCCCGCGCCCCGGCATTCATCGCGCGGCGCGCGATATCGGGCGGGGCGGTGCCGGATAGAATCGCCACCGGATGCGGTGCATTGGCCTTGATCGCGGCCTCAAGGCTGTCGGGCAGGGTCATGCCGGGCATGGTAAAATCCAGCAGCACCAGATCATAAGGGCCTTCTTCGGTGATGAAGCGCAGCGCGGCGTGCATATCAGCGCATTCCGTTACGTCCATGGACGCTTTCGCCCCCAGAAGTGCGGCCACGGTGGCGCGGACCAGTTCATGATCATCCGCAAGAAGCAATCTGGGCGTTCGGGTCATTCTCTCTCCATCATACACGGCCTTGACACTTTACGACGAAGGGAAAGCCACCCCGTCTTGGAGCCCAAACTAGCCAATACCCCTGAGTAGTTCATTAACACAAGGGGGGATAGCTTTGTGTCGGGCCTGATCCCTTATTCATTAGCATAGGGGAGTGGACCGGTCAGAGTCTTTCGCAGCATAGTTGCGCGAAACTTGGCTAGGCGGCAGCCTTTTCCCGCCTGCACCATCGATTCGATTCTCAGCCCTGGAGAGTATTTTGACAACACGCCACGCTTTTGATTGCCGGAATTTCAAAACCGCAGCGCGCGTTGCGGCGCTGGCATTGGGTTGCTGCGGTGCGCTGTTTGCCCCCGCTGCGGCCACGGCCGAATCCCACATTGCGGCGTCCCTGGGGCTGCCCGCGCCGGGCCAGCAGCCAGAGGGTGATGTGTTGCTAAGTGTCACGATCACCGACAGCGCCAATACCGATGCCAAGCACGCGCGCTACCTGTTCGACCGCACCGCGCTCGAGGTGCTGCCGAAGGACAGTTTCGAAACCTCGACCATCTGGACAGAAGGGCTCCAGCGGTTCGAAGGCGTGCGCCTGCACGCGCTGGTTCAGGAACTGGGCATCAGCGATGGCACGCTTTGGTTGACGGCGATCAACGATTACATGGTCGAAATGCCGGTCAGCGAATTGCGCGCGGACGGGGCCTTGCTGGCCCATACCCGCAACGGTGCCCCGATGACGGCGCGCGACAAGGGACCGCTTTGGGTGGTCTTCCCTTATGATGAAAATCCACGCTGGCAGACAGAAACTGTTTACGCCCGTAGTATATGGCAGTTGGACCGCATCGAGGTAGAGCGTTAGCCTGTCAGGGCGCGCCGCTGAACCGTTCGGATTGATCCGGGCAGATGCGCCAAGGGTGCCACAACGGATTGCGATAACCGGCAGATGATGCCAACGGATGACAGCCAAGGCCCCGATCGGGGCGACGCGCCCGCCAAACCGGCGGTGGCGCGGCGCGTGGCGTCAGCGCAGGATATCGCCGATCCGCCCGACCTGGGGCGCAGCCTATTGGGGTTCCGCGTCCACTGGCTGCAAATGTTCATCTTCCTGGTGATCGCGATTTTGTCGCTGGTGTTGGTGTTCGATACCGCGGCAAGGGTCAGTCGCCAGCTTGAAGCGCTGCGCACCTCGCGGGCTGACAACCAGAACTACACGGTCACACAGTTAGAGGTCGAATCGCTCGATTTTGCGCTGGCGGTGAATGTGGCGCGGCAATGGCAAATCGCGGGGCAGGCGGGGCCAGCCGTGCAGAATGGTGAAGCGGCCGAGAAAGAGCGGCGGGCCTTGCGGCAAGTGCGGATGCGGTTCGACATTTTCTACAGTCGTATCAAGACACTGGAAAACGGGCTGGCGCATCGGGTGATCCTCGAATCCGGGGGCGAGCCGGGGCTGCAGTTGCTGCTGGCGTTTCTTGATCGGACCGTGCCGGTGATGGACGGGCCGGATGCCGCGCTGCTGGCGCTTCTGCCCCGGCTGGAGGGAGAGCTGCTGGCGCTGCGTTCTGTCACGCGGCAACTGGCCAGCCAGACCATCACCGCCAATGCCGCCGCGCAAGAACGCACGCGGCTTGAAATCTCGCGGCTGTTGGGGCGGCTGGCCTTGCTGTCCACCGTGCTGGTCGCCTCGCTTCTGGCCTTCATGTTCTTCTTGTGGCGGCTCTACCGGATCAACCGTATCCGCGCCGTGGAAAACCGGGCGACTTTGGCCCGGCTTTCAACCATTGTCGAAACGTCGCCCGATGCGATCATCGTGACCTCGGCCGACGGGGTGATCACCGATTTCAACGCCGCGGCCGAGGCGATGTTCTTGCTGAACGCGACCGAGGCGAAGGGCAAATCCATCGGGCGGCTGGTCAAGAACGGCGATTTCCACAACCCGGCCCCCGCGCCGGAAAGGACGGGGTTCGTTCCCGCGATCGATTCCGGCGATCTTTCGAACCTGCATTTGGTGGGGCAACGCGCGGATGGCGCGCTGTTCCCGGTCGAGCTGTCGACCGGCATGGCCAACCTGCGCGACCGGCCCCATTGCGTGATTTTCCTGCGCGACATTTCCGAACGGGTCGCGGCCCGCCGCGCATTGGAGGAATCGCGCGATCAGGCTTTGGCGGGCGAGCGGGCGAAATCGCGGTTCATGGCGGTGATGAGCCATGAAATGCGCACGCCGCTGAACGGCATTCTGGGTGTTCTGGACCTGATGCGCGACAAGAAGGTCGATGCGGGCACGCGCGAATTGCTGGAGGTGATGGAAGGCGCGGGGCAGGCCCTTTTGGGCCATGTGAACGATGTGCTGGACATCGCCCGGCTGGAGGTCGAGGGCGTCACCCTGCGCAAATCCGATTTTGATCTGGACAAGCTGTTGCGCGAATTGATGGGCGGGCTGGAACCCGGTGCGCGGGCGCGCGGCAACGTGATGGAAATGACCTGCAATCCCGACCCGCTGGGCCGCTGGCGCGGTGATCCGGCGCGGCTGCGGCAGGTGTTGACCAACCTTCTGGGCAACGCGGTCAAGTTCACTCGCGACGGCCATGTCGGGCTGGATGTGAACCTGAACCCGCAACCCGATGGCGGCGCGATGCTGGAAGTGCAGGTGATCGACACCGGGCGCGGCATTCCCACGGATGTGCTGGAAAAAATCTTTGACGATTTCGTTCGGGTTGAGGCCGAGAATACCCCCCAGGAGGAGGGCACCGGCCTAGGCCTTGGCATCGCCCGCCGGCTGGTCGCGGCAATGGATGGCAATATCGGCGCCGAAAGCGAGGAGGGCGAGGGCAGCCTGTTCTGGGTTTCGATACCGCTGGACGCGCCGCAAAGCGCGGCGCATGCTCCCGCCACGCCCCAGATGGAAACCGCCCCGCGCCGCAAGGTTCTGATGGTCGAGGATAACGCGACCAACCGGTTCATCCTGCGCGAGATGCTGCGCCGCGAGGGGCAGGATGTCAGCGAGGCCGTCAACGGGGTCGAGGGGGTCAAGGCCGCCGAGTCAGAGGCGTTCGACCTGATCTTGATTGATATTTCCATGCCCCTGATGGACGGGCTGGAGGCAACGCGCCGCATCCGTGCTGGGGGCGGGCCGTCCGCGGGGGCGCGCATTGTCGCCCTGACCGCCCATGTGATCGGGGACGAGCGTGACCGCTACGACGCCGCGGGCATGGATGGTGTGGCGACCAAGCCGCTGAACCTGAACGGGTTGCGGCGCATCCTGTCGGGGCAAGGCACGGAAAAAGACACGGCCCCCGCCCAGAAACCCGTGCTGGACGCGGCGGTGCTGGGCGAGCTGGACGATGCCATGCCGCGTATCCAGTTGATCGGGCTGCTGCAGGGCTTTTTGGACGAGGGCAACGATTTCATCGCCGTGCTGCCCGACCTGTCGGTCCTGCCCGAAGATGCGCAGGCGAGCGCCGCCCGGGTGCATTATTTCTCTGGGTTGGCGGCCACCATGGGCGCACGCCGCCTGCACAAGGCCCTGTCGGCGGTGGAAACCCATCTGAAAACAAAGGACAGCGCCGCAGCCCGCGCCGCCATCGCCAAGGTGGCGCCGCTTTGGCAGTTGACCGTCGCCGAGGTGGAGGACCAGATGGCCGGATAACTGGCCGCGCAGGGTGGTCCGCGCCGATGGTGCCGGGTCAGCCAGTCAGCGCATAGCGGTTCAGAAGATGGAACCGTCCGGCTTCGTCCTCGCCGAACAGGCACAGCGTGTCGAGCATGAAGGGGCGCGGCAGCAGGGGTATCAGGATCGGGCGCAGCGCATCCTCGACCGCGCGCAGGTCGGCGCGGGGCAGCTTGCCGGTCAGGGTCATGTGGAAGCGGAACTCCTCCATCACGTAGGGGTATCCCCAGCGCAGCAGGTTTTCCTCTTGCGCGGGACCAAGGCCGCGGGCGCGGCGACGCGCCAGTTCGTCGGGCGGGGCGGGGGCGCGATGGGCATCAAGGCCGCGCACGACCCGCGCCGCCAGTGCCGTCAGCGCCCTTGGGCAGCCTTCGGGCGTCAGGGCCAGAAACCGGCCCAGCGGGTGCAGGGCCAACCCGTCCAGCCGGGCCGGTGCCAAGGTGGTCGCAAGATCGGCCAGGTCTTGTTCCAGGGCGGTGCGGCTGCTGCCATCGGCCAGGCGGAACGGCGGCTTGATCGTGCCGTGAAACCCGTATTTGCGCGGGGTCGCGGTGATATCGGCCACGGGGCAGGGCAAACCGGCCACGGCGGGATGCCGGCGGGCCTGTCCCGTCGCCGGATTCCAACCCAGCCAATCAGCCGCGAAATCGGCCAAAGCGCCTTTTCCCGGCGCGTAATAGATCGCGAAACGTCTGAAACCTGTCATTTTGCTATCTGTGTCTTGAGAGTATTACAGTTTGGTGACAGCCATGCCTTGCATTTGCAAGCCCAAGACCGGAGAGCGCATTGAGCAGCCACATTTTGACAAATGCGACGCTTGTGCTGGGCGATGAAACCCTGCGCGGCACCCTGCGGATCGAAGCGGGACGGATCGCCGCGATCGACCAGGGGGCCAGCGCGGTGGCGGGCGCACAGGACATGGAGGGCGACCTGCTGATCCCCGGCCTGATCGAATTGCACACCGACAACCTGGAACGGCATATCCAGCCGCGCCCCAGGGTGGACTGGCCCCATGCCGCCGCCATCCTGGCCCATGACGGAGAATTGGCCAGCACCGGGATCACCACCGTTTTCGATGCAATGCGGGTTGGCTCGATCCCGTCGGGGGCGGGTCGATACGCAGCCTATGCAAGGGCGCTGGCATCGGAGTTATGGGCGCTGCGTGCGGATGGCACCTTGCGTATCAGCCATTATCTGCACCTGCGGGCCGAGGTATGTTCCGAAACGCTGGAGGCCGAAATGGCCGAGTTCGGCCCCGAGGATCGCGTGGGAATCGTCAGCCTGATGGACCACACGCCGGGGCAGCGCCAGTTCCGCGATCTGTCCAAGCTGAAAAGTTACGTGCAGGGCAAGCACTCGATGACCGATCCGGAATTCGATGCCCATGTGGCGCAGTTATATGCCTTGCGCGCAGCCAATGGCGACCGGCACGAGGCCGCGGCAGTGGCAGAGGCACGGCGGTTCGGCGCGGTACTGGCCAGCCATGACGACACCACCGCTGGCCACGTCGCCACCAGTGCCGGCCACGGGATACGGTTCGCCGAATTTCCCACCACGGTCGAGGCAGCGCAGGCCTGCCATGCCCACGGGATCAAGGTGATGATGGGCGCGCCCAACCTGATCCGCGGCGGCAGCCATTCGGGCAATGTCGCCGCGCAGGAACTGGCGGCAAAGGGCTTGCTGAACATCATCTCGTCGGATTACGTGCCCTCGGCGTTGATGACATCGGCGTTTTTGCTGGCGGAAATCTGGGATGATCTGCCCCGCGCCATCGCCACGGTCACGGCGGCCCCGGCGGCGGCGGCCGGTCTGACGGATCGCGGGAGGATCAAGGCGGGGCTGCACGCCGATCTGGTCCGCATCGCGCGGGTGCGGGGCATGCCTGTGGTGCGCGGTGTCTGGAGCCATGGCCGCCAAGTGGGCTAGGCCACTTGCGCACGAAAACAAGTCAATTGCGCCAGGCCAGTTGCACCGGTAAACGCATGATGCGGCGCCCCCCTTGGGGGTGCGCTGCACGACGCTATCATATTGATACAAAAAGATAATGGCGGAGAGACAGGGATTCGAACCCTGGGATCCCTTGCAGGATCAACGGTTTTCGAGACCGCCCCGTTCGACCACTCCGGCACCTCTCCGCGGGGGTCTTGGTGGAGGGGCGTTTAGACCGTCTGGCGGCGAAGGGCAAGAGGGCAATTGCATGTTTTCCGCCGACGTCGCGCATGGGGCGTTGCATGGGGCGGCAAATGCCATAGGTTTATGGCAAGACCGCCCGAAAAGGAGAGCGCCATGACTGCCCCGATCCGCCAATTCCTGACCCTTGTCGCCGTTGTGCTGACCAGCCTTGGCCTGACAGGGGCGGTGCAGGCGGCAGCAGACCGCGACCGCGTGGAGGCCTTTCTGGAGGTCACAGGGTTTGACGTTGCAATCGAATCCCTGACCCTTGCCGCTGGTGACGCGCCCAAGATGCTGGGCATGGAAGCCTCTGATTTCGGGGCCGACTGGTCGCGTGTTGCCGCCGATGTGTTCGATGTTGCGGAAATGCACGATATGGCGGCCTCGATCCTGGAACAGGCGTTGGAGCCGGACCTGCTGGACCATGTGGCGGGGTTCTATTCGACCGACCTTGGCCAGCGTCTGGTGCAGGTGGAAAACGAAAGCCACATGCGCACCGACAAGGACATGCGCCGCGCCGATGGCACCGAATTGGTCGCAGACATGGTGCGCGAGGGCAGCCCGCGTCTTGCGATCCTGAAACGGATGAACAAGGCGGTGGACGCTGGCGGCCAGTCGGTGCGCGCGATCGAGGAAATCCAGATCCGGTTCCTGCTGGCCGCCGCGGCCGCTGACGTGATCCGCCTGCGGGTGGACGAGGGCGCGCTGCGGGCCCGCATGGCCGAAGGCCGCGCCGAGCTGCGTCGGCAGATGGCGGCCTCCAGTCTTGCGTCCTCGGCCGAGGTTTATGCGGGCTTTACCGACGCCGAGTTGGAGACCTATACCACGGCATTGGAAGATGAACGCATGCAGCAGGTTTATGAGTTGATGAACGCAGTGCAATACGAAATCATGGCCAACCGGTACGAGCGCCTTGCCGCCCGCATGGCCGATCTGCACCCCGGACAGGAGCTGTAATCTTGCGCCGCCTATTTTCGATCTTTATCGCGGCATTCATGCTGGCGGGTGCGGCCCGCGCGGGCGAGGCTGAGCTGGCCGAACTGGAACGTGCCCTTGGCCTGCCGCAGATCATCGCGGTGATGCAGGAAGAAGGGCGCGCTTACGGTGCCGACATCGCGGACAGCATGCTGCCCGGCGGCGTCACCCCGCGCTGGAGCCAGATGGTCGCGCGCATCTATGACGCCGACAAGATGGCGGGCATCGTGAGCAATGGCTTTCGCAAGACGATGGAGGGGACCGACACCGACCCCTTGCTGGCCTTTTTTCAAAGCGAGACGGGCAAGCAGATCGTTGAGCTTGAAATCGCCGCCCGCCGCGCTTTTCTGGACGAGGGGACCGAGGCCGCCGCGCGCCTTGCCTTTCTGGACATGCCCGCAGGTGACCCTCATCTGAAAGCCGTAGCCGATTACATCAAGGTGAACGAACTGGTGGAATTCAACGTCGTGGGCGGGATGAATTCCAATTACATGTTCTACCGCGGGCTGATCGACGGCGGCGCGGTTGAAATGGGCGAAGCGGAAGTGCTGGCCGATGTCTGGAGCGAAGAGGACGCGACCCGCACAGACACGCGCGAATGGATGTTCGCCTTTCTGACCGCCGCCTACAGCCCGCTGAAGGTTGAACAGATCGAGGCCTATACCGCATTGTCGCGCACCCCCGAAGGCGCGGCGCTGAACCGGGCGCTGTTCGCCGGGTTCGATCAGATGTATTCGGAAATCTCGCTTTTGCTGGGGCTGGCAACGGCGCAGATGATGGGCGGCGAGGACCTGTGATGACGACACGGGCGCGGGCAAGGAAAAACGCTGAAAACCTGCGGAAAAACAGGGGGGAATCCCTTGACTTGCCACCCGTATCAATGGATAAGCCCGCATCCTGACCGGGCTTTCCGGTGCGGGAATGGAATCAATTACGTAAATTACGCTCTTGAATGAGCGCGCTGTTCGAGGCGGGCAGGCTGCGGCGAAGGTCGCAAATGCCCACAAACTCCCCGAGGTGGGGGCCACAGAACGCGGCAAATGAAGGAAGATCAAGATGTTCGCAGTCCTCAAGACGGGCGGCAAGCAATACAAAGTTCAATCCGGTGACGTTCTTCGGGTTGAAAAGCTGGCCGCTGCCGCAGGCGAAAAAGTGCAATTCAACGACGTTCTGATGCTGGGTGGTGATGCCCCCGCCGTCGGCGAGCCCCTTGTGGCTGGCGCTGCCGTTCAGGCCGAAGTGATCGACCAGATCAAAGGCGAAAAGACCATCAACTTCGTCAAGCGTCGTCGTAAGCACTCGTCCAAGCGGACCAAGGGTCATCGTCAACAGCTGACCCTGCTGCGCGTCACCGACATCCTTGCCGACGGCGCGGACAAGTCGGGCGTCAAGGCCGCCATCGGTGCCGCTTCCGGCCCGAAGGACGCTGCTGCGCCCGCCGCCAAGCCGGCCCAAAAAGCCGCGGCCAAATCCGCAGCTGCCGCTGGCGCGGACGATCTGAAGAAGCTGTCGGGCGTTGGCCCCGCACTTGAGAAAAAACTGCACGAAGCAGGCGTGACCACTTTCGCCCAGATCGCTGCATGGACCGACACCGACATCGCCGAGATGGACGAGAAACTGTCCTTCAAAGGCCGCATCGAACGTGAAGGCTGGGTTGCCCAAGCCAAAGATCTGGCTTGATCGCCCAATCAGCATAGGAGACATAAGATATGGCACATAAAAAAGCTGGCGGTTCATCCCGCAACGGTCGCGACTCTGCTGGTCGCCGCTTGGGCGTCAAACTCTACGGTGGTCAAAAAGCGATTCCCGGTAACATCGTTGTGCGTCAGCGCGGCACCAAGTGGTGGCCGGGCGAGGGCGTCGGCATGGGCAAGGATCACACCATCTTTGCAACCGTCGAGGGCCACGTAACCTTCCACAAGGGTCTGAAAAACCGCACCTTTATTTCGGTTCTCCCTGCGGCGGAGGCCGCAGAGTAAGCCGACCTTAAGGTAAAACGCATAGGGGGATCGGCATAACAGCCGGTCCCTTTTCCTGTTTCGCCAAAGGCGTGTTCAGGCCGGACCGGAGGAGGGTCCGCCAGATAAGCGCCCCAGGTGCCGTTCAAGAGTTTCGACCGCCATCAGAGGAGAAGCGGTATGAAGTTGGATACAATCACCGATCAACCCGTGATCGAAGCAGAACGGTGCGTTCTTCGCCCGTTGCGCCTGTCCGATCAGGGAATGATCGAATTCTACACCAGCGACGAACGGGTCGCCCGCATGACCACCTCGATCCCGCATCCGTTGCCGCCCGGATCGACCGAGGCGTTCATCAAGCGCAGTATTGCGCCGGGCCATGATGAATGTGTCTGGGCGATGGATGCCACGAAATCCGGCGGGGCCGAATTGAAGGGTCTGATCACCTTGACCCACGTTGACGAGGGCCAATGCGAAATCGCCTATTGGGTCGCGCCCGCGTTTTGGAATACCGGCGTTGCCAGCCGCGCGGTCAGCGCGCTGCTGGATGCCAACCCCTTGGAATGCCGCACGGTTTTTGCCACGGTTTTCCAGGAAAATACCGCGTCGGCCCGCGTGATGACGAATTGCGGTTTCGAATATCTGGGCGATGCCGAAAAATTCTCGGTTGCGCGCAATGCATCGGTCCCCACATGGACCTATATGCGGAAAATGGTTTAACCGCAGGCTTCCACATCGGGGCCTTTGCGGATAGGAGAACGACATGAAATTCCTCGATCTCGCAAAGGTCTATATCCGGTCCGGTTCGGGCGGCAGCGGTTGCGTCAGCTTCCGCCGCGAAAAGTATATCGAATATGGTGGCCCTGATGGCGGCGATGGCGGCACTGGCGGCAGTGTCTGGGCCGAAGCGGTGGACCACCTGAACACCCTGATCGATTTCCGCTATCAACAGCACTTCTTTGCCGACAATGGCCGCCCTGGCATGGGGCAGCAACGGTCGGGTAAATTCGGCGAGGATATCGTGCTGAAAGTGCCGGTCGGAACGGAAATTCTGGACGAGGACGAGGAATCTGTCATTGCCGACATGACCGAGGTCGGGCAGCGCGTGCTGCTGGCCAAGGGCGGCAACGGTGGCTGGGGCAACCTGCATTTCAAAACCTCGACCAACCAGGCGCCGCGCCGATCCAATCCTGGACAGGAAGGTGTGGAACGCACCATCTGGTTGCGCTTGAAACTGATCGCGGATGCGGGCCTGTTGGGCATGCCGAACGCCGGAAAATCCACCTTTCTGGCTGCCACGTCGAACGCGCGGCCCAAGATCGCGGATTATCCCTTTACCACGCTGCACCCCAACTTGGGCGTTGTCGGCATTGATGGGGCAGAATTCGTGATGGCCGATATTCCGGGCTTGATCGAGGGGGCGTCCGAAGGGCGGGGCCTTGGCGATCTGTTCCTTGGCCATGTTGAACGTTGTGCGGTCCTGCTGCACCTGATCGACGGCACGTCCGAGGACGTGGTCGCGGATTACGAAACCATCATCGGCGAGCTTGAAGCCTATGGCGGCGCGCTGGCCGAAAAGCCGCGTGTCACCGCGTTGAACAAGATCGACGCGCTGGACGAAGAAGAACGGGCCGAGAAACTGGCCGCGCTGGAAGAGGCGTCGGGCGGCACCGTGCTGCCGATGTCCGGCGTATCCCGCGAGGGGCTGGACACGGTGCTGCGCGCCGTTCGCGCCCAGATCACCGAAGACCGCCTGCGCATGGCCAAAAGCGAAGAAGAGCAGGAACAGTGGCATCCCTGAACGGCGCAAAACGCATTGTCATCAAGATCGGTTCAGCCCTTTTGGTGGACCGCGCCACGGGTGATCTGCGCGAGGGCTGGCTGAACGGACTGGCCGATGACGTGGCCATGCTGAAAGCGCGCGGGGCAGATGTTATCCTGGTGTCCTCAGGCTCGATCGCGCTGGGGCGCGGCGTGTTGTCCTTGCCCAAGGGCGCGTTGGCGCTCGAACAATCGCAGGCAGCCGCCGCCGTGGGGCAGATCCGCCTTGCCCGCGCCTATGAGGAAGTCTTGCAGACCCATGGGATCGTCACGGCGCAAGTGCTTGTCACGCTTGAAGATTCCGCAGACCGCCGGCGCTATCTGAACTCTCGCGCGACCTTGGAGCAGCTTTTGTCCCTTGGTGCGGTGCCGATTATCAACGAGAACGACACCGTCGCCACGGACGAGATCCGCTATGGCGACAATGACCGTTTGGCGGCGCAGATGGCGGTGACCGTGGGCGCGGATGTTCTGGTGCTTTTGTCGGATGTGGATGGGTTCTACAGCGACAATCCGCAAGTGAACTCTGCCGCGAAACGCTTTGATATCATTGAACAAATCACCCCCGAGATCGAGGCGATGGCGGGCGAGGGCACATCGGGCCTGTCCAAGGGTGGCATGGTGACAAAGCTGCTGGCCGCGAAAACCGCCACGGCGGGCGGCTGCGCCATGGCGATCACCGAAGGATCGTGCCTGCGCCCTCTGCAGGCGCTGGAAAACGGTGCGAATGCCACCTGGTTTACCGCGCAGGGCACGCCGCAACTGGCCTACAAGCGCTGGATTGCCTCGATGAAGCCGCAGGGCGAAATCAGGCTGGACGCGGGTGCGGCCAAGGCGTTGAAGGCGGGCAAAAGCCTTCTGCCGGCGGGCGTGACGGCCGTGGACGGGGCCTTTGGCCGGGGCGATCCGGTGGCGATCATCGACGTGGCCGGGCATAAGATTGGGCAGGGGCTGTGCCGCTACACCGCCGCCGAGGCGCGCGCCATCAAGGGCCATCACAGCGCCGAGATCGAGAAAATTCTTGGTTATCCGGGGCGCGCCGCATTGATCCACCGCGATGAAATGGCGCTTTGAGACAGGATTGAGAAGGGAACGTAAATGACCGACATCACTGCCACGATGCGCGAGATCGGCCGCAAGGCCCGAGATGCGGCCGCCGAACTGGCCTATTCCAGCGCCGAGCGCAAACACGCCGCCCTGTTCGCCGCCGCCGACGCGGTTTGGGCGCGCCGCGCGCAGATCATTGCCGCCAATACCAAGGATATGGAATACGGTGCCGAAAAGGGGTTGTCGCCAGCCATGATGGACCGGCTGATGCTGGACGAAACCCGTATTCAGGGCATCGTTGACGGGCTGCGCGCGGTGGCCGAACAACCTGACCCCGTGGGCGAGGTGCTGGCCGAATGGGATATGCCTTCGGGGTTGCATATCCGTCGTGTGCGCACGCCTTTGGGGGTGATCGGGGTGATTTATGAATCGCGCCCGAACGTGACGGCGGATGCCGGGGCGCTGTGCCTGAAAGCTGGCAACGCAGTGATCCTGCGCGGCGGGTCCGAAAGTTTCCACAGTTCTGGCGCGATTCATGCTTGCCTTGTCGAAGGGCTGCGCGCCGCGAACCTGCCCGAGGATGCGATCCAGCTTGTGCCGACCCGCGACCGTGCGGCGGTACAGGAAATGCTGACCATGACCGATTATATCGACGTGATCGTGCCGCGTGGCGGCAAGGGGCTGGTCGGGCTGGTTCAGCGCGAGGCCCGCGTGCCGGTCTTTGCCCATCTTGAAGGCATCGTGCATGTCTATGTGGACAAGGCCGCCGATCCGGTTAAGGCGCTGAACGTGGTGCTGAACGCCAAGACCCGCCGCACCGGAATCTGTGGCGCGGCCGAATGCCTGCTGATCCACCGCGATATCGCGGCGGGTTTGGGGGCCGATCTGCTTGCCGCCTTGGCCGACAAGGGCGTGACTATCCATGCGGGCGAAGGTCTGGGCGAATACACCCCCGCCACCGACGAGGATTGGGGCCGCGAGTATCTGGATATGGATATCGCCGCCAAGACTGTCGATGACGTGGACGGGGCAATCGCGCATATCCGGCGTTACGGGTCGAACCATACCGACTGCATTATCACCGAGGATGACGCCGCCGCCGAACGGTTCTTTCAACGGCTCGATTCCGCGATCCTGATGCGCAATGCCTCGACCCAGTTCGCTGATGGCGGCGAATTCGGGATGGGCGCCGAGATCGGCATCGCCACCGGCAAGATGCATGCGCGTGGGCCTGTGGGCGCGGCGCAGCTGACCTCGTTCAAATATCTGGTCGAAGGGAACGGCACGACCCGCGCCTGAGTCCTAGAATTTCAGCATCACCTCGGCATCGGACGTGCGGGCGGTCAAACGGCGGCCCGCCTCGGCCAGAAGCACCGGCAACAGAGCGAATTGCAGCTGCGCCGGGGCCATATCGGTGCTGGGCTGGGTCAGCGACAGGTTGCCCCACAAATCGGGTTCGATCCGGAACCGGCCCGACTGCGCCTCGACCATCCATTGCGGGTCATCCTTGCGCACCGTGACCGTGCCGCCATGGGGCATCGCGCTTTCGAAACATTGCAGGGCTAGGAACACCATCCGCGCCTCGGCACGGGGCACATCGCCGGGCACTTGCCAGTCAAATTGCACCCGCCCTCCCTTGGCCAGGTCGGTCAGGATATCGCGCACCTCGGACCCGCCCAGCATCTGGCCGTCGTACGCGGCGCCAAAGGCCACGCGGAAGAACTTGATCCGCGCTTGCGCATTGGTGACGCTGTCGGCGATCAGTTCCATTTCAGGGCTGTCCCCCATGGTCATCTGCAACAGTTCCAACCCGTTGCCGATCGCGCCGATGGGAGAAATCAGATCGTGGCAGATACGCGAGCCTATCAATGCCGCGAGACCGGGGTTAGAAGGGGGCATTGGAACCTCCGCTAAAGGGCTTGGACATGTTGAACGATTTGAATGCGATGCTAGAGCCCGGAATGCTGGTGCAGCACCCGAACAAACCCGATTGGGGCACCGGGCAGGTGCAATCCAACATCGGCGGGAAAATCACCGTGAACTTTCCCGATGCGGGCAAGGTGGTCATCGAAGGCTCCCGTATTGCGCTCATTCCGGTCTTTGATCGTTGATCTTGGTTAACGAAGGGTTATCACGCCCGGAGCAAAACACAAAAATCTGTTTCTGCGCGGGGCGGTTGCCTTTCGGCCCTAGCGCTTCTAGAACCGCGGGAACCCGCTTTCAGGATCATTCCGCATGACCCCCACCGCGCCGATTTTCTCCACCCGACTGGCCGAAACCGAGGCTGACCTGCGCGCGGCGCAGCGGTTACGCTATACCGTCTTCGTCGAGGAATTGGGCGCGGGAGGTGATGGGGTGGATCACGAAAACCGTTTGGAAACAGATGCTTTCGACGCTTACTTCGACCACCTATTGCTTCAGGATGCGGCCCGGCCCGAAGGCGATCAGGTGGTGGGCGTCTATCGCCTGTTGCGTGACGATCAGGCGCGTGAACTTGGCCGGTTCTATTCCGAGGACGAATATGACCTGTCGATCTTGACCGCGTCGGGGCGCAAATTGCTGGAACTCGGCCGGTCCTGCCTGCATCCCGATTACCGTGGTGGCATGGGCATGTTCCACCTGTGGTCCGCCCTGTCGAATTACGTGGATCGCCACGGGATCGAAGTGCTGTTCGGTGTCGCCTCTTTTCATGGAACCGACCCCGAAGCATTGGCGCAACCCCTTGGTATGCTGCACTATAACCACCTTGCCCCGCCCGGATTGCGGGTAAAGGCACGGCCGGATCATTGCGCGCAGATGGATGTTCTGCCCGCCGACAAGATCGTCCGCCGCGCGGCGATGTTGCAGGTGCCCTCGTTGATAAAGGCCTATCTGCGGCTGGGCGGGTTCGTCGGACAGGGTGCCTATATCGATCATGTGTTCAACACCATTGACGTGTGCCTGATCCTGGATGTGGCCCATCTGAGCGAGCGCCAACGTGCGATATATTCCAAGGACTTATCCAAATGAGCATGGTCTGGGACAAGGGTGAATACCCGCCCGCGCCCAAACCCGGCGTAATCGGCTGGATGCTGATCGCGTTGCGAGGCTTGGCCCTCGGCATGGTGGTCTTTGGCGGCTTGCTGATCCTGCTGGTGATCCGGTTCATCGAGGCACCGGTGCATGGGCTTTATCGCCCCTGGACGCCGTGGATCACCCAAACCGTCTGCCGCGCGGCGCTTTTCATCATGGGCATCGGGTTTTCCACCTGCGGCCAGCCGATGAAGGAACGCGGGGCGATCGTCTGTAACCACTCGTCATGGCTGGATATTTTCACGCTCAATGCGCGCAAGCGGATCTATTTCGTGTCCAAGGCCGAGGTGGCGGATTGGCCCGGCATCGGCTGGCTGGCCCGCGCAACCGGCACGGTTTTCATCACCCGCGATCCGCGCGAAGCAAAAGTGCAGCAACAGATATTCGAGGCGCGCCTGCTGGCCGGGCACAAGCTGCTGTTTTTCCCCGAGGGGACCAGCAGCGATACGATGCGGGTTCTGCCATTCAAATCAACGCTGTTTCAGGCGTTTCTCACCCCTGATTTGAAACATGAAATGCACATCCAGCCGGTCACCGTGATTTATACCGCGCCCAAGGGATATCGGTCAGATTTTTACGGCTGGTGGGGCGACATGGAATTTGGCGAGCATCTGCTGATGATGCTGTCCTCGCGTCGCCACGGGCGGGTCGAAGTGGTTTATCACGCGCCGGTACGCGCCGATGCCTTTGCGAACCGCAAGGCATTGGCCGCCCATGTCGAACAGGTCGTGCGCAGCGGCATGCCGCCCGAACGCCAAGTCACGGACGCATAAGCAACGCCGCTCAAGCCCCTGATTATCAGGAAAACTCCGAACGCAGCGCATTCAGTGCGGCAAGCGGATCCTCGGTATCCCAAATCTCGGTCCCGATGCCGAAGAAGTCAGTGTGGGGCGAAATCTCGCGCACCAGTTCCACGTCCAGCCCGCCCTCGGCCACGACCGGTACCTCGATCATCTGCGACCACCATTCGAACAGTTCGACTTCGGCCAGGGTGCCGTCGCCAAGGGCATTCCCGCCCATCGGCCCGAAGGACACGTAATCGGCCCCGGCCTCGCCCGCGCTCATCCCCTCGTGGCGGGACGCGCCACAAAATGCGCCGATAATGGCATCCTGCCCCAATTCCTTGCGTGCCTTGCGGACTGAACGCGCCCCATCCGTTAGGTGTACACCGTCCAGCCCCAGCCGTTCGACCAGCAGGATATGCCGTTCGATCACCAGCGCCACGTCGCGCGAAATGGTCACTTCGCGGCAAGCATCGACGGCGCGGCTGATCTTGTCCTCGTCATGGGATGACAGCGCCAGCCGCACGCAGGCGACCTCGGCCCCGTCCAGAACCTGCGCCAATTGATCCGGGAACCGGCTCAACTCGAATTCGGGCGGGGAAATCAAATAGATCTGCGGGGCTTCCATCTCGGACATCTTGGCTTCCTTTTGACTTGGTCGCCCTCTTACCGTGAAATCAATGATTTGGCCAATGGGGAAAGCGCAGCGCCTCTCCTTCATTGTTCCAAAAATACCATTTGCTGCCTTTGCAAACCGGCGCGCGCTGTCATAAAGACGCGCGAACCCGCCAAGGAGCCCCCAATGTCCCAACCCCGTTTCGTTCTGGTCCGCCCGCAGATGGGTGAAAACATCGGTGGCGCCGCGCGGGCGATGTGGAATTTCGGGCTGGACCGGATGGCGATTGTCGATCCGCGCGACGGCTGGCCGAACCAGAAAGCCGTCGCCATGGCATCGGGCGCGGGCAGGCTGCTGGAGGAGGCACGGCTGACCGATACCCTGGCCGAGGCGCTGGATGACGCCACATTCGTTTTGGCCACCACGGCGCGGCAACGGGGCCTGACCAAACCCATCGTAACCCCGGAGCGCGCGATGGAACTGGCCCGCGAAAAGATCGCCGAAGGGGGCAAGGTGGCCGTAATGTTCGGCCCCGAACGCGCAGGGCTGGAAAACGAGGATATCGCACGGGCCAACGTGCTGGTGTCCGTTCCGGTAAACCCTGAATTCGCGTCGCTGAACCTTGCGCAATGCGTGCTTCTTTTAGGCTATGAATGGCGCCGCCAGCAAGGAACCGAGCTTGAAATCAAGGCAGAGCGCGTGGAAATGGCGGGCACCGAATGGGCCAGCGCCATCGAGGTTGAAAAACTGACCCAGCATTACGAGGACCGCCTGGATGAGGCTGGCTTCTTTTTCCCGGACACCAAGGCCGAGACGATGAAGGTCAATCTGCGCAACATGTGGTCGCGCTTTCCACTGACCCGATCCGACGTGCAGATGCTGCATGGCGTGTTGCGTCAGATGGTCCGCTGGAAAGAGCGGGGCTAACTCTGGACGAACCCCCGCCCGCACCCTAAGTTCGCGCCGAAACACCGGAAAGGCAGATCATGAGCGGCAAGCGCAGCATTTTCGAAGAGGTATCCGAAGGTCAGCCCAAGCGCCCGGAACCGCAGGGCGGGGTGATCGATGCAGGGCGGCGCAAGGGCGCGCGCGGCGCGATCCGGGCATGGCTGATGGTGCTGTTCGCCTTGGTGGTCATGATGATCGCCGTGGGCGGTCTGACCCGCCTGACCGACAGCGGGCTGTCGATCACCGAATGGAAACCCGTCACCGGCGCATTGCCCCCGATGAACCAGGCCGACTGGCAATCGGAATTCGCGAAATATAAGGATAGCCCGGAATTCCAGTTGGAAAACAAGTGGATGGAGCTGTCCGACTTCAAAACCATCTACTGGTGGGAATGGGGTCACCGCCAGCTGGGCCGCGTCATCGGGCTGGTCTGGGCGCTTGGCTTTTTCGGTTTCCTTGCGGCGCGCAAGATCCCGGCCGGCTGGACTGGCCGTTTGGTTCTGATCGGCGCCATGGGCGGGGTGCAGGGGGGCGTGGGCTGGTGGATGGTCCATTCGGGGCTGCAAGGCACCATGACCGATGTCGCCTCTTACCGGCTGGCGACCCATCTGGGCATCGCTTTTGTCATCCTTGGGTTCATCGCTTGGTATATCCTGATGCTGGGCCGAGAGGAGCGCGACCTGATGCAGGCCCGCCGCAGCCGTGAGGCCAAGCTGTTCAGCATGTCCACCGGCTGGCTGCATTTCACCTTCCTGCAAATCCTGCTGGGCGCATTGGTCGCCGGTATCGACGCGGGCCGAACCTTCACCGACTGGCCGCTGATGGCTGGGCAGTTCTTTCCGCCCGATGCCTATTACCTGACGCCCGGCTGGCGGAATTTCTTTGAAAATCCGGGGCTTGTGCAGTTCATTCACCGGATGACCGGCTACCTTCTGCTGGCCTTTTCGATCGTGGTTTTCCTGCGCGGGCGCAAATCGGCCCATGGCCGCAGCCGCACGGCCTTTGCTGCCGCGTTCATCGCGCTCTGCGTGCAGATCGTGCTGGGCATTTCAACCGTTCTTTATGTCGCGCCCTGGCAGATCGCCATCGTGCATCAGGTCATGGCCGTGGCGGTTTTCACCCTGATCCTGCGGGCGCGTTTCCTTGCTGCCTATCCGGTCCAACAATCCATTCGCGGAGCATGATATGAGCTTTACCGACCTTATGACCTTCCAGCGCGAAACCTCGGCGCTGGGGCAGGTGGCGGGCCGCCTTGGCTGGGACCAGGAAACCGTGATGCCGCGCGGAGCGGCCCCGCAACGGGCCGAGGAAATGGCCGCAATGGCCTCTGTCCTGCATGGCCGCCGCACCGATCCGCGCGTGGGTGAATGGCTGGCCGCGATCGACGACACCACGCTGGACGATGTGGGGCGCGCGCAGATGCGCCATATCCGCCGTGATTATGAACGCACGCAGCGCCTGCCTGCCGATCTGGCGGCCGAACTGGCCCGCACCCGATCACAAGCGCACCTGGCCTGGGCCGAGGCGCGCAAGGCCGAGGACGTGCCCGGCTTTTTGCCGATGCTGGAAAAAATGGTGGCCCTCAAACGCGAGGAAGCGCAAGCGCTGGCCGATGGCGGTGATCTATATGACGCGCTGCTGGACGATTTCGAGCCCGGCGCCAAGGCAGCTGACCTGCAAGCCATGTTCGACGCGCTGCGCCCGCGCCTTGTGGCCCTGCGCGCCGCCTGCCTGGACAAGCCCGCGCCCGCTGGCCTTTCGGGCAATTTCGACGAATTCGCGCAGATGAAACTGGCGCGGATGCTGGCGAAAACCTTTGGCTATGACATGGCGCAGGGCCGGGTGGACAAGGCGGTGCATCCGTTCTCCTCCGGCTCGGGGCTGGATGTGCGCATCACCACGCGGACCGATCCCGCGGACCCGTTCAACTGCTTTTATTCCACCATCCACGAGGTCGGCCACGCCTGCTACGAGCAAGCGATTGACGAGGCCTACCTGCTGACGCCGCTGGGGCAGGGCGTGTCCATGGGGGTGCATGAAAGCCAAAGCCGGATTTACGAGAACCAGCTTGGCCGCTCGCGCGCCTTCACCGGCTGGCTGTTTGACCAGATGCGCGATGCGTTCGGCGATTTCGGCATTGCCGATGCCGATGCGTTCTATGCCACCGTGAACCGGTTGAAAAACGGCTTTATCCGGACCGAGGCGGACGAGGTGCAGTATAACCTGCATGTCATGCTGCGCTTTGATTTGGAACGCGCGATGATCGCGGGGGATCTGGCCGTGGCCGATCTGGAGGCTGCGTGGAACGACCGGTTCGCGGTCGATTTCGGCTTTGCCGTGGACAAGCCTTCGAACGGGTGTTTGCAGGATGTGCATTGGTCCGAAGGGCTGTTCGGCTATTTCCCGACCTATTCATTGGGCAATGTCTATGCCGGCTGCCTGAACGATGCGATGCGCGCCGATCTGCCCGATCTGGATGCGGCGCTGGCGCAGGGCGATACCGGACGGGCAACCAAATGGCTGGGGGACAAGGTGCAGCAGCACGGCGGCCTGTTCGAGCCGCGCGACGTGATCACCCGCGCCTGCGGTGCTGCCCCGTCCGAAGCGCCGTTGCTGACCTATCTGGAGCAGAAGTTCGGCGCGCTTTACGGGCTGTAACGGCCCATTGCGGCTGGCGCTAGACCAGCGCCATCCGCTCGGCGCGTTCCGGGTCGGGAAAAGGGCGGTATAGCCCGAAATCGGCCTGCGCGATAAACGTGTTCACGTTGCGATACATGGCTTCGATCGCCTCGTCATGGGTGCCGGTCAGGCGAAAGGCGCTGTCCAGCTGTGCAAGGTCTTTGACCTCGATCTCCAGCAGGAAATCGCGGTTCGCGCCGGATGCAAGGTTCAGTTTGCGCCGCAACAGACGCCAGCCCAAAATCGTGCCTTGCGATTTCAGGTAGCCTATCCATTGTTCAAGCGCCTGGGCAAAGGCCAGCGCCTTGGCATCGTCCTTGAGGTCGACCGCACAGGTATAAAGGTTCATCTACGCACTCCTCCACACAATCGGGTAAAGGATAGGGCGCAAGGCTTACCTTGACGTTAAGCGCCTAGTGATAGGTGAATTCGCCCACCACGTTGCGCCATTCACCCGGCCCGACCATCTTGCGGTGGGAAAACCGCACCGAATGCAGCGGACCTTCGATTTCGCGCTGCCAGAATTCGATGAAATTGAACAGTTTCGGATGGTCCGGCGCGATGTCGTAATCCTGCCAGATATAGCTGTTCAGAACATGGGGATGATCGGGCATGTGGTAGTAGAATTCGGCCAGGGTCAGCCCATAGCCTTTCAGCATCAGTTCTGTCTCGGTCTGCATCGTTTTTTCACCTCTTGCTGGGTCGATAAAAAACATGATGCGCCAATGAAATTACTTTTCAATGAAAACAATGTGTTATCAATCATACCCCATGGCTGCCAGACCAAGGGTCGCAGAGCCATTGCACCCTATATCCTGCCTCTGATATAGTCATTGCAACAAGATATAGAATGTCGCCGACAGACGGGAAGATTACGTGAACGACACGCCAGAAACCCCCGAAAACGAAGAAGAAAACACGCCCGCGCGCCCGGTCTATGATGGGCCGTCCGTTTCGATCGAGGAGGAGATGAAAACCTCCTACCTCGATTACGCGATGAGCGTGATCGTGTCCCGCGCCATTCCCGATTTGCGCGACGGGTTGAAGCCGGTCCACCGCCGCATCCTTTACGCGATGCATGAAACCGGCAACACGCATGATAAATCCTACCGTAAATCGGCGCGTCCGGTCGGCGACGTGATGGGTAAATACCACCCCCATGGCGACTCTGCGATCTACGATGCCTTGGTGCGGATGGCGCAGGATTTTTCCATGTCGCTGCCGCTGCTGGACGGGCAGGGCAACTTCGGCTCGATGGACGGCGATAACGCGGCCGCCATGCGCTATACCGAGGTGCGGATGGACAAGCCCGCCGCCTATCTGCTGGCCGATATCGACAAGGAAACCGTCGATTTTCAGGACAACTATGACGGCAAGGACCGCGAGCCCACCGTGCTGCCAGCGCGCTTTCCGAACATGCTGGTCAATGGCGCGGGCGGCATTGCCGTTGGTATGGCCACCAATATCCCGCCGCATAATCTGGGCGAGGTGATTGATGCCTGCCTTGCGCTGATCGACGACCCGGACCTGACCAGTGAGCAGCTAATCGACTATGTGCCCGGCCCCGATTTCCCCACCGGGGGCATCATGCTGGGCCGCTCGGGCGCGCGCAAAGCCTATCTGGAAGGGCGCGGTTCCGTCGTGATCAGGGCGAAAACCCGGATCGAGGAAATCCGCAAGGAGCGCTATGCCATCGTTCTGGACGAGATTCCCTATCAGGTGAACAAGGCCTCGATGATCGAAAAGATCGCCGAGCAGGTGCGCGAGAAAAAGATCGAAGGCATCGCCCATGTGCAGGACGAATCCGACCGCAACGGTGTGCGGGTCGTGGTCGAACTGAAGCGTGATGCGACCCCCGATGTGGTGCTGAACCAACTGTTCCGCTTTACGCCGATGCAGACCTATTTCGGCTGTAACATGCTGGCGCTGAATGGCGGGCGGCCCGAACAGCTGACCCTGCGTCGGTTCCTGACCTGTTTCATCGACTTCCGCGAAGAAGTCGTGGCGCGCCGCACCGCGTATGAATTGCGCAAGGCGCGCGAACGCAGCCATATCCTGTGTGGTCTGGCCGTGGCTGTCACGAACGTAGACGAGGTCGTGGCGACCATCCGGTCCTCGACCGACGCCGCAGAGGCGCGCGAAAAGCTGATGACGCGCCGCTGGCCCGCGCATGACATCGCCGAATATATCAAGCTGATCGACGACCCCAGCCACACGATCCACGAGGACGGCACCTATAACCTGTCCGAAGCGCAGGCCCGCGCCATTCTGGAACTGCGCCTGCAGCGCCTGACCCAGATCGGCGTCAAGGAAGTCACAGACGAGCTGGAAGAACTGGCCAAGAAGATCACCGAATGCCTTGAAATCCTCGGCTCGCGCGAGCGGATCATGAGCATCATCGCCAGCGAGTTGCACGAGGTGAAAGATCTGTTCGCCGTGCCGCGCCGCACCGAGATCGTCGATTGGGCCGGCGACATGGACGACGAGGATCTGATCGAGCGCGAGGATATGGTCGTCACCATCACCTCGGGCGGCTATATCAAGCGCACGCCGCTGGCCGATTTCCGCGCGCAGAAACGCGGCGGCAAGGGCCTGTCCGGGATGCAGACGAAAGAAGAAGACGTAGTTACCACGCTTTTCGTGGCCAACACCCACACGCAGCTGCTGTTCTTCACCACCGATGGCATGGTCTACAAGCTGAAATGCTGGCGCTTGCCGCTGGGTGGCCGGACCTCCAAGGGCAAGGCGATCGTCAACATCCTGCCGATCCCGGTGGGCGTGTCGATTGCCGCCATCATGCCAGTGGACCGCCCCGATGACGAATGGGACGATCTGCAAGTCATCTTTGCGACATCCGCTGGAACCGTGCGCCGTAACCGCTTGTCAGACTTCACGAATGTCATGCGCAACGGCAAGATCGCCATGAAGTTCGAGGACGATCACGCGGGCACCCGGCTGATCAATGCCGCCATTTGCAGCGAAGATGACGATGTGATGCTGGTTACAAACTCGGGCCGCGCGATCCGCTTCCCCTCGACTGATGTGCGGGTATTCAACTCGCGCAATTCGGTTGGTGTGCGCGGCATTAAACTGTCCGGCGATGACGAGGTCGTTTCGATGTCTGTCATCCGCCATTTCAAAGCTGAATCGGACGAGCGGGCCGCCTATCTGAAAATGCGCCGCCTGATGGCTGGCGTGACCGAAGATGACGCCAGCGACGAGGACGAAGGCAACGCCGATACTCCGCTGCCGCAGGAACGCTATGCGGAAATGTCCGCGGCAGAAAACCTGCTGCTGACCATCACGGCGCAGGGCGCAGGCAAGCTTAGCTCCAGCCACGACTATCCGATCCGCGGGCGCGGCGGCATGGGCGTGACCGCCTGGACCAAGGGCATGTCATCCGGCCCGATCATTGCCTGTTTCCCCGTCGAGATGGGCGATCAGGTGATGCTGGCGACCTCGAAGGGGCAGTCGATCCGGGTACCGGTCGACGGTATCTCGTTCCGGTCCCGTTCGGCGGGCGGTGTGCGCGTGTTCAACACCGGCAAGAACGAATTCGTCGTCTCGGTCGCGCGTATCGCCGATCAGGGTGACGAGGCCGAGGCACCCGAGGCGCCAGAGGCGGAAACCACCCCGGAATAATCCTTCGTTTTTCCGTAAATACTCAAAAGAAAAGGGGGCCTTGGCCCCCTTTTTTAATGCAGTGCGTGAACCCCTGAAGTCAGGGGATGATGCGGGTATATTTCACGCCTTCCAGCGTCGCCCCCAACAGCAGCCCTGCCTGGCCGAAGATCACAGCCAGAACCGGCGCTGCGGCGGTCGTGGTTTCAGCGCGCAAGTTTTCCGCCTTGTCGTTAAAGACATATTCCACGTCGGCACCGGCTGCCCAGCCTGACGAGCGGCGGAATTTCATCAGCGCATCGTCGGTCATGAAAAACAGGACATGCGCATATTGCTGCGCACCGATTTGCAGGCCAAAGCTGCCTTTTGCAGCGGAATAGTAATCCACCGTGACGCCGCCCACGCGCAAAGCGCCGCGCCCGTATCCGCCGCCAAAGCCAAACCCGGCCTCGGTGACCAGTGGCATCACCAGCTGGCCCGTGGATTTCGCCGCCAGGTCGCGGGTCGAGGGGTATTTATTATACAGATAACCGAGCGTGGAATCGACGCGCGCGTCGATGGTTTCGCTGCCGCGAGAGCCAATGCCGTTGCCGCAGGCCGCGGTTAAGCCGGTCCCTGCCAGTGCCAACGCAAAATTGCGACGGGTCAGATGTGTCATAATGTTTTCCTGTGCCTGACTGCTTAGTCCGGGTCTTTTGCCCGGCTTCGCCAATACGTTACCGCGCACGGGCGGTCCTGTCACGCGGCAAACCGCCGATCGCGAAATTGCGCGTTTTTCCGCGTGACGTTCAGGATTTCGCCAGTTTGCGGGCCACTTCGGGCGCGAAATAGGTCAAAATCCCGTCGCATCCGGCGCGTTTGAAACACATCAGGCTTTCCATCATGGCCTTTTCACCGTCGATCCAGCCGTTATCCGCAGCGCCCCGGATCATCGCGTATTCGCCCGACACCTGGTAGGCGAAGGTCGGCGCGCCAAATGCATCTTTGACGCGGCGGCAAATGTCCAGGTAGGGCATGCCCGGTTTGATCATCACCATGTCCGCGCCCTGAGAAAGGTCGCGTTCGACCAAGCGGATCGCTTCGTCGCTGTTGGCGGGATTCATCTGGTAGGTGGTCTTGTCACCCTTCAACGCACCCGAGGCGCCAACCGCATCGCGGAACGGGCCGTAAAACGCGCTGGCATATTTCGCGGCATATGAAAGGATCATAACATCCTTATGGCCGCCGGCCTCCAGCGCGTTGCGCATCGCGGAAATCCGGCCATCCATCATGTCCGACGGGCCGATGATATCCGCCCCGGCCTCGGCCTGGGACAGGGTCTGTTTTACCAGCGCCTCGATGGTTTCATCGTTCTGGATCTTGCCATCGACGACGAAACCGTCATGGCCCAGCGAATTGTATGGGTCCAGCGCCACATCGGTCATGATCGCGATCTCGGGCACGGCGGCCTTGATCGCGCGGGTGGCACGGTTCGACAGGTTCTCGGGGTTCCATGCCTCGGCGCAATCCTCGGTCTTTTTCGACGGATCGGTATAGGGAAACAAGCAGATCGCCGGAATACCCAGATCGGCGGCCTTGCGCGCAGCCTCGACCACCTTGTCCACGCTCAGACGGTTCACACCGGGCATCGAGGCGACAGGCTCTACCACGCTATGACCGTCACGCACGAACACGGGCCAGATCAGGTCGCCCGCTGTCAGGGTGTTCTCGGCGACCAGCGCGCGGGTCGCGGGCGACTGGCGGGCACGGCGAAAGCGTGTCGCGGGGAAGGGGGCCTGGGTCGGTCTCATGTTGCGTTTCCTCCGGATTGGCCCGCTTGGGCCGTGTCGTAATTGCATCGCGTAACGGGTGACACGGTTTTCCCGCACGCTCAAGGGTAGGAATTGCCGCGACCCGGCGCTAGACAGTCACGAACGCCCCGCACTGCACCCGGACGCTGCCCTTTGACATGGTATGATCTTCTTAACGAAACCATCGACATGCGCACCTTCTCGAACCTGTGGTTCTGGATTGCGCTGGCGGTGCTGTGGTCGTCGGTCAGCCATTATATCATCGGGGTGCCCTATGACATGGTCGTGCGCGCCACCCGCAAGGAAGGCCAGGCGCAACAAGACCTGGAGGACATGGTCCGCGTCAATGTGAACCGGCTTTTGTATATCTCGGGCGTGTCGGGTTTGTGGCTGCTTGGGATCGGCTGTTTCCTTCTGACCACGCTGGCGCTCCTGGGGTTTGTCTATGACATCGACCTGGCGCAGGCGCTGTTCCTGATGGGCTTTCCGCTAAGCCTTGTTGGGTTGATGAGCCTGAACACCGCACGCCTGATTCGCGAACGGCAATTGCTGGGCGAGGCGCTGCGCCGCAAACTTGGCTGGCATCGCTTCTGGACACAGGTGATCGCCATGTTATCTGTCTTTGTCACGGCGCTGTGGGGCATGTATCAGAACCTTTCGGCCAAGCTGCCGGATGACATCCACACCCCAAGGGGCGAAATTCAACAACATGACCAAAATGGACCATATCACGATCGGGGGCGCACCCGAGGGCTTTGACGCATCGTTGATCTTGAAAGAGATCGACCGCAGCAAGGCACCCCTGGTGCATGTGGCCCGCGATGACAAGCGTATGGCCGCGATGGAGGCCGCGTTGCGGTTTTTCGCGCCCGACATGCCGGTGGTCAAATTCCCCGGTTGGGATTGCCTGTCCTATGACCGCGTGTCGCCCAATCCCGATGTGTCGGCCACCCGGATGGCAACGCTGGCAGGGCTGGTGCATGGCATGCCGCAGCGGTTCGTCCTGCTGACCACGATCAGCGCGGCGATGCAAAAGCTGCCCGCGCGCGAGGTGCTGCGCGAGGCGGCGTTTTCCGCCCGTGTTGGCGAGCGCGTTGATGAAGCTTCGCTGCGCAACTTCCTTGTTCGTATGGGTTTTTCCCAATCCCCAACGGTGATGGAGCCGGGCGATTATGCGATCCGCGGCGGCATCATCGACATTTTCCCGCCCGGCGATGGTGGCCCGGTGCGGCTGGATTTCTTCGGCGATGTGCTGGACGGGGCGCGCCGCTTTGATCCTGTCACGCAGCGCACCACCGAAAAGCTGGACCTCGTCGAACTTGCCCCCGTGTCCGAGGTGATTCTGGACGAGGCAGCCATTCGCCGGTTCCGCCAGAATTACCGCATCGAATTTGGCGCGGCGGGCACCGATGATCCGCTGTACGAAGCCGTCAGCGCGGGCCGCAAACATGCCGGGGTCGAACATTGGTTGCCCTTCTTCCATGACCATTTGGAAGTGCTTTTCGACTATCTGCCCGATGCCTCCATCTCGATGGACGACCAGGTAACGCCCACTCGCCTGTCACGGTGGGACGGGATCGTCGATCAATATGAAACCCGGATGGAAGCGCTGAAACAAAAGGGGCGGCTGGATTCGGTCTATAAACCCGTGCCGCCGGGGCTGCTTTACCTTGACGACGCGGGCTGGACCGCGGCCGTGGATGGCCGCCGCGTGTTTCAATTCAACCCGTTGAAACAGGCCACAGGGCTGAATGTGATCGACGCGGGCGGGCGGATCGGGCGCAATTTTTCACTCGAGCGGCAACAGGAAAACCTAAGCCTTTTCGGTGCCTTGGCAGATCATGTTAAAGCGCGCATGGAAAAGGGGCCGGTGCTGATCGCCTCGTGGTCCGAAGGCGCGCGCGAACGGCTGGATGGCCTGCTGGAGGACGAGGGGCTGAATGGCGGCGTGCATGTTCTGGACGCGCGCGGGCTGAACAAGCGCGGGCTGTATCTGGCGGTCTGGGCGCTGGAACAGGGGTTTGAAGGGCCGGACGGCAATGGCCAGACCCTGACCGTGATTTCCGAACAGGACGTTCTGGGCGACCGTTTGATCCGCGCGCCGCGTAAACGCCGCAAGGCCGAGAATTTCCTGACCGAAGCGCAAAGCCTGTCCCCCGGTGATCTGGTCGTGCATGTGGACCACGGCGTTGGTCGCTACATGGGGCTTGAGGTCGTGACCGCCCTTGGCGCGGCCCATGAATGCTTGCACCTGGAATATGCCGAAAACGCAAAGCTTTACCTGCCGGTCGAGAATATCGAACTGCTGTCCCGTTTCGGCCACGAAGAGGGCCTGCTGGACCGTCTTGGCGGCGGTGCATGGCAGGCGAAGAAGGCCAAGCTCAAGGAACGTATCCGCGAGATGGCCGACCGGTTGATCCGTGTCGCCGCCGAACGTGCCCTGCGCCGTGCCCCCGTGCTGGAGGCGCAGCACCACGCGTGGGAGGAATTTTCCGCCCGCTTTCCCTATACCGAAACCGACGACCAGCTCAGCGCCATTCAAGATGTAATGGAAGATCTTGCCTCGGGTCAGCCGATGGACCGGCTGATTTGTGGCGACGTGGGCTTTGGCAAGACCGAGGTGGCGATCCGCGCGGCCTTCGTCGCGGCCATGTCGGGGCGGCAAGTCGCGGTGATTGCGCCAACCACGCTGCTGGCGCGCCAACACTACAAGAGCTTTGCCGAAAGGTTTCGCGGTTTTCCCATCAATGTCAAACCCTTGTCGCGCTTTGTTAGTGCGAAAGAGGCCGCTAAAACCCGCGAGGGAATGGCCGATGGCACCGTCGATATCGTGGTCGGCACCCATGCTTTGTTGGCCAAAACCGTCAAGTTCCGCGATCTGGGGCTACTTATCATCGACGAGGAACAGCATTTCGGCGTGGCCCATAAGGAACGGCTGAAGGCGCTGCGCAGCGACATTCATGTACTGACGCTGACGGCCACGCCGATCCCGCGCACGCTGCAACTTTCGCTGTCGGGTGTGCGCGATCTGTCGATCATCGGCACCCCGCCGGTGGACCGTCTGGCGATCCGCACCTATGTCAGCGAATTCGACGCCGTGACCATCCGCGAGGCGCTTTTGCGCGAACATTATCGCGGCGGGCAGTCGTTCTACGTGGTGCCGCGCATCACCGACTTGCCCGAGATCGAGGAATTCCTGAAAACCCAAGTGCCAGAGGTTTCCTATGTGGTTGCCCATGGCCAGATGGCAGCGGGTGACCTGGACGAGCGGATGAACGCCTTTTACGATGGCAAATACGATGTGTTGCTGGCGACGACCATCGTGGAATCGGGGCTGGATATTCCCACCGCGAACACCATGGTGATCCACCGCGCCGATATGTTCGGGCTGGCGCAGCTTTATCAGATCAGGGGCCGGGTGGGCCGCTCGAAAACCCGCGCCTATGCCTATTTGACAACGAAACCCCGCGCCAAACTGACCCCCGCGGCTGAAAAACGCCTGCGGGTTCTGGGCAGTCTGGACACGTTGGGGGCAGGGTTCACCCTGGCCAGCCAGGATCTGGACATTCGCGGCGCGGGCAACCTGCTGGGCGAGGAACAGTCCGGCCAGATGCGCGATGTCGGTTACGAGTTGTATCAATCCATGCTGGAGGAGGCGATCGCCAAGATCAAATCCGGCCAGATGGAGGGGCTGACCGATGATGACGGCCAATGGGCGCCGCAAATTAACCTTGGTGTGCCTGTCCTTATCCCCGAGGATTTCGTGCCCGATCTGGACGTGCGCCTTGGTTTGTATCGTCGCCTCAGCACCTTGCAGACCAAAGTTGAACTGGAAGGTTTCGCCGCCGAACTGATCGACCGTTTCGGCAAGCTGCCGAAAGAGGTTAACACCTTGCTTCAAGTTGTTCGGATCAAGGCCATGTGCAAACGGGCAGGCATCGCCAAGCTGGATGCCGGACCAAAAGGCGCGACGATCCTGTTCCACAATGACAAATTCGCCTCGCCGCAGGGCTTGGTCGAATTCATCCAGGCGCAGAATGGTCTGGCCAAGGTCAAGGACAACAAGATCATCGTGCGGCGTGATTGGAAAACGGGTGCTGACAAGATCAAGGGTGCCTTTGGTGTCGCCCGCGACCTGGCCGCAAAAGTGATCGAGCAGAAAAAAGCAAAAAAAGCAAAGGCCTGATCGCCTATCTTGATGCAAACCACGCGGTCAGTTTCGGCACGATCCAGTCCCAGAACTGCGGTGCCCCGCGCTTGATCGGCGGGGCAACGCGGGCCTTGATCTTGTCCAGTGTGACGGCATGTTCTTGCCATCCGGCCCCGTTCGACGCCAGGTTCTGGTTCGGCGGCTGAAAGCGGTCCAACGCCTTGGCAAACAGCGCATCGGGTGTTTTGGCATCCTCGAACTCTTGCCAGATCGCGCGTAATTCCGCGCCCTGATCTGCGGGCAGCAGGCCGAAAATCCGGTCGGCCGCGCGCTGTTCTTTTGCCTCGATCGCGGCGTGGTCGATGCCCTCGCCATGGATCGGCACATCACCTGCGTCAATTTCGACCAGGTCATGCAGGATCAGCATCTTGACGACCCGGTCCACCGACACGTCATCGGGGGCGTGATCGCCCAATACCAGCGCGTAAAGCGTCAGATGCCAGCTATGTTCGGCGGAGTTTTCAAACCGCGAGGCATCGCAAAGCGTGGTCGCGCGAATGATGGTTTTCAGGCGGTCTGCCTCGGTCAGGAAGGCCATTTGCGCGTCCAGCCGCGCCACATCAAGAGACATCGGTAACCCTTGCCCTAAAAGAAAAAGCCCGGCGCATTGGCCGGGCTTTGCAGGTTAGCGCGAATTTTCGGTCAGGCGCCGTTTGACGTAGTCGGTCACATCTCCGATCATCTCGTCCATGTGTTCGGGCTTTTCAAAGAAATGGCCCGCGCCTTCGATCTCTTTATGTGTGATCGTGATGCCCTTCTGCTCGTGCAGTTTGTTCACCAATGCGCGTGTGTCCGCGGGCGGCGCCACGCGGTCGGCGGTGCCGTTGATGATCAGACCAGAGGCCGGGCAGGGTGCCAGGAACGAGAAATCATACATATTCGCCGGCGGCGAGACAGAGATGAAGCCCGTGATCTCGGGGCGGCGCATCAACAGTTGCATCCCGATCCAGGCCCCGAAGGAAAAGCCGGCGACCCAGCAATGTTTCGAGTTGTGGTTCATGGATTGCAGATAGTCCAGCGCCGAGGCGGCATCGGACAGCTCGCCCACGCCCTGATCGTATTCGCCTTGCGACCGGCCAACGCCGCGAAAATTGAACCGCAGCACGGTGAAGCCCATGTTATAAAAGGCATAATGCAGGTTATAGACTGCCTTGTGGTTCATCGTCCCGCCGAATTGGGGATGCGGATGAAGCACGATGGCAATGGGGGCGTCACGATCCTTTTGCGGGTGATAGCGGCCTTCAAGACGGCCCTCGGGGCCGGGAAAAATTACCTCGGGCATAGTGTGCCTGTCTCTCCTCGAATGGCGCGGCGTAAATTCTTGACGAAATCGCTCGGACACCTTAGAATAATTCCAAACTTGAGCGCGCGCGGACTTGCGGCGCCAAGCGGGTGCAAGCGAGATAGTCGCTGCGCCTGAAAAGGTCAATGTATGCGGGCATAATTGGCTCGGGGGAATAGAGCATGAAACTTAGCACGAAAGGTCGTTACGCGATGGTGGCGCTTGCCGATATCGCGCTGCAGCCCGATGGCGTGCTGGTGACACTGGGCGATATTTCCAAGCGGCAGGACATTTCGCTGCCCTACCTGGAGCAGCTTTTCGTGAAACTGCGCCGCGGCGGGCTGGTGGAATCGGTGCGCGGTCCCGGGGGCGGCTACCGGCTGGCGCGCTCTCCCAGCGATATTCGTGTGGTTGATGTGCTTGGCGCGGTGGATGAAACCGTGGATGCGATGCACAAGGGCGCGGGTGCCAGCGGCGGGCAGTCGGGCACCAAGGCGCAATCGGTGACGAACCGGCTGTGGCAGGGGCTGTCGGCGCATGTCTATGTCTATCTGCACCAGGCGCGGCTGTCCGATGTGATCGGGGGCGGGCTTGCGCCTTGCCCTGCCGTTCCGTCGCTGTTTTCCGTGGTGGACGACGCGTGAGGGCATATCTGGATCATAACGCCACGGCGCCTTTGCGCGCCGAAGCGCGCGGCGCGATGATTGCGGCGATGGATCTTGTCGGCAATCCATCCTCGGTTCATGCCGAGGGGCGTGCCGCCAAGGCCGCGATCGAACGCGCGCGGGCGCAGGTATCGGCGAGCTTTGGCGCGGACGGGGCCGATGTGATCTTTACCTCTGGCGCGACCGAGTCTGCGGCCCTGGCCATGGCAGGGCGCGGTTTGCAGGTGTCGGATATAGAGCATGAGGCGGTGTCTGCCTGGGGTGATGTCATCCTGAAAGCAGATGAGGAAGGCCGCGTAACTGATTTGGATCCAAAGATTTCCGCGTTGCAGTTGGCAAATTCCGAAACCGGTGTGATACAGGATCTGCCACAAGGGTTGGCCCTGTCGGACATGACGCAGGCCTTTGGCAAAATTGCCGTGGCGTTCAATTGGTCAGGTTCGGAAATGGCGCTGATTTCTGCCCATAAACTGGGCGGGCCCAAGGGCATCGGCGCATTGGTGGTCAAGCGCGGCACCGATATCGCCGCGCAGCTGAAAGGCGGCGGTCAGGAAATGGGGCGTCGTGCCGGCACCGAGAACCTGCCCGCGATTGCTGGTTTCGGCGCTGCGGCCGAAGCGGCGGCGCGCGATCTGGCGAATGGCGAATGGCAGCGGGTGGAAACCTTGCGCGACCTTCTGGAGGCGCGCATTGAAGATGGCGCACCCGGCACCATCTTTGCAGGGAAGGGCGCACAGCGTCTGCCGAACACGTCTTGCATGATCACGCCCGGATGGAAGGGCGAGACGCAGGTGATGCAGATGGATCTGGCCGGTTTCGCGATCAGCGCGGGGTCTGCCTGTTCCAGCGGCAAGGTCCGTGCCAGCCGTGTGTTGCGGGCCATGGGATACGACGACACAGCCGCAGGCAGCGCGATTCGCGTCAGTCTGGGGCTTGAGAACACAGAGGATGAGGTGCTGCGCTTTGCCGAAAGCTGGCTGGCCAAGCACCGTAAATTCGCGCCCTGCGGGGCAGCGTAACAAGACGCGAACAGGAGAGACGATATGTCAGAGGTAGAAGAAATCCGCGAAGGCGTGGAACGTGAAACGGTCGAGGCCGTGCGCGAATTGGGCGGCACCTACAAATACGGTTGGGAAACCGATATCGAGATGGAATACGCCCCCAAGGGTGTGAACACCGATATCGTCAAGCTCATCTCGGACAAGAACGAAGAGCCCGAGTGGATGACCGAATGGCGGCTTCATGCCTTTGCCCGCTGGCAGCAGATGCAAGAGCCGGAATGGGCCATGGTCGATTACCCCAAGATCGACTTTCAGGACATCTATTACTATGCCCGCCCCAAAAGCATGGAAGTCAAGCCCAAGTCGCTGGACGAGGTCGACCCCAAGCTGCTGGCCACCTATGAAAAGCTGGGAATTCCCTTGAAAGAACAGATGATTCTGGCTGGCGTCGAAGGCGCAGAAAATATGCCCGCCGAAGAGCGCAAGGTCGCCGTGGATGCGGTTTTTGACTCTGTCTCGGTCGGCACGACTTTCCAGAAGGATCTGGAAAAGGCCGGCGTGATCTTCTGCTCGATCTCGGAAGCGATCCAGAAACACCCCGAGCTGGTGAAGAAATACCTGGGCAGTGTCGTGCCGCAGTCGGACAACTTCTACGCCACGCTGAACAGCGCTGTCTTCTCGGACGGCTCGTTCGTTTACGTGCCGCCCGGCGTGCGCTGCCCGATGGAGCTGTCGACCTATTTCCGCATCAACGCGGAAAACACCGGCCAGTTCGAACGCACGCTGATCATCGCTGATAAAGGCAGCTATGTCAGCTACCTTGAAGGCTGCACCGCGCCCAAGCGTGACACCGCGCAGTTGCACGCAGCGGTTGTTGAAATCATCGTCGAGGAAGACGCCGAGGTGAAATATTCCACGGTGCAAAACTGGTATCCGGGCGACGAGGATGGCAAGGGTGGCATTTACAATTTCGTCACCAAACGTGCCGATTGCCGCGGAGATCGGGCCAAAGTGATGTGGACGCAGGTCGAAACCGGGTCCGCCGTGACGTGGAAATACCCGTCCTGCATCCTGCGCGGCGACGACAGCCAGGGCGAGTTCTATTCCATCGCCATTGCCAACAACATGCAGCAGGCTGACACCGGCACGAAAATGGTGCACCTAGGTAAGAATACCAAGTCGCGCATCGTGTCCAAAGGGATTTCGGCGGGCAAGGCGCAAAACACCTATCGCGGCCTTGTTTCCATGCACCCAAAGGCGCAGAACGGTCGGAATTACACCCAGTGTGACAGTCTGTTGATCGGGTCCGAATGCGGGGCACACACGGTGCCGTATATCGAGGTCAAGAACAACTCGGCTCGCGTTGAACACGAGGCGACGACATCCAAGGTGGATGACGATCAGCTGTTCTATTGCCGGAGCCGTGGCATGGACGAGGAAGAAGCCGTGGCGCTGGTCGTCAACGGGTTCTGCCGCGAGGTGCTGCAAGCCCTACCGATGGAATTTGCCATGGAAGCACAACAGCTTGTGGCGATCTCGCTGGAAGGATCCGTTGGCTGATGGCGGGCGTTGCGGCAGATGAGGGCAGGGTGATCCTGCCCCGGCCCGAGGCAACGGGGGCGGATTATTTCGCCCTGTCCGATGCCTTGGCCGCGCTTGAGAACGGGGAGGCCGTGGCCTTTCCCCCGTTCGAACTGGTGCATCTGCCGAAATATGGCGTGACCTTCTGCCTGAATATGCAGCGCGACCCTATACAGGCCGCGATCCGCGGAGGCGAGTTTTTCGAGATAGAAGAGCTGCAAGCGATACGGGACCGCGTCAAGAAAGGTGCGCATATCATTGATATTGGGGCAAATATTGGA
Source organism: Rhodobacteraceae bacterium UBA3069 (assembly GCA_002366795.1). Lineage (GTDB taxonomy): Bacteria > Pseudomonadota > Alphaproteobacteria > Rhodobacterales > Rhodobacteraceae > UBA3069. The sequence continues at coordinate 46,007 of DFBX01000123.1, read as the reverse complement.
AATCACGCTCTTTGGTTTACCCGTGTGATGAATGCGCGGCGCGTGGTGGTGATTGAACCCAATCCGCTGGCCATGGCCCCTTTGATGGCCAATGTGCTGGTCAACGGTTTGGGCTATGTGATCGACCTGTCCGCGCTTGGGATTGGCCTGTCGGATACGTCGGAAGGCGGCTATGGGATGAAGCGTCACGACCGCAATCTGGGCGCCACAAAAATGCGCGCGGGCACCGGCGACATGCAGGTGCACCGCGGCGATGACCTGTTCGAAGGGGAAACCCCGGATCTGATCAAGATCGACGTGGAAGGCATGGAAATCAAAGTGCTTTCCGGGCTGGAGAACACCATTGAAACCCACCGCCCCGTGATCTTGATAGAGGTGGACGGCGAAAACGACGCGGCCTTTCACGCATGGATGACCGACAATCGCTATGCCGTGCAGCGCACTGATCGCCACAGCCGCAAGAACTGCAATTACCTGATCACGCCGGAGGCATCATGATCGTCACCACAACGAACAACATCGAAGGTAAGCGCATCACCGATTACCGCGGCATCGTCGTGGGCGAGGCGATCATGGGCGCTAACGTAGTGCGCGATTTCTTTGCCGGGATCACCGATATTATCGGCGGCAGATCAGGCGCTTACGAGTCGAAGCTGCAAGATGCCCGCGACACGGCGATGAACGAATTGGAACAGCGCGCCGCCGCCAAGGGGGCCAATGCCGTGGTTGGCGTCGATCTGGATTACGAAGTGGTCGGGGATTCCATGCTGATGGTTTCCGCTTCCGGCACGGCGGTGGTGGTCGAATAAATGCCAGTTGAACGCCCCGAATTGACCATGCCCGAACCCGAGGCCGCGCTTTTGCGCGCTGCCTACGGGTGTGCGGATGTCATTTTGGAATACGGCTCTGGCGGGTCCACCGTCATGGGCGCCGAGCTGGGCAAAACCGTATTTTCCATCGAATCCGATCAGGAATGGGCGCAGATGATGCGCCAATGGTTCACCGAGAACCCCGCGCCGGGCGCGGTGGATATCATCTGGTCCGACGTCGGCGAGACGAAAGAATGGGGCCACCCCAAGACCGATGCGGAATGGCGCCGTTTTGCGCGATACCCGCTGGAGGTTTGGGGCCTTGAAGAATTCCGCCAGCCCGATGTGGTGCTGGTGGATGGGCGTTTCCGCCAGGGCTGTGCCTTGGCCGCATCGTTCATGTCGGCCAAACCCGTCGATCTGTATTTCGACGATTACACCCGGCGCAAACATTACCACGTGGTCGAGGAATACCTTGGCCAACCCGAAATCACCGGGCGCATGGCGCATTTCCGCGTCACGCCCCAGCCCATTCCACCGGAGCGTCTGCTTCAGGTGGTTAACCTGATGCAGCGGCCGTAAGTCTGCGAAAGACGCGAACAGAAAGGTAGAAAAATGCTGGAAATCAAGAACCTGCATGTTGAGCTTGAAGAAGAGGGTAAGAAGATCCTCAAAGGTGTGGATCTGACCGTCGAGGATGGCAAAGTCCACGCGATCATGGGGCCGAACGGGTCGGGCAAATCGACCCTGTCTTATGTTCTGTCGGGCCGCCAAGGATACGAAGTGACCGATGGCACCGCCGAGCTGGACGGCGCCGATCTGCTGGACATGGACCCCGAAGAACGCGCCGCCGCCGGCCTGTTTCTGGCCTTCCAATATCCCGTGGAAATCCCGGGTGTGGGGAACATGACCTTTTTGCGCACTGCCGTGAACGCGCAGCGCAAGGCGCGCGGCGAGGAAGAAATCAGCGCCGCTGATTTCCTGAAACTGGTGCGCGAAAAGGCCAAAAATCTGAAAATTGACGCTGACATGTTGAAACGTCCCGTTAATGTGGGTTTCTCGGGCGGTGAGAAGAAGCGCAACGAGATCCTGCAAATGGCCATGCTGGAACCGAAGATGTGCATCCTGGACGAGACGGACTCTGGCCTAGATGTGGACGCGATGCGCCTGGTTGCCGATGGGGTGAACGCCCTGCGCGACGCGGGCCGTGGTTTCCTTGTTATCACGCATTATCAACGGCTTCTGGACCATATCAAACCTGATGTGGTGCATATCATGGCCGATGGCCGCATCATCAAGACTGGCGGCCCCGAGCTGGCGCTTGAAGTCGAGAAGAACGGCTATGCCGACATTCTGGAGGGTGCATGATGGGCGCGCCTCAAGCCAAAACCGACGACCGCTTGACCGGACTGGCCGTTACGGCAACCGGCTGGGCCGCCGCGCCGCGCGGTGATGCGCTGTCCCGTTTGCAATCCATGGGTCTGCCACAGCGCCGTGACGAGTATTGGAAATGGACGCGCCCCGACACGCTGATTTCCGCCGATGTGCCGCCGGCAGAAGCCTTCGACGCGCAGGAAACCCCGATCTTCGGCGGCGTTGATCGGCTGAAAATCGTTTTCGTCGATGGTGTGTTCAGTGCCGAGGAAAGCGACGATCTGGCGCTGGAAGGCGTAATGATCGAACGTCTGGCCGAAGCGAACAGCGATATCCATTGGGCGCAGGGCCTTTATGGCGTGTTGGAAGAACGCGGCCAGACCCCGGTGAAACGCCCGCTTGCGGCGCTGAACACGGCGATGGCAACGGATGGTCTGCTGATCCATGTGACCGGCAAGACCGGCAAACCCATCAGCCTGATTTATCGCCATGTGTCAGACACTTCTGACGCGATCCTGCACCACGTGGTCAAGCTGGACGAAGGGGCGGAACTGACCCTTCTGGAAAACGGCCCCGCGGCCGCGCGGTTCAACAAGGTGCTGGAAGTGGAGGTGGCGGACAAGGCCAGTTTCCACCACGTTCGCGCGCAGGGCCGCGATCACGCGCGCCGTGCCGCGACGCATATCTTTGCCCGGCTGGGCAGTGAGAGCGCGTTCAAATCCTTTACCCTGACCGTGAACGGTGTGCTGACCCGCAACGAGGCCGTGATCGAGTTGACCGGCGACGATTCCATTGCCCATATCGCGGGCGCGGCGATGGGGGATGGGGCCAATGGCGCCTTCCACCATGACGACACCGTCTTTGTCACCCATGATGCCGAACGCTGCGAAAGCCGACAGGTGTACAAAAAGGTGCTGCGCAACGGTGCCGAGGGCATTTTCCAAGGCAAGATCCTTGTCAAGGAAGGCGCGCAAAAGACCGATGGCTACCAGATCAGCCAGTCGTTGCTGCTGGACGAGGACAACCAGTTCCTTGCCAAGCCGGAGCTGGAAATCTACGCCGATGACGTGGTCTGCTCGCACGGGTCCACCACCGGCGCGATCGACGAGACCGCGCTGTATTACCTGCGTTCGCGCGGGGTGCCCAAGAAAGAGGCGACCGACCTGCTGGTCCTGTCCTTCATGGCAGAGGCCGTGGACGAGATCGAAGATGATGTGCTGCGCGAGGATATCGTCAGCCGTCTGACCGGTTGGTTGGATCGCCGCTGATGCCGGTCACGCGCGATATCGTCGCCACCTATCGGGGGCCGGGCCGTGTGGTCCGGCGCCTGCTGGCGGCCGGGCAGCGCGAAGATCGCGCGCTGGCGATCCTGATGGCGGGCTGTGTCGTGACCTTTGTCGCGCAATGGCCCCGGCTGGCGCGGCAGGCACATATGACGGGCGAAGAATTGCATATGCTTATGGGCAGTTCGCTTCTGGCGCTGGTGATGATCTTGCCCTTGATCCTGTATTCCCTGTCGCTTGTGGCGCATGGGATTTCCAAGGTTTTCGGTGGAAATGGAACGGCTTACGGTGCAAGGCTCGCGCTGTTTTGGGCGGTTCTGGCGGCCAGCCCCGTGCTGCTTTTGTGGGGCTTGGTGGGCGGTTTCATTGGTGAAGGTCCGGCGCTTAACCTGACCGGCGCGATCTGGCTTGCCCTGTTCGCGTGGTTCTGGATCGGCGGCCAACGCGCCGTCATGCAAGAGGGGGCGGCACCCGCATGAACACCCAGCAATTCGGCCCCCTGATCGGGCTGTCCATAACAGATCCGGGCGCGGCCGCGCGGCAGGTGATCGGCGCAGGGCTGACCCGGAACACGCTTTGGATGGCGCTGCTTTTGGTGTCGGTGCTGCAAGCCTTGCTGTTTTCGCTGCTGCCGGGGTTGCTGGTACTGCCCGAACCGCTGCAACCGATCGCTGACAACCCGCTGCTGATGGCCATGGTCGTTGCGGGTGGCATCGTCATCATCGCGTTCGTTCTGACATGGGCGGGCACGATGATTGGCGGATCGGGCGATCTGACGGCGGTTCTTGCCGTGATGACGTGGATGCAGGTGCTGCGCCTGGTCGGCATCCTTGTCAGCCTCGGCCTGTCCTTGCTGGTGCCGACGCTCGGCGCTGTCGCCTCTCTGGTGTTCGGCATCTTGGGAATCTATATTTTCGTAGCGATGATCGACGTTGCCCAAGGGTTCAATTCGCGCCTAAAGGCATTGTTCCTGATCGTTTTTTCCTTCCTCGCAGTCAGCTTTGGCACCTCGATGGCGCTGGCGCTTGCGGCGGGTCTGATCCTTGGAATGGGGTAGAGCATGTACGATATCGCAAAAATCCGCGCGGATTTCCCGATCCTTTCCCGCGAGGTGTACGGCAAGTCGCTGGTCTATCTGGACAACGGTGCCTCGGCCCAGAAACCGCAGGTGGTCATTGATGCGGTCACGCAGGCCTATTCCCATGAATATGCGAATGTTCACCGCGGGCTGCACTATCTTTCCAACCTTGCGACTGACAAGTACGAAGGCGTGCGCGGCATCATCGCGCGTTTTCTGAATGCCGCCGACGAGGCCGAGATTATCCTCAACTCCGGCACCACCGAGGGCATCAACATGGTCGCCTATGGCTGGGCCGCGCCGCGGCTTCAGGCGGGGGACGAGATCGTGCTGTCCGTGATGGAGCATCACGCCAACATCGTGCCATGGCATTTTCTGCGCGAACGGCAAGGCGTGGTGCTGAAATGGGTGGATTGCGATACGACCGGCGCGTTGGACCCCCAGGCCGTGATCGACGCCATCGGACCGAAAACAAAACTGGTGGCAATTACGCAGGTTTCCAATGTCTTGGGAACCGTTGTTGATGTGAAAACCATTTGCGCCGAAGCGCGGGAAAAGGGCGTTCCGGTCCTAGTTGATGGTTCGCAGGGGGCGGTTCATATGCCCGTGGATGTGCAGGATCTGGGCTGCGATTTCTACCCGATTACGGGGCATAAACTGTACGGGCCAAGCGGGTCCGGCGCGATCTGGGTCAGCAAGCAGCGGCAGGCGGAAATGCGTCCTTTCCTTGGGGGCGGCGACATGATCCGCGAGGTCAGTAAGACCGAGGTCAGCTATAACGATCCGCCCATGAAATTCGAGGCCGGAACCCCCGGTATCGTGCAGACCATCGGGCTTGGCGTTGCGCTGGAATACCTTATGGGCATCGGGATGACGAATATCGCCGCGCATGAACGCGACCTGTGCGCCTATGCTACCGAACGGCTGACCGGGTTGAACTGGCTTGCGCTTCAGGGCACCACGCAGGAAAAGGCTGCGATTTTCTCTTTCACGATGGAAGGGGCAGGGCATGCGCATGATATTTCGACCATCCTTGACAAAAAGGGCGTCGCCGTGCGCGCGGGCACCCATTGCGCCATGCCGCTGATGGAACATCTGGGCGTCGGCGCGACCTGCCGTGCGTCCTTCGGCATGTATAATACCCGCGCAGAGGTCGATAAACTGGTCGAGGCGCTGGAACTGGCCCACGATCTGTTCGGGTAAGGTGCGAAAAATCGCGTGGCCCCGCCTGTTACCGATTGCACAGCTTGCTGCGCTTGGGTAAACGAGGGGCCACGCGGACCCTTAGCTCAGCTGGATAGAGCGCTGCCCTCCGAAGGCAGAGGCCAGAGGTTCGAATCCTCTAGGGTCCGCCATTTCCTTTACATCTTCATGCAAAATGTATCTCCTGATTGTTTTTTTGCCATGCTGTATTCTGGCCCGCAAGCGGCCAGACCGCATTAAGCGACCGGACATTCGCCTAATAAAGCGTCAACCCCCCGTCATTCTGCCCGCATTTTGGTCACTCGCCCGAAGGCGGCCGATAAAACGCGCGGTTTGATTGCCAGTTCAAACCATATCGTAAGGAATAGCGGCATCCGGCACAAGTTTCCGGAACACATGATGTGTGGCGACCGACGATTGGACCCGAACAGCCGCCACACGGGGTGCAACTATAACTGGCTGCGGGGGCGTCATATCAGGTTTTTGGAATTATTCCAAACATTTGCGACGCACACCTCGCCTGGAGGACATGATGAATCTTCTCAAGAAAACAGCGGCCGGCGCAATGGCGCTGTCCCTTTCTTTCGGCGCTGCGCAAGCGTCCGATGACACGATCAAGGTGGGCGTGCTGCATTCGCTTTCCGGTACGATGGCGATTTCCGAAACCACGCTGAAAGACACGATGCTGATGCTGATCGAAGAGCAGAACGCCAAGGGCGGGCTGCTGGGCAAGCAGATCGAGGCCGCCGTGGTGGACCCCGCTTCTGACTGGCCGCTGTTCGCGGAAAAAGCGCGTGAATTGATGACCGTGCAGGACGTGGACGTGATGTTCGGCTGCTGGACATCGGTGTCGCGCAAATCGGTCCTGCCGGTGATCGAGGAACTGAACGGCCTGCTGTTCTATCCCGTGCAATACGAGGGCGAGGAATCGTCGAAAAACGTGTTCTACACCGGCGCTGCGCCGAACCAGCAGGCAATCCCCGCGACCGATTACTTCCTTGATGAGCTGGGCGTCGAGAAATTCGCGCTGCTGGGCACTGACTATGTCTATCCCCGCACCACCAACAACATCCTTGAATCCTACCTGAAGGGCAAAGGCATCGCGGAGGAGGACATTTTCGTCAACTACACCCCCTTCGGCCATTCCGATTGGTCCAAGATCGTGGCCGATGTGGTTGCCCTTGGCGCAGACGGCAAGAAGGTCGGCGTGATCTCGACCATCAACGGTGACGCCAACATCGGTTTCTACAAGGAACTGGCCGCAGCCGGCATTTCCGCCGATGACATTCCCGTCGTGGCCTTCTCGGTCGGCGAGGAAGAATTGTCGGGTCTTGATACCTCGAACCTGGTCGGCCACTTGGCCGCGTGGAACTATTTCCAATCCGCCGACACGCCCGAAAATGCCGAATTCATCGCCAAGTGGAAAGCGAAAATGGGCGAAGAGCGCGTGACCAACGACCCGATGGAGGCCCATGTGATCGGCTTCAATATGTGGGTGCAAGCCGTTGAAAAAGCCGGCACAACCGATGTGGATGCCGTGCGCGAGGCGATGTATGACCTTGAGGTTCCGAACCTGACGGGTGGCACCGCCAAGATGCTACCGAACCACCACCTGACCAAGCCGGTTCTGATCGGTGAAATTCAGGAAGACGGTCAGTTCGATATCATCAGCCAGACCGAAGAAGTGGCCGGCGATGCCTGGACCGACTTCTTGCCGGAATCGGCAGTGCTGGAATCCGATTGGAAAGATCTGGACTGCGGCATGTACAACACCGAAACCAAGACCTGCGTGCAGCAACTGTCGAACTACTGATCCATTGTGATCCTTGGGGGCCGTGCGGTTGCGGCCCCCCCTTTTCAAAACCATGAAATACCGGCCTGAAAAGGCCAACGGGCGGTGCATTCCAACATGAAGACTTTGATGCAAGCGGGGCTGATGCTTCTCCTCTCGCTGGTGCCTGCTTGGGCGCAAGAGACGGGGCCGGTTCAGTCGATCCTCCAAGAAAACCGGCATCTTATCGAGAAAAGCTCACGCAAGACGATCCAGCCGGCAATCGACGCGTTGGCCAGCAGCGGATTGCCGCAGGCCCAAGCCGTGCTAGAGGCATGGCAGGGCAAGGACATGTGGCAGGTCAAGGATACCGGCCTGTTTTACCGCGGCGAAAAGGATGGCGATGCATACCGCCTGACCGATTTCGATAGCGGTGCCGCGATTGGCCGTTTCGACAAGGGCGATCTGGATCAGTTGAAGCCGAACAGCGGTATTCGCGCCCTGATGGCCACGGCGCTGGTGGCTTTTCAGTTGAACGATCCCGATCCCGCGCGGCGGACCGATGCGATTTCCTCGCTTCAACGTGATCCGGGCGCGCAGCATCTGGAACCGCTCCGTGCGTCGATTGCGGGGGAAACCGACCCGAACATGAAGGCGCAAAAACGACGGTTGGAGCGGCTGCTGACCGCCGCCTATGACAAGGATATTTCCATGCGCGTGATGGCGATCAACGCCATGCGCGGCGATTTGGGTGTGGATGTGCGCGCCACGCTGAACCCGCTGGTGACAACGCGGCTGGACATGGCCGAAGGGGATACGCCCCCGGCCAAGACCAATGTTGCCCGAATTCTGAAGCCGGGAACGGATGATCTGCCGCGGCTGGAGGCGTATGACATGCTGGCCGCCGCCGGCAAGGCGCCGCCACGGGTTGACCGCGACACGATCCGCAACACGCTGTCGAACAACATCATGGACGGGCGCGTGGGCGGGGTGCCGCTGGCGCAACTTGATACCGAAACCGGCCGCATCCGCGCCTATACGGCGCTGGCCAAGGACGGAACCGTCCCATCCTTTGTGGTCGATAATGACATCAATAGCGCCCTTCAAGGCCATGTTTTTTATGAGGTCTATGCCGAAAAAGACAAAGCCGTCACCGATGCCGCCGTGAAAACGCTACGCGCGATCCAGACCCGTGTCGGGCTGATGCAAGCGCTGGATCTGACGCTGGATGCGCTCTCGCTCGCGTCGATCTATTTCCTGGCCGCGATCGGGCTGGCCATCACCTTTGGCGTGATGGGGGTCATCAACATGGCCCATGGCGAATTCATCATGATGGGCGCTTACACCGGTTACGTGGTGCAGCAGTTCATACCCAATCACACCGCCTCGATCCTGGTGGCGATCCCGCTGGCCTTTGCCGTGACCTTTGCGGCTGGCGTGGCGATGGAACGGCTGGTGATCCGCTGGCTGTATCATCGTCCGCTAGAAACCCTGCTGGCGACCTTTGGTATTTCCATTGCTTTGCAACAGCTTGCCAAGAACATCTTTGGCACTCAGGCGCGCCCGCTGACTGCGCCGGGCTGGCTGGACGGGGCGTGGGTGATGAATGACGTTGTGTCGATCAGCTATATTCGTATCGCGATTTTCGTACTTGGCCTTCTGTTTCTGGGCGTCTTCCTGTTCATCATGAAAAAGACCCGGCTTGGCCTGGAAACCCGCGCCGTGACACAAAACCCGCGCATGGCGGCCTCGATGGGGATCAATCCGGGGCGGGTGAACATGCTGACCTTCGGGCTGGGGTCCGGCATCGCGGGGATTGCCGGTGTTGCCATTGGCCTGTTCGCCAAGGTCACGTCGGAACTGGGCAGTGACTACATCGTGCAAAGCTTCATGACCGTGGTCGTGGGCGGTGTCGGCAATATCTGGGGCACGCTGGCCGGCGCGACGATGATCGGCTTTTTCCAGAAGGGGATCGAATGGTTCAAACCGTCCAATACGCTGGCGGCGCAAACCTACATGATCATCTTCATCATCATCTTCATCCAGTTCCGGCCGCGCGGCATCATTGCGCTTAAAGGTCGGGCCGCAGGGGATTGAGAACATGAGACAATCTTTCATCCAGAAAAACCCGTCTATCCTGATCTTCCTGGCCTGCCTTGCGCTGTTCACCCTTTTGGTGACGGTCGCGAGCGAGGGGTTCGGGCTGGGGTTTATCTCGACCTCATTTGTGAAAACCTTGGGCAAGACACTGTGCCTGTGCCTAGTCGCCGTGGCGATGGACCTGATCTGGGGCTACACCGGCATCCTCAGCCTTGGCCATTTCGCCTTTTTCGGCCTTGGCGGTTACATGATCGGCATGTGGCTGATGTATGAACGCACCCGCCTGATCGTGGTCGAGGCGCTGGCCCAATCCGATATTCCACCCACCCCGGAAGAGGTGGTAAGCGGCATCGGCAGCCAGATCTTTGGCGTGGTCGGCAGTTCTGATTCCCCCCTGATCTGGAGCTTTGCGCATTCACTGCCACTGCAACTGGCGCTGGTGGTCCTGGTGCCCGGATTGCTGGCACTGATTTTTGGCTGGTTGGCATTTCGGTCAAGAGTAACAGGGGTTTACCTGTCGATCCTCACCCAGGCGATGACGCTGGCGCTGGCGCTCTACCTGTTCCAGAACGACAGCGGTTTGCGCGGCAACAACGGGCTGTCGGGCCTGCAAAACCTGCCGGGGGTTTCTGCAGGGCAGGATCAGGTGTCTCTCTGGTTCTTCTGGGCCTCGGCGCTGGCCCTTGGGCTGGGTTATCTGCTGGCGGCGTGGATCACCTCGGGCAAGTTCGGGTCGATCATCCGCGGCATCCGCGACAATGAATCCCGCGTTCGCTTCCTTGGCTATTCCGTCGAAGTCTACAAACTGGCGGTCTTCACCATCACGGCCATGATCGCGGGCATCGCGGGGGCGCTGTATTACCCGCAGGCCGGGATCATCAACCCGGCCGAAGTCGCGCCGATCGCCTCGATCTACCTGGCGGTCTGGGTGGCCATCGGCGGGCGTGGGCGGCTTTACGGCGCGGTCATCGGGGCAGGGTTCGTCAGCCTGGTGTCCACATGGTTCACCGGCGGGCAGGCGCCCGATATTCCGCTTGGGTTTTACACGATCAAATGGGTGGATTGGTGGCTGATCCTTCTTGGCCTCAGCTTTGTCGCGGTCACGCTTTTCGCGCCCAAGGGCATCGGTGGCCTGTTCGACCTGCTGAAGAAGGAGCGCGCGAAATGAGCCATATGTCCACATTGCTGGAAGTGTCTGGCGTTTCTGTCTCTTTTGACGGGTTCAAGGCGATCAACAACCTCAGTTTTCAGATCGGTCCGGCGGAAATGCGGGCCATCATCGGGCCGAACGGGGCGGGCAAGACGACCTTCATGGATATCGTCACCGGCAAGACGCGACCCGACGACGGGCGCGTGATCTGGGGTGAAAAATCGGTGTCCTTGCTGAAAATGTCCGAAGCGCAGATCGCGCAGGCCGGTGTGGGGCGCAAGTTCCAGAAACCGACCGTGTTCGAAGATCAAACTGTGCATGCCAACATGTTGATAGCGTTGAAGAATGATCGCGGGTTTCTGGCCTCCTTGCTATATCGCCCGTCGAACAAGGACTTGGCGCGGGTCGATGAGCTGGCGGGTGAAATCGGCCTGTCCGATCAGTTGGACCGTCTGTCGGGCGAGCTGTCACACGGGCAAAAACAATGGCTGGAAATCGGGATGTTGCTGGCGCAGGAGCCGCGGCTTTTGCTGGTCGATGAACCTGCCGCGGGCATGACCCTGGCCGAGCGCGAACACACCACCGCGATCTTGGTCGAGGCGGCGAAAACCCGCGCCGTCGTGGTGGTCGAACATGATATGGAGTTCGTCCGGCGGCTGGATTGCAAGGTGACGGTGCTGCATGAAGGGTCGGTTCTGGCCGAAGGATCGCTGGACCATGTCACCGCCAACAGCCGCGTCATCGACGTTTACTTGGGGCGCTAAGATGCTGAAATTGAATAACTTGACTTTGCATTATGGCAAGTCTCAAATCCTCAACGGTATCTCGATGGAGGCCGCGCAGGGGCAGGTGACCTGCGTCATGGGCACCAATGGCGTGGGCAAGACCAGCCTTATGAAGGCCATCGCCGGGGCGCATCCGCGGTCGGGCGGTGAAATGTATCTGGACGGCGCGGAAACCGGCAATGCGCCCAGCCATGTTCTGGCGCGCAAGGGCATCGCCTATGTGCCGCAAGGGCGCGAGATTTTCCCGCTGCTGACGGTGCGCGAGAACCTTGAGACAGGATTCACCTGCCTGCCGCGCGACCAGCATTTCATTCCTGATGAAATCTATGAATTGTTCCCTGTTCTCAAACAGATGACCGACCGGCGCGGTGGGGATTTGTCAGGCGGGCAGCAACAGCAACTGGCCATCGCCCGCGCGTTGATCATCAAGCCGAAACTGCTGCTTCTGGACGAGCCGACAGAGGGGATTCAGCCCAACATCATCCAGCATATCGGTGAGGTGATCGGCCTTTTGCGCGACCGGGGCGACATGGCCATCGTGTTGGTCGAGCAATATTTCGAATTCGCCTACAAGCTTGGGGATCGGTTCGTGGCGATGAAACGCGGATCGGTTGTTATGGCTTCTGACGCGGCCAACACCGACAAGGCCGAATTGATGAGCCAGGTCGCAGTTTAAGACCGTCGCCTAAGCCCCGAAACACGCGACAAAATTTCGCAAGATGCGTTCCGGCTGATCGACATGGGCTGCTATGCAGGTCGCGATCAGATCGTCGGCTTCATGTGGCGCGAAATATCCCTTGTTCTTGTACAGCCGGATGCGGTTGGCAAACACTGCGCCATCCGCTTCGGGGTGGAATTGCGTGGCGTAGATGTTTGATTTGTAACGCAACATCTGGATCGGGCAGGGGCCCGAGCTTAGCAGGTGGACCGCGCCTTCCGGCAGGTCCTCCATCGCTTCCTTGTGCCCGACGAAGGCGTTGAACCTGTCCGCGACCCCATCCAGCAACGGGTCGGCGCGGCCCGCATCGGTGATCCGGCATTCGACGGGACCGACCGGCTCGCCGTATTTTCCCTTGCCGACCTTTCCGCCAAGCGCCGCACCTAATATACCGATGCCATAGCAGCAGCCCAGAAACGGCATATCCGCCGCGATGATACGCGGCATCAAGGTCAGGATCTCGCTCTCGATCCGTGCCTCCAGCGGGTCCTTGCTGGCCGGATCGTCCGAAACACAGCCCGGTCCGCCACCAACGATCACACCGGAATATTGCGTAAGATCAATATCCTGCGGGATGCTTTGCATCTCTAGTCTCAGCCGCGTGACTTGGTCCGCGCCAAGCCCGCCCTTGGCAAGAAAAGCCGCGAATTCATCGTCCGAGGCTTCGGCCTCGGGGCGCAGTTGCAAGATCAGAAATGGCTTCATCGGCGGCTCCTTCACGGTGCATGGAATAGGCGATCATGGCCAAGGGTCAAGCAAGCTGGGCGGTGCATTGATCTGAATCAATGCTGTATCGGGCAAAATACATTCAAAATGCAGGATGGAATGGCCGGAGTTGCAACCCGCCAGTTGCAACCCGCCGGACCCAAAAGGAGGACTGAATGCCACTATCACGCAGGACATGGGGCGCGGCGCTGACCGCGCTGGCATTCATGTCGTCACCCGTCATGGCCGAGGAGCAGGCTGCGCAAATTACCGCGCCAACCGCCAACAAATCACCCACGAAACCCAGCCACGCCACGGCCGATCACACCAAGTTCGAAAGCCTGAAGAAGGCGTTCAATTCTGGCCCGGAGGTGACCGAAGCCTGTATCGCCTGCCATACCGAGGCCGACGACCAGGTGATGCACTCGATCCATTTCAAGTGGGATTATACCCATCCGGAAACCGGGCAGAAGCTTGGGAAATCAAATGTTATCAACAGCTTCTGCGGCTCTGTTGCAGGAAACGAGCCGCGTTGCACATCCTGTCATGCGGGCTATGGCTGGGAAGACATGGCCAGCCCGCCGCCGCAGCAATCGACGGCGGTGGATTGTCTGGTCTGCCACGACCGGTCGGGCCAGTACACCAAGACGGCCACCGGCGCGGGCCACCCGGCGCTGGATCCGGTCAAGCCCGGCACCAAGACCATCACCGGCGCGATGGCATGGCCCGTGGACCTGTCGAAAGCGGCGCAATCGGTGGGCCTGCCGGGGCGCGACAATTGCGGCAACTGCCATTTTTATGGCGGCGGCGGCGATAACGTGAAACACGGCGATCTCAGCTCGGCGCTGTATGCGCCTGACAAAAGCGTCGATGTGCATATGTCGCCCGACGGTCAGGATTTCACCTGCTCGACCTGCCATGTCAGCGATCAGCACGCTTGGGCCGGGTCGCGTTACGCGGTCCATGCCTCCGACCCCGAGGGCACCGGCCTGCCCGGGCAACGCCGCGATGTGGCGACCTGCCAGTCCTGCCACGGGACAGAGCCGCACGCCGCCACCAATATCAAGGGCATGAAGCTGAACGACCACACCGACAAGCTGGCATGCCAGACCTGTCACATTCCCGAATTCGCACGGGGCGGGGTGGCGACCAAGACGAAATGGGACTGGTCCACCGCCGGCAAGCGTGACGCCGATGGCAAATCCTATCACGAAAGCAATTTCATCCAGTCCGATGGCAAGCACCTGCACACCTATATGTCGATCAAGGGTGATTTCGACTGGGAAGAGAACGCCAAACCGATCTACGCCTGGTTCGACGGGCAGGTGGAATACACCACCGGCGACATGACCATCGATCCGACAAAACGGGTCGAGGTGAACCGCATCAAGGGCGACCCCGACGATGGCAAATCGCGCATCTGGCCGTTCAAGCGGATGGACGGGCGCCAAGCCTATGACACGAAGCTGAACAAGCTGGTCTATACCCATGTCTGGGGGCCGACCACCGACACCGCGCTTTGGACCAATCTGGACTGGGCCAAGGCGATCGAAGCCGGGATGAAGGCCGCGGGGCAGGAATATTCGGGCGAGTTCGGCTTTGTCGATACCTATATGTATTGGCCGACAACCCACATGGTGGCCCCGGCCGAGGGCGCGGTGGAATGCGCCGAATGTCACGCCAAGGACGGACGAATGGAGGGGCTGACCGGCGTCTTCATGCCCGGCACGGACAGTATGAACCTGACCGGAATCCTGGGGCGTCTGATCGTTCTGGCCACGCTTCTGGGCGTCTTGGGCCATGCTGCGATCCGCATCCTATGGGGCAGCAAATCGAAAGGAGATCACCATGGCTAAGCGTTGCGTCAAGGTCTACCCGCGGTTCGAACGGTTCTGGCATTGGTCGCAGGTGCTGCTGATCTCGGCCCTGCTTTTTACCGGCTTCGGGCTGAACGGTCTGCACGGGATCTTGCCCTTCGGTCCGACGGTGATGCTGCACACGATCACGGCGCTGGCCCTGTTGGCGTTGTGGATTTTCGCCACCTTCTGGCTGTTCACCACGGGCACATGGCGGCAATTCATCCCGCGTATCGACGGTATGCTGCAAGTGGCCCGTTTCTATGCCTATGGCGTTTTCAAGGGCGAGGAGCATCCCTATGACAAGGTGCTATGGCGCAAGCATAACCCCTTGCAGGCGGCCACTTATTTCGCCTTGAAGTGGTTCGTCTTTCCGGCGGTCTGGGTCACGGGCCTGCTGTACCTGACCTATAATGCCTGGGCTGACATGGTGGCCGGATCGACCGCGATCATCGCCGTTGTCGCCAATCTGCACTTGCTGGCGGGCTATGTGATTGCCGCCTTCATTATCGTGCATGTCTATCTGCTGACCGTGGGTCACGGGTTCCGTAGCCATGTCAAACCGATGATTACCGGGTATGACGAGATTGACCTGACGCCCGAGCAGGAAGCCTATCTTGAAACGAACGAGCCGCAGCGGCTGATGTAAGGGCAGGGGCCATGCCCCTGACCCCCAGCTTTTCCGGCATATTTTCCGACACATAAAGAAAAAGCGCGAAGGCTTGGAACCTTCGCGCTTTTTTCGCGTTTGATACGAGAGGCGCTTGTTAACGACCCCAGTTGCGCACCGGACCGCAATCCATATGGACGAAGTTCGACCCTGAATAACGACCGACCCCGCCAGCATGGCAGGCAGATGCCGCGTGGGCCATCTGGTTGACCGAGCGGGAGGCAAGCCGAAGATCTGCGGCCTGACCTTTCATGTGGAGCGAGTTTTTCGCAACGCCGCTGGAACGGCGGCGCAGCATCGCGTTGGTTTCGGGGCTGCGGTAGCCCGACAACAGCATGTAGGGTTCGTTCACATCCATCAGGTTGTGCGACGCTGCCATGATGTCGATTGTCCGCAGATCGATGCCGATCTGCTTATTGTTGCGCCAGTCACGCATGAAATAGCGAATTTCCTTGGCGGCATCTTTGATGTAATCGCCTTCGACCCAATAGATCATGTCGATCCGCTCGCCGGTTCTGGCCGAATACATGCGCAGGCGGCGAATGTCGCCCGCACCGCGCAGGATACCCGCTGCGCTGGAAAAAGTAGGAGCGGCAGTCACCGCTGTTGCTGCAAACGCGCCCAATAGGCCGCGCCGAGTGATGCTCGTCGAGCTTTTATCAGTCATGTCGTTAGCGCCCGTCCCGTCGCTTTCCTGTTTATGTTCGCGATGTTACGCGAACCTGCCATCTCATCCCCAGATGCAGGTTTCTTATTACATACACGGAATCAGTTACCAACCCGTGTTTTCCGACACCCCTGTATGGCAATGGTTTTCGGCAGTTTTTTGCTGAAAAGGCGGTCATGTTGTGCCGGTCGCCCCCGAAACGGTGCATTGCCGCAACCATCTGTGGCAATCATGTGTCATTCCGCCAGATGTGAATGGACAGAACGTCGCGCCGCGACCTAGAGAGCGTTGCATAGACATGCGCGAAATTATCTGATGAGGGACGTGATGCTGCAATTGCTGACCCGTTCCGGCCTTGCCCGGTGCGTTATGGCCTTGATGGCCTTCTTTTTGTTCGTTTCATCCTCGGCCGAGCCGGCAAAGGCGCAGGTGACTGCGTTCAAGCAAGCGGTGGCCGAAGCCGCGTCGCGGGACAAGGATATTGCCGCGTTTTACCAAGCGGCGGATTACAAGCCCGTCTGGACCACGATGAATTCCAACCGTCGCAACGCGCTGCTGCGCGCGCTGGCCGAAGCGCCGGAACACGGTTTGCCGACCTATGACGTGGAGGGGCTGAAGGCCCAGATGAAAGCCGCGCGCACCCCGCGTGATCGCGGCCGGATGGAGGTCGAGCTTTCGCGCATTTTCCTTGAATATTCCACCGCCATGCAGACCGGTATCCTTGTTCCGTCCAAGGTGGTGTCGGAAATCAAGCGTGCGGTACCCTACCGCGAGCGCGTGTCCTATCTGACCAATTTCGCGAAAAGCAATCCGGGCGGATTTTTCCGCGCGCTGCGTCCCAAGTCGCCGGAATACGGCCGGTTGATGAAGGAAAAGATGCAACTGGAACGCCAGATCGGCAAGGGCGGCTGGGGTGCCACGGTATCCGCCAAGTCGCTGAAACCGGGTGATCAGGGCAATGCCGTCATCGCGCTACGCAATCGCCTGATCTCGATGAAATACCTGAACCGGTCCAACGCAGTTTCCTATGACGGAAACATCCAGAAGGCGGTTCAGCAATTTCAGCTGGCCCACGGGCTGAACCCCGATGGCGTGGCTGGTCCGTCCACCATCGCACAGCTCAACATCGGCCCCGAGGAACGCCTGAAATCCGTTCTGGTCGCGATGGAGCGGGAGCGCTGGATGAACATGGACAAGGGCAAGCGCCATATCCTTGTGAACCTGACCGATTTCACCGCCAAGATCGTCGATAATGACAAGGTCACGTTTGAAACACGCTCTGTCGTGGGGGCCCCCGATTCCGACCGCCGCTCGCCTGAATTTTCGGACGAGATGGAAACGTTGGTCATCAACCCGACCTGGAACGTGCCGCGCTCGATCACGGTCAAGGAATACCTGCCGATGCTGAAACGCAATAGCAATGCGGCCAGCCACCTGCGCATCGTGGACCGTCGTGGCCGCACCGTGCCGCGTTCCGCGATCAATTTCTCGGCCTACACGGCAAGCTCTTTCCCGTTCTCGATGAAACAGCCGCCATCGGATGGCAACGCGCTTGGGCTGGTGAAATTCCTGTTCCCGAACCGCTATAATATCTACCTGCACGACACCCCGTCGAAACACCTGTTCGCGCGCGAGGTGCGGGCCTTTTCGCATGGCTGTATCCGTCTGGCGGACCCGTTCGAATTTGCCTACGCGCTGCTGGCGGCGCAGGAAAAAGACCCCAAGGGGTTCTTCCATGCCCGGCTCAATACCGGCGCGGAAACACCTGTCGCGCTTGAAAAGCATGTGCCTGTCCACATCATCTATCGCACCGCCTTCGTGCCCAACAAGGGGCGCGCCAATTACCGTGCCGACATCTACGGGCGGGACCGTGCGATCTGGAACGCGCTTGCCAAGGCAGGGGTGGAACTGCGCGCGGTTCGCGGCTAAGTCTGTCCCCGAAGCCAATCCGGGGGTAACATGCGCCATTCACTGAAAGACATCGCAGAGGCGGTCGGGGCCGAGGTCCTGGGCGCCTCTGATCTTATGGTCACGGGCGTGGCCGAACCTGCCGCGGCTGGCCCCGATCAACTTGCCCTCGCAATGAATCCAAAATGGGCCGATGACCTGTCCAAGGGTCAGGCCCGCGCGGCAATGCTGTGGGACGGGGCCGACTGGCAATCCATGGGGCTTGAGGCAGCGATCATCGCGCCGCGCCCTCGTTTTGCCATGTCCGCGCTGTCGGCCGAACTGGACCCCGGCCAGGGGTTCGACGCCTATGGCGAAGGCGTGCATCCCATGGCGGTGGTCCATCCGACTGCGGAACTGGGGCAGGGCGTTTCTGTCGGCCCGTTCACGGTGATTGCCGCAGGCGTGCGGATTGGCGCGGGGTCGGTCATTGGGCCGCAATGCCACATCGGCTGGAACACGGTGATCGGCGCGGGTGCGTACCTGCGCGAGGGCGTCCGCATCGGGGCGCGCATCACCATCGGCGCGCGGTTCATCTGCCACCCCGGCGCAGTGATCGGCAGCGACGGGTTCTCTTTCGTCACGCCCGAGGTTTCCGCGGTGGAAAAGGCGCGAAAATCGCTGGGCGATCAGGGCGAAATAACCGAGCAATCCTACGTTCGGATACATTCGCTTGGCGCTGTAACCATCGGGAATGACGTAGAAATCGGCGGCTGCACCTGTATCGACAACGGGTCCATCCGTGACACGCGAATCGGCAATGGCGTCAAGATCGACAACCTTGTGCAGATCGGTCACAACGTCGAGGTGGGCGATGGCACGCTTTTGTGCGGGCAGGTCGGCATTGCCGGGTCCACCAAGATCGGGCGCAACGTGGTGCTGGCCGGCCAAGTCGGGGTCAATGACAATATCACCATCGGTGACAACGTGATCTGTGGCGGCGGCACCAAGGTGGTCACCAGGATCCCTGCGGGCCGTGTCATGCTGGGCTATCCCGCGTTGAAAATGGATACCCAAATCGAGGCGCAAAAAGGCATCCGCCGCCTGCCGCGCCTGTTTCGTGACGTAGCAGACCTCAAGAAAGCTGTTTTCAAGTCAGACCCGAACGACTAAATCACCCTCAATGAGTGGGAAAAGGGCCAGAAAGATGGACATCAAGGACCGCGTCATCGAAATCATCGCCGAGCAGGCCGTGCTGGAGCCGTCGGACGTGACCATGGACAGCACTTTGGAAAGCCTCGGCATCGACAGCCTTGGCCTTGTCGAATCCATTTTCTCGATCGAGGAAAGCTTCGATATTTCCGTGCCCTTCAACGCGAACGAGCCGGAAAAAAGCGATTTCGACATCTCCTCGGTTGCGTCGATCATCGCGGGCATCGAAAAGCTGGTGGCCGAGCAGCACGCATGAAGCGGGTTGTTATCACCGGCGCTGGCAGCATCAACGCGCTTGGCCACGACGTGCCCGAAACGCTGGCCGCCATGCGCGAGGGGCGTTGCGGCATTTCCGATCTGGAATTTCAGGATGTGGACCGGCTGGCGATCAAGATCGGCGGGCAGGTCAAGGGGTTCGAAGCCGAAGGTCATTTCAACCGTCAGCAGATGACGCTTTATGACCGGTTCACCCAGTTCACCCTGATGGCCGCGAAAGAGGCGATCGCCCAGTCCGGCCTGGAATTCATGGGCGAGGATGCCGCGCGATCCGGCGTGATCCTTGGCACTGCGGGCGGCGGCGTTTCCACATGGGACGCCAATTACCGCACCGTCTATGAAGAGGGGAAGAACCGCGTTCACCCATTCGTCGTGCCCAAGCTGATGAACAACGCAGCCTGTTCCCATGTCAGCATGGAATATAACCTCAAGGGGCCATCCTACACGGTTTCGACCGCCTGCGCGTCGTCCAATCACGCCATGGCGCAGGCCTTCATGATGGTGCGGTCCGGTATGGCCCCGGCGATGATCACCGGCGGGTCGGAATCCATGCTGTGCTTTGGCGGGGTCAAGGCATGGGAAGGGTTGCGCGTCATGTCCAAGGACGCCTGCCGCCCGTTTTCCGCCAACCGCAACGGCATGGTTCAGGGCGAGGGCGCGGGCATCTTCGTTTTCGAAGAATATGAACATGCCAAGAAACGCGGTGCCGAAATCCTTGCCGAGGTGGTCGGCTATGCCATGTCCTCGGATGCGTCGGACATCGTCATGCCCTCGAAACAGGGAGCGGCGCGGGCCATTTCCGGCGCGTTGCGCGATGGCGGCATCAACCCCGAGGACGTAGGCTATATCAATGCCCATGGCACCGGAACGGCGGCCAATGACAAGACGGAATGTGCCGCGGTGGCCGATGTGTTCGGCCCCCATGCCGACGAGCTGATGATGTCCTCGACCAAATCGATGCACGGGCATCTGATCGGCGGCACCGGCGCGGTTGAATTGCTGGCTTGCATCATGGCGCTGCGCGACGGCGTGATCGCGCCCACCATCGGATATAAAGAATTCGACCCGGAATGCGCCATCGACGTGGTCCCGAACGAGGCGCGCGAGGCAAAGGTCGATGTGGTCCTGTCCAACGCTTTTGCTTTTGGCGGGCTGAACGCTGTGATTGCGCTGCGCAAGATCTGATCACGTACAAGCACCGATCCAATCGCCGGAATCAAAAACGCCGCCCCAATCAAAGGGCGGCGTTTTCAGTAAGTTGCGTATCGTTATTACAGTGGCTTACTGCGGCGCGGCGACGGTGGTCGTCTTGTCATAAGCGGCGGTAAAACCGGTCAGCGACATGGGCAGTTCGACCTTTTGGTCGGGGGCCACGAAGGGCACCAGCGTCACGGTGGCCTTGGCACCCTTTTTATAGGCCGACACGTCGCCCGAGGTCAGGCCAATCCGCGCATAGCACCCCAAACGGTCACAAACCGAGAAAGGGTAACGCTTGGGTTTCGTGCCATCGACGGTGATAGTCAGCTGCGCGGTCAGCAGGGTTTCCAGCGGCACGGCGACCAGTGCGCCGGCCACGGCCTGGCCACCATCGGGCAGGCGGAACATGCGCACGTTGGCCACCTGGTTGCCATCGGCATCGTTCAGTGGTTGCAGCATCTGGCAAGGCTCTTCCTGACCTTCCTCGACGCGCAGGCATTCAAGGCTCCAGTCGCCTTCGTTCTCGCGCACATAGGGCGACCCGATGCCGCCTTCTTCGGTCACTTCCTCGCCAAGGGAAAGTTCTTCCTCGGGGGCGGCGGTGTCCGCGGGTGCGGCCGTGTCTTGCGCATAGGCCGCGCCAGAAAGGGCCAAAAGGGCAATCGTCGAAATCGTCGTCAGGAATTTGGGCATTGTTTCCCCGTCTTTCACTATTTCCGGTCGCGCGTGATCTAGCACGGCGCGCGGCAAGTGTCAGGACGTTAATGTAAATTTCGCAGGCGGAGGAAGCGGATTTCTGCCGTAGCCGTGCAAAGGGAATAAAATAGGAAAAGGGGCCCGAACGGACCCCCTTACCATTTATTGTCTCCCCGTCGGACTGGCCGACTTATTGAAGCAAACGCTAGGGTGATTCACGGCGACCGTCAACAGTCAAACTCAGGCCTTGCCCGCTGTGGTAATCCGCACTGGAGGTGCGCACAACCATAGCCTGAGGCAGCGCAAAAAAGGCCGCACCCGAAGGCGCGGCCAGTCTGACAGGGAGGAAGTCAGTTTAGAGCCAAGAGGACATCAGGCTCCGAACAGATTTCACTCTGGCAGAAAGAAGCTAAGTTTGTATTGTCGTGCCGGACGTGACTTTCAGAGGGGCACAAGCGTGACGGATTCCATTTTTCTGGGTGGCGGAGGCGAAGATTACGCGACCAAACAGGGGCTCTTGTTGAAATACGCCAACCGCCACGGGTTGATCGCGGGGGCGACCGGCACCGGCAAGACGGTCACGTTGCAGATTTTGGCCGAAGGTTTTTCCAACGCTGGCGTTCCGGTGTTCCTGTCGGACATCAAGGGCGATTTGTCGGGGCTGGCGAAATCCGGCTCTGCCGATTTCAAGCTGCACGAACCCTTCATGGAGCGTGCGGCCAAGATCGGGTTCGACGATTATACCTATAGCGATTTTCCCGTGACCTTCTGGGATCTGTTCGGCAAGCAGGGCCATCCGGTGCGCACCACGGTGGCCGAAATGGGCCCGCTGCTGCTGTCCCGCCTGCTGGAACTGACCGAGGCGCAAGAGGGGATTCTGAACATCGCCTTCCGCATGTCAGACGAAGAAGGCCTGCCGCTGCTGGACTTGAAAGACCTGCAATCGCTGCTGGTCTGGGTGGGCGAGAATGCCCAGAATCTGTCGCTGCGCTATGGCAATATTTCAACCGCATCGGTGGGGGCGATCCAGCGGCGCTTGCTGGTGATTGAAAACCAGGGCGGCGCGCAATTCTTTGGCGAACCGGCGCTGGATCTGGCGGACCTGATGCGCTGCGATGCGGAGGGGCGCGGCAGGATCAACATCCTTGCCGCCGACCAGTTGATGAGTGCGCCGCGCTTGTATGCCACCTTCCTGCTGTGGCTTTTGTCAGAACTGTTCGAAGAACTGCCCGAGGTCGGCAACCCGGACAAGCCCAAGCTGGTGTTCTTCTTTGACGAGGCGCATTTGCTGTTCGACGACGCGCCCAAGGCTTTGGTCAATAAGGTTGAACAGGTGGCGCGGTTGATCCGGTCCAAGGGCGTGGGCGTCTATTTCGTGACGCAAAACCCCGATGACGTGCCCGAGGATATCCTGGGCCAGCTTGGCAACCGCGTGCAACACGCGTTACGCGCCTTTACCGCACGCGATCAAAAGGCGCTTTCCCGCGCTGCCGAAACCTATCGCCCGAACCCGCGTTTCGACATCGAAGAGGCGATCAAACAGGTCGGCACTGGCGAGGCGGTGACCTCCTGCCTTGAAAGCAAGGGGGTTCCGGGCATGGCTGAGCGCACTTTGATCCGCCCACCCTCGTCGCAACTGGGGCCGATCACGGTAGCGGAACGCGCGTCCTTTCTGGGCATGTCGGACCTTTCAGGCAAATATGACGAACCCGTAGACCGCCAATCCGCGCAGGAAATGCTGACCGCACGCGCCGCCAAGGCCGCCGAAGAAGCCGCCGCACTGGAAGCCGAGGCTGCGCGCCTGGAAGCTGAAGAAGACGCCCGCGAGGCCGAGGATAAGCGACGCAAGCTGGAAGAGCGGGAGTTCAACTCCGCGCAGCGCTATTCCCCGGGCAAATCGGGGCGTTCGACCCGGGCCAGCAGCAGCCGCAAGAAAGAGTCATCCTTTACCGAAACCCTGGCCAATACCGTGATCAAGGAACTGGGTGGCACCACGGGCCGCCGCATCGTGCGCGGCATTTTGGGCAGCCTGTTCAAGGGCCGTTAACGGATCTGCATGCAGCACATGAAAAAGGGGGCTCAGGCCCCCTTTTTTGTTATCATATCTTCGGCGGAAATCGTTACTTTTCCGGGATCAGCCCGCGGGGGCTGAACCGCAGCACCAGCAGCAGGATCACCCCCATGGACAGCAGCCGCATATGTGCCGCGCTTTCCAGAAGGTGGGTGCGCATGGGGCTGCCCTCGTCCATGCCCATGGTCACGACCTCCATCAGCCAGCGGCCAAAGGGTTCGACCTGAACCCACAGGAACCAGATCAGCATCCCGCCCAGAACCGCGCCAAAGTTATTGCCCGATCCGCCAACGATCACCATCACCCAGATCAGAAAGGTAAAGCGCAGCGGCTGGTAGGTGCCGGGGGTCAACTGACCGTCCAGCGTGGTCATCATCGCGCCCGCGATACCGCAGATGGCGGACCCCAGAACGAAGACCTGCAAATGCCGCGCGGTGACGTTCTTGCCCATGGCGCGGGCGGCCACCTCGTTGTCGCGGATCGCGCGCATCATCCGGCCCCAAGGCGATTTCAGCGCCATCTGCGCCATGACCAGCAGCACAATCAACACGGCGGCGAACAGCACCGCATATCCCAATTTGACATAAAGCGTTGACGCGGTGACCGGATCCAGCCCCAAGGCCTGCGCCCGTTCGACGAAACCTGCGGATTGTTGCAGGTCGATCTCGTAGGGCAGGGGCCGCGGCAGGCCGATCACGTTTTTCACGCCCCGCGCCAGCCAATCCTCGTTTTTCATGACAGCGATGACGATTTCGGCAATGCCAAGCGTGGCGATGGCCAGGTAATCGGACCGCAGACCAAGCGCCGTCTTGCCGATGGCCCATGCCGCCCCCGCCGCCAGCAAGCCGCCAATCGGCCATGCCAGCAGCACCGGCAGGCCAAGCCCGCCAAGGTTGCCGGTCAGCGCGGGGTTCACTGCCTCGACCGCCTCGACCCCGCCATCGAACACATAGCGGAACAGGAAGAACCCGATCACCAGTTCGGCCAGCAGCAGCGGCACACGGCGTTTCATGCCGCTTTTCCAGATATAGACAGCGCCAATGATCACCGCCGCGCCGATTAACAGCCCAAGGATCAGGCGCAGACCGCCGGCGGCCCAGGCCTCGCCCACGGGCGGCTCGGCGGCCAAAACCACGCCAAGCCCGCCAAGCGCGACAAAACCCATGACGCCCACGTTGAACAGCCCGGCAAACCCCCATTGCAGGTTCACGCCAAGCGCCATTACGGCTGACACCAGCCCCATGTTCAGGATCAGCAAGGCCGTGTTCCAGCTTTGCAAGATGCCGGTGCCGATGATCAGAACGGCGACAAGGCCAAACAGGCCCAATGTGCGAAACTGGCTCATACCGATTTCCCCCTGAACAGACCGGTCGGGCGGAACAGCAGAACGATCACAAGGATCACGAAACTGACCGCGAATTTATAGTCGGTGGACAAAAGCTGGACCAAGCCGTTCGGCTCAAGGCTTTCCGGTAGCAGGTAGCCAAGAATTTTCTTTAGCGGATAGGTCACCAGCACCTCGGAAAAAGCGATGACGAATCCGCCGGCGATGGCCCCCAAGGGGCTGCCCAGTCCGCCAACGATGGCCGAGGCAAAGATCGGCAGCAAAAGCTGGAAATAGGTGAAGGGTTTGAAAGACTTATCCAACCCGTAAAGCACGCCCGCAACGGTCGCCAGCGCAGCGACGATCAACCAGGTCACCAGCACGACCCGTTCGGGGTTGATGCCTGACAGCAGGGCCAGATCCTCGTTATCGGAATAGGCGCGCATGGATTTGCCGGTGCGCGTACGGTTCAGGAACCAGAACAGCGCGGCAACCACCATTACGGCGACCACAACGGTGATGGCTTGGCTGGTTTTCAGGGCCAGACCTTCGTTCAGGCCTGACCACGCCTTGAAATCCCGCGCCGAGATGATGAACCGCGCGCCATCGGCAAAGCGTTGGTCGCCCGGCCCGATGATGAACCGCACCAGCCCGTTCATGATGAACATCACCCCGATCGAGACGATGACGAACACCACCGGCGCAGCCTTTTGTCGCCGGTAAAAGCGGTAGACCATGCGGTCGGTGCCAAGGACCAGCAGGCCGGTTGCCGCGATGCCAAGCGGCAGGGCCAGCAGGGCGGTGGGCAGCGGGCCAAGGGTTATCCCCATCGACTGGAACAGCCAGGTGAACAGGATCGTCACCATGGTGCCGAATGCCATGGTGTCGCCATGGGCAAAGTTGGAAAACCGCAGGATGTCGTAAATCAGCGTCACCCCAAGCGCGCCGATGGCAAGCTGGCTGCCATAGGCAATGGCCGGGATCAGCACGAAATTGGACAGGGCCACGATGGCGTTGAGAATATCCATCAGCGTGATCTCTCCAGATATGTTTCTTTACAAAAGAAGGGATTACAGGGCATTCTTCATCCCCCCAGAAAGCTTTGACGGACTTCGGGATCGGCCAGCAGCTCTTTGCCGGTGCCGGTATGGGCATTCGCCCCCATGACCAGCACATAGCCCTTGTCGGCAATCGCAAGCGCCTGCCGCGCATTCTGTTCCACCATCAACACGGGCAGGCCGGTGCGCGCGACCTCGATGATGCGGTCGAACAATTCGTCCATCACGATGGGCGACACGCCAGCGGTCGGCTCGTCCAGCATCAAGACCTTGGGTTGGGTCATCAGGGCGCGGCCCACGGCGACCTGTTGGCGCTGGCCGCCCGACAATTCCCCTGCCGCCTGGTGGCGCTTGTCCTTGAGGATCGGGAACAGGTCATAGACCTGCGCCATGGTGTCCGAGAAATCGTCGCGCCGGATGAAAGCGCCCATTTCAAGGTTCTCCTCGACCGTCATCGAGGTGAAGATGTTATGCGTTTGCGGCACGAACCCCATGCCCTGCACCACACGTTCTTGCGGCGACAGGTGGGTGATATCCACCCCGTCCAGATGCACCGCGCCCTGGCGCAGGTCCAACATGCCGAACAGGGCCTTCATGGCCGTGGATTTGCCCGCACCATTAGGGCCGACGATCACGGCAATTTCGCCCGGATCAACGGCAATGGTGCAATTATGCAGGATGTCCGGGCCGGATTTGCCATAGCCGCCGGTCATGGCACGGCCGATCAGGAACGGCTCTTTGCTTGCGGCGTTCATGTTAGCATTTCCTTGTTTTTCAGGCCGGTGCCCAGATATGCCTCGATCACTTGCGGGTTGGCCTTGATCTGGTCCAGCGTACCCTCGGCCAGCATTTTGCCCTCGGCCATGCAGATCACCGGATCACAGATCTTGCCGATGAAATTCATGTCATGCTCGATCACGACAAAGGTATAGCCGCGTTCGCGGTTCAGGCGCAGGATGGTGTCGGCAATGGTCATCAAAAGGGTGCGGTTCACGCCCGCGCCGACCTCGTCCAGAAAAACGATCTTGGCGTCCACCATCATGGTGCGCCCCAGTTCCAGCAGCTTTTTCTGGCCACCCGAAACCTGACCCGCCTTGTGGTCGGCCAGATGGGAAATTGTCAAAAATTCAAGCACTTCGTCGGCTTTCGCGCGCAGGGCGCGTTCCTCGTCGGCGATGCGTTTGCGGCCGAACCAGGTGTTCCACAGCACCTCGCCCGACTGCCCGCCGGGCACCATCATCAGGTTCTCGCGGCAGGTCATTGAGCCGAATTCATGGGCGATCTGGAACGTGCGCAAAAGCCCCTTGTGGAACAATTCATGCGGCGGCAGTCCGGTTATATCCACGCCGCCCATGGTCACACGCCCTGAGGTCGGTTCAAGAACGCCCGCGATCACGTTGAAAAGAGTGGTCTTTCCGGCACCGTTCGGCCCGATCAGCCCGGTGATTGTGCCTTGTTCGATCTCAAGGCTAGCGCCGTCAACAGCGCGAAACCCGCCGAAATGGCGGTGCAGGTTTTCAACCCTGATCATTGACATCCCCCGCGGCGGTTCAATTTCGCCGTCTAACTATAGGAACAGCCCGGAAAATTCCGGGCTGCCCTTGGTTTCATATGTCTGACCGATCAACGGTAGCCGACGGTTTCCATCTTGCCGCCTTTGAACACGATCTCGCGGTAGCCGCCAGCCGCTTCGCCGGGCCCGATCAGTTCCACGGCGGTTGCGCCGACATAGTCGATGTCGCCGCCGCCCGCGATGATCTCAAGCGCCTTGGCCAGTTCGCCCGGATAGATCGGCTCGCCTGGGGCGTTGGCCACTTCCATCATTTTGTCCTTGTAGGCAGACGGATCCGAAGAACCGGCGGCCTGCATGGCCAGCATGATCAGCGCGGCCGCGTCATAGCTTTCGCCCACGTAGGGCGAGGACACGTCGATCGCATCGCCCACCACTTCGGCGAACTTGGCCGCGCCCGGGCTGTCGGTGCCGGGCACCTGGCCGGTAGAGCCGTCGATGTCGCTGCCGAAGTCTTCTTCCAGCTTCGCGCCGATCATCCCGTCAGGGAAGTGGAACGTATCGAAGGCACCCGCATCCAGCGCCGCGCGCACGATGCCGTTGCCGCCCTGGTCAACATAACCCGCGACGACCAGACGGTCACCGCCAGCCGCGGCCAGTGCGCCGACCTCGGCAGAATAGTCCGCTTTGCCGTCTTCATGCGCGGCGGAAATGGTGACTTCGCCGCCAGCCGCTTCGAACGCCTTCTGGAAGCTGTCGGCCAGGCCCTTGCCATAGTCGTTGTTGGTGTAGGTCAGCGCAACGGATTTCACGCCCTGGTCCAGCAGAACCTGGGTCATGACTTTGCCTTGGCGCGCATCCGACGGTGCGGTGCGGAAGAACAGCCCGTTGTCCTCTGCATCCGACAATGCGGGCGAGGTGGCAGATGGCGACACCATCACGATACCGTTCGGCACGGCGGCGTTGGCCAACACGGCGCCGGTCACGCCCGAGCAGTCCGCGCCCATGATGCCCTTGACCCCTTCAGAGGTGATCAGGCGTTCGGCGGCAGCCGTGGCCGCGCCCGCGTCAACGCAGGTGGAATCGGCGCGCACGGATGCAACGGTCGATCCGTCCAGCAGCTTGCCGCTGTCGCTGACTTCTTTCATGGCCAGTTCGGCACCGGCCGCCATGTTCGGCGTCAGCGATTCAATCGGGCCTGTAAAGCCAAGGATCACACCCAGCTTGATTTCTTCGGCCGAGGCAGCCCCGGCCAGCAATGCGGAGGCGGCAGTGGCCATCAGCAGCTTTTTCATGTCATTCTCCCTAGTTGGAACGAAAGGTCCGGCGCGGAGCCTATTGCGGCTTTCCGGAAAAGAAAAGCACCTTGATCGCATGGTCGAATCTTCCCATACGTCAGCCTTCTTCGTGTTCTTCCGACAGGCGGTTCCCGCTGGAGCCGCGTTCGCGGTAAGGGGTGGTTTCGTATTGCGCGCGGTAGCATTTGGAAAAATGCGAGGGCGAGGCAAATCCGCAAGCCAGCGCCACGTTGATCACGCTCATATCCGTCTGCATCAACAGGTTGCGCGCCTTGGACAGGCGCAATTCCATATAATAGCGTTTTGGCGACCGGTTCAGGTAACGCCGGAACAGCCGTTCCAGCTGGCGCGTGGACATGCCCACATCGGCGGCCAGAATGGACGGGCTGATTGGCTCTTCGATATTGGTTTCCATCTTCTGGATGACCATGCCCAGTTTCGGATGGCGCACCCCGATGCGGGTCGGCACCGACAAACGCTGGCTGTCCTGATCGGTGCGGATCGACGAATAAATCTGCTGATCAGCCACCGCATTGGCCACTTCCGACCCCAGATCGGATGCGATCACCTTGAGCATCAGGTCGATGGACGAGGTGCCGCCCGCCGTGGTCCAGCGGTTGCCGTCCATCACGAACACGCGCTTGGTCAGTTCGACCTCGGGGAAGTCTTCCTCGAAACTGTCCTGGTTTTCCCAATGCACCGTGGTCCGCTTGCCGTCCAGCAGCCCGGCCTTGGCCAGAACATAGGCCGCCGTGCATAGCCCGCCGATCACGATGCCTTTGCGGGCCTCGCGCCGAAGCCATGACAGCAGCCGTTTGGTGGTGGCCTTCTGTACATCCAGCCCGCCGCAAACCAGCGCCACATCGTTGCGCGACAGCTCGTCCAGATCGTCGTCCAGTTTGAATTCGGTTCCCGCGGAACAGGTCGCGGTCCCGCCGCCTTCGCCGACAAGCTGCCAGCTATAGGCCTCGTATCCCGCCATCCGGTTTGCCAATCGCAGGCATTCCACTGCCGATGCAAAACTGAGAAGCGTGAAACGATCCAGCAAAACAAAGGTGAAACGCCGTGTGGCCGCACGGTCTTTCGGCGCGGTGCGTGGGCTGCTTTGTGCTGTCATGAGTTTGTCCTGAAAGAATCTGCCCGCCACTTGACCAGTTTTGCCTTTTCGCATCAAGGCCCACCGGACACGGCCGAAGGCCGAGGGATCGAAAATTCCGCATCCGCATATGGCGCAGGCCCGCCCGCTTATGTATAGAGTGCGGACCAAATGACCCGAGAACGCGGAGAAACACGATGAGCGAGTGGCAAAAATCCGATTGGCGCGCAAAGCCCAGGGTTCAGATGCCCGATTATACGGACCAGACAGCATTGGAGGCCGTGGAGTCCCAGTTGTCCAAATATCCGCCGCTCGTTTTCGCGGGCGAGGCGCGCAAGCTGAAATCCCAACTGGCCGCCGCATCGCGCGGCGAGGCATTCCTACTGCAAGGCGGCGATTGCGCCGAAAGCTTTGAACAGTTCAGCGCCAATGCGATACGCGACACTTTTAAAGTGATGCTTCAAATGGCCATGGTGCTGACCTATGGCGCGAAAGTGCCGGTCATCAAGGTTGGCCGCATGGCCGGCCAGTTCGCCAAGCCGCGGTCGGCCCCAACGGAAACCGTGGAAGGCGTCGAGCTGCCCAGCTATCGCGGTGACATCATCAACGAGCTGGCCTTCACCCCCGAAGCGCGGATTCCCGATCCGGCGAAGATGCTGCAAGCCTACACCCAGGCCGCCGCCACGCTGAACCTCCTGCGCGCCTTTTCCACGGGCGGCTATGCGGATGTCCACCAGGTCCATCAGTGGACCCTTGGCTTTACCGAATCCGAGAAAGCTGAACAATACCGTGACCTTGCGAATCGGATCAGCGACACGCTGGATTTCATGCGCGCTGCGGGTGTCAACAGCGCCACGGCGCACAGCCTGCAGACCGTTGATTTCTACACCAGCCACGAGGCGCTGCTGCTGGAATACGAAGAGGCGCTGTGCCGTCTTGATTCCACGTCGGGCAAATGGCTGGCCGGGTCCGGTCACATGCTCTGGATCGGTGATCGCACGCGGCAACCCGACGGGGCGCATGTGGAATTCTGTTCCGGTGTGCTGAACCCGATCGGGCTGAAATGCGGGCCGTCCATGACTTCGGATGATCTGAAGGCGCTGATGGCCAAGCTGAACCCCCAGAACGAAGAGGGGCGCCTGACCCTGATCGCGCGGTTCGGTGCGGGCAAAGTGGCGGAAAACCTGCCGCGCCTGATCCAGACCGTCAAGGAAGAGGGCGCGAACGTGCTTTGGACCTGCGATCCGATGCATGGCAACACGATCAAATCCTCGACCGGGTATAAAACACGGCCCTTCGATTCCGTGCTGCGTGAAGTTCGTGAATTCTTTGGTGTGCACAAGGCCGAGGGTACGATCCCCGGCGGTGTGCATTTCGAGATGACCGGCCAGGACGTGACCGAATGCACCGGCGGCGTGCGCGCCGTGACCGACGAGGATCTGAGCGACCGTTACCACACCGCTTGCGACCCGCGCCTGAACGCCTCGCAATCGCTGGAACTGGCCTTCCTCGTGGCCGAGGAACTGTCGGCGCTGCGCGATGTGCGCCAGGCGAACGCTGTCTGAAGAACGCCCCGCAAGTCACTGCGATAAAATGAAAAGGCAGGCCGTGATGGCCTGCCTTTTGTCCTCTGTGGCCTCTTCTCGGGCCAGTTCCCTGCCAGCTGGCAGATTATTCGGATTCGACCAGGCGCAGGTAGGGTGGCAGCGACGGCTTGCTGACCGGCTTGGGCTCTGTCGGTTGGGTCTTGGGCGGTTCATTCCGCGCAAAAGGCTTTGACGTTTCCGCGAAACCGGACACTTTCAATGGCTTCACCGGCGATTTCCGCGTCGGGGCCGATGCAAAGGGCTGTGCCTCGCGGTTCGTGATCTCGCGCAGTTTGGTTTCGGTCACGTTGAACCGGCGCGGGGTGCGCCCGATTTGCCCGTTGGTGACGAAACAGCCAAGAATCCGGCTGACATCACCCATATCGCTGGTCATGGGCAGCAGCAGCATCTTGGCGTCCATCGCCGGTTTGCCGATGCCCTTGTCGGCGCTCAGCGTCACCTCGCCGATGGTAGGGCCGGAAAAGACGTCCTCCAGCATGGTGGTGACGGTCTTGCGCGCGTCGGGAGTGAAAAAGGCGGTGATCGGCATGCCGCGCACTTCCATCCCCATCAGGTCGGTCAGGTGCGATCCGGCAATGCGCAGGCGGGCGACGCCGGGGGCGATGCGTTCAAGGATAAAGGCATATTCCAACGCCCGTTCGATACCGCGCGGGTCCACCTCTGACCGCATCGGCACGGGCCGCGCGCCGCGCAATCCGTCCCAATAGGCCTCGACCTCGGCCAAAAGGGGGTAGCGTTCCTTGTCGACAAACCGGTTCATCGAGATCACGTTCCGATCGGTGTCATTCTCACGGCGCATCTGGGCAATCCTCTGGCAAACGGTAAAACCGGCAATCCGGACCAGAGGGGCAATGGCTGATCCATTAACCTTGGCTTCGGACTGCTTACTTGTCCGTTAACATGCCACAGATTTAGGAAAACCGTGTGTATTTTCTATACCAATGGTTAACCTCTTCCAAGGACCATGCCCGACCGATGCCGCAGCGCGCGCCTTGCCCCCGCATGAGGAAATGGGTAGGGATCATTCGTGCGTAAAGGGGAGTTCCGCGTGATACAATCCATGACAGGTTTCGCCGCAGGCAAGGGTGCCGAGGCGGGATATAGCTGGGCCTGGGATTTGCGAAGCGTCAACGGCAAGGGGCTGGACCTACGCCTGCGCGTTCCAGACTGGATCGAGGGGCTGGAGCCGAAACTGCGCGAAAAGCTGTCCAAGGCCCTGGCGCGTGGCAATGTCACCCTTTCGCTGCGCGTGAGCCGCGAAGAGGTCACAAGCCAGTTGGCGGTGAACGAGGCGGCGCTTTCATCGGCCATCACCGCCCTGAAACGGATCGAGGCCGAGGCGATGGAACAGGGGCTTTCGCTGGCGCCTTCGACCCCTTCGGATATCCTGACCCTTCGCGGCGTTTATGAAACCGCCAGCAACGAGGGCGAGTCCAAGTCGCTGCTGCCCATTTTGCTGAATGAGGCAGAGGCGCTGATCGCCGATTTCCAGGTTATGCGCGGACGTGAAGGTACGGCATTGGCCGAGATCCTGACCCGTCAGCTTGACGAGGTCACGGCGCTTGTCACCGCGTCCGAGGACGCCGCCACCGCCCGCCGGGCAGAGGCAGCCGCCAACCTTCGGGCCGCACTGGCCCGCGTGATCGAGAATACCGATAACGTGGACGAGGGGCGCGTGGCGCAGGAACTGGCGATGATCGCGGTCAAAACCGACGTGACCGAGGAACTGGACCGCCTGCGCGCCCATGTCTCGGCGGCGCGCGAATTGCTGGGCGCCAAGGGGCCGGTTGGCCGAAAGTTCGACTTCCTGATGCAGGAATTCAACCGTGAAGCCAATACGTTATGCTCTAAAGCTCAATCACCGGTCCTGACCCGGATCGGGCTGGAAATGAAAACCGTGATCGACCAGATGCGCGAGCAGGTCCAGAATGTCGAATGAGGCCAACATGACCCAACCCAACCGCCGCGGCTTGCTTATCATCCTTTCGTCGCCTTCGGGCGCCGGCAAGTCCACCCTGTCGAAACGGTTGCTTGACTGGG
This sequence comes from Rhodobacteraceae bacterium UBA3069, assembly GCA_002366795.1. Classification (GTDB taxonomy): domain Bacteria; phylum Pseudomonadota; class Alphaproteobacteria; order Rhodobacterales; family Rhodobacteraceae; genus UBA3069. Next base: position 12,566 of record DFBX01000123.1, on the reverse strand, counting down.
ATCCGACCTTGTCGTTTTCGGTGTCAGCCACCACCCGCCAGCCCCGTCCCGGCGAACAGGACGGCACCGATTACCATTTCCTGACCGAGGATGATTTCAAGCACGAGGTCGCCCAGCAGGGCATGCTGGAACACGCCCATGTGTTCGGCAATTTCTACGGCTCGCCCAAGGGGCCGGTGCAGAATGCGATCGACGCGGGGCACGATGTGTTGTTCGACATCGACTGGCAGGGCGCGCAGCAAATCCGCAATTCCTCGCTTGGGCAGCACACGCTGTCGATCTTTATCCTGCCGCCGTCAATCGCGGAATTGCACCGCCGGCTGGTCAGCCGTGGCCAGGACAGCGAAGAGGTGATCACCAAGCGGATGCAGAAAAGCTGGGACGAGATAAGCCATTGGGATGGATATGATTTCGTGCTGGTCAATGACGATCTTGAACGCACCTTCGCTGACTTGCAAACCATCGTGACCGCCACGCGCCTGCGCCGCTTGCAACAGCCCGGGCTGGTCGATCACGTCCGCAACCTGCAACAGGAATTCGAGGAAATCGCATGACGCTTTATTCGTTGGACGGCCACGCGCCGCAAACCCCTGAAAACGGCGACTATTGGGTCGCGCCCGGCAGCCATGTAATCGGCAATGTTCTGCTAGAGGAGGCAACCTCGGTCTGGTTCGGCTGCACCTTGCGCGGCGATAACGAGCTGATCCTTATCGGGCAAGGCACAAATGTGCAGGAAAACACGGTGATGCATACCGACATGGGCTATCCGCTGACCATCGGCGCGGGTTGCACCATCGGGCACAAGGCGATGCTGCATGGTTGCACGATTGGCGAAAACTCTTTGATCGGCATGGGGGCGACAGTGCTGAACGGCGCGAAGATCGGCAAGAACTGCCTGATCGGGGCCGGGGCGCTGGTCACCGAAGGCAAGGAAATCCCCGATGGCAGCCTTGTGATGGGCGCGCCGGGCAAAGTTGTGCGCCAGTTGGACGACGCAGCGATCGCGGGGCTGCGCGCCTCGGCGCTGCATTATCAGGAAAACATGCGCCGCTTTCGCGACGGCCTAAAACCGGTCTGACCCTGGATCAGGCCAGCAGGCGCAAGCAGGTCATGTCTTGCCCGTTTGTTTCGGGATTGGCGATGAAATCGTCATAGGCGTGCAGTGGCGCGGCTGTGACCTCTATTTCCTCCAGTTCCAGCGTCATCTGCGGGCAACAGGATGCCAGTTCGCGCCGAACCATGCCAGGACGGAGCAGGGGGCGCGTGAAGACGCGTAAACAGCCGCGAAACCCGACCTCGCCCAGACGTGTGGCGATGTCCATCGCATCGTGATCCTCGGTATACAGCCAAGACAGGACCAGCGCGGGTTTCATCGTGTTCAACAGTGTCGCGGACAGCGCGGTGAATGGAATGGCGCGCGCGGTCGCATCGCATTTCGCACCGGCTATCGGCACGATCTGCAAGGCAAGACGACGGGACGCGGAAAGCGTGGAATTTTGGAGCATCAATGACCTCTGGCAACAGCAGCCCGCACGAGGGATGTCATGCGGTTGGCGACCAGTTTGGATTAAGTTTCCGCAAATCCAAACGATAATTCCGCGATTTTGCCACCTATCCACAAAAAAGTTACAATGCAGCGTTTACAATGTCATAACCCTCGGAAAACTCCTCTGATCTGTTAACTGGTCTGTTAATGAATAGCCCCTCCGCCCCCTCCCTGGTCGCCGCGATTCCGCAGCCCGCGATGCTGATCGACGTCCGCGACAGAATCATTGGCGTCAATGCCGAGGCCCGCGCCGTGCTGGGGCGCGAGGTGATGAACCAGCCATTGATCACCGTCTTGCGTCAACCGGCCTTGCACAAGGCGATTGCACGGTGCCGACAGTCGGGCCAGCGCGAGGAAACGCGGATCGTGATCCAGCAAGGCACGCAGGACCATTCCTTTACCGTCAGTTGCGCGCCACTGCGGCTGAACCGGGTGGACGGGGTGTTGCTGTGCCTCGAAGATCTGACACAGCTGGAACAGGCCGGACAGATGCGCCGCGATTTCGTCGCCAATGTCAGCCATGAATTGCGGACGCCGTTGACCGCGCTGATGGGGTTCATCGAAACCCTGCAAGGTCCGGCGCGGAACGATCCCAAGGCACAGGAACGGTTCTTTAGCATCATGCAGCTTGAGGCAGGGCGCATGAACCGGCTGATCAAGGATCTGCTGTCGCTCAGCCAGGTCGAGGGGCAGGAACGCATCCGCCCCGATGCGCTGGTCGATCTTGATACGCTTCTTTCCTCGACCATCAGGGCGCTTGCCCCGCAGGCGGACAGGAACGCGACGACGATGCGTCTGGACGTTCAGGCACATGACCCGACCGTCACTGCGGACGAGGACCAGCTGCGACAGGTGTTCGTGAACCTGATCGAAAACGCCATCAAATATGGCGGCAAGGACGGGACCGTGACTGTCACAGTCGAAGGCCTTGAACGGGATCCTGCCATTCGCGGTCCGGCGTTGAAAATCTCGGTCTGTGACACGGGGCCGGGGATCGATCCGATCCATGTTCCGCGCCTGACCGAAAGATTCTACCGCGTGGATAGCCACCGTGCGCGCGAGATGGGCGGAACCGGGCTGGGGCTGGCCATTGTCAAACATATCGTCAGCCGCCACCGCGGTCGGCTGAGAATCGACAGCACGCCAGGGCAGGGCAGTTGTTTCACCGTGATTCTGCCGCGCGCCGCGTGATGTTTATTTTCGGTTTCCGCCAAGTCCGAAAAAATGTCAAAGAGCGCGAGACCGCGGCGCGCCGTGAAAAGCCGTTCCAAGCCAGATACTTAGTTGATCGCGGGGTCGCGCGCGCATACTTGCGCATCGACGATTGTCATATGGCTGTTACACAACCGTCACAAAAGCATAGCGCAAGACCATTAGCACCCGCCGCAAGGTCGCCGCGCAACCCGGGCGATCAAGACATCGACAAACAGGAGCTATCCATATGTCCTTCGTGAAACTGTCCGTCTCTGCACTGGCGATCACTGCCGTTTCCGCAACCGCTGCTGCCGCCCGTGACCAGGTGCAGGTTGCCGGGTCTTCGACCGTGCTGCCTTATGCCTCCATTGTAGCCGAAGCCTTTGGCGAAAACTTCGACTTCCCGACCCCGGTTGTTGAATCGGGCGGCTCCTCGGCCGGGCTGAAGCGCTTTTGCGAAGGCGTGGGCGAGAACACGATCGACGTGGCCAATGCCTCACGCCAGATCAAGGACAGCGAAATCAAAGCCTGCGCGGGTGCCGGCGTGACCGACATCATCGAAGTGCGCATCGGCTATGACGGCATTGTGTTTGCATCCGACAAGGCGGGCAACGGGTTCGAATTCACCCCGACCGATTGGTATCTGGCCCTGTCCGACACCATCATGAAAAACGGCGAAATGGTCGCCAACCCCAATACCTCGTGGAAAGACGTGAATGCGGCCTTCCACGACCAGCCGATCCAGGTCTTTATCCCCGGCACCAAGCACGGCACCCGTGAAGTGTTCGAGGACAAGGTGATCCTGGCGGGCTGCGAAGCTACCGGTGCCTTCGAGGTTCTGAAAGCGGCCAATGGCGACGACAAGAAAGCCGCCGAGAAATCCTGCATTTCGCTGCGCACCGACGGTGTGTCGGTGGACATCGACGGCGACTACACCGAAACGCTGGCCCGCATCGAATCCAACAAGGACGGCATCGGCGTCTTTGGTCTGGCCTTCTACGAGAACAATACCGACAAGCTGCAAGTGGCCACCATGTCGGGCATCGTTCCCTCGACTGAAGCGATCGCAACCGGCGAATACCCCGTGTCGCGCCCGCTGTATTTCTACATCAAGAAGGCGCATATCGGCGTGATCCCCGGCCTGAAGGAATTTGCTGAATTCTTCGTCGCGGACGAGATCGCAGGCCCCGATGGCCCGCTTGCCGAATATGGCCTGGTGTCCGACCCCGAACTGGCCGAAACCCAGGCAGTCGTGGCGGACGAAGCCACCATGGGTTCGAACATGTAATCGCCTTAGGTGGGGGAGGCGTGCGCGCCTGCCCCCACCTGTCCGACCCTTCCCAATGCGGAGCTGCCATGCCTGTTTTCTGGCTTGTCCTTGCCGTCCTTGCCCTTGGCGTGGCCGGCTATGTGTTTGGGCGCATGCGCGCCCTTGCCGCCGCTGGCGGGGATGCACGCAAACTCCATTCACGACTCAATTATTACGGCGTCAACGTGGCGCTGTTCACGACCATTCCGGCGTTGCTGCTGATCGCCGTCTGGATGATCGCGCAGCCCATGCTGGTCAACCGCGCGACCGAGGGCACGATCCCGGACACATTCGTGGCGAAAGGCTCCTCGATTGACCTGGTGATGTCCGATGTGCGCCGCGTGGCCGAGGGGCTGGACCTGGCCGTGGCCCGATCCGCGCTGAGCGCGAAAGAGGCGCGCGCGCTGCGCGCCGATGACAGCGATATTCGCGGGCTTCTGGGCGAAGTGGGCGTCGCGCTCGGCTCTGACGTGAAGCCCGAGATATTGCGCGCGGCACAGACCTATCGCGAACTCAGCAAAACCGCGGCCCTTTGGATGACTGGCCTGGTCATCCTGCTGGCCCTTGGCGGGCTTGGCTATTCCATCGCCCGCACGCGGGCCGATTTCCGCGCCCGCAACGTGGTGGAGAAGGCCGTGATGGGGTTGCTGATCGGCGCGGCCTCGCTGGCGATCCTGACCACCATCGGCATCGTCCTGTCGATGTTGTTCGAAACCAGAAACTTCTTTGGCCTGCACAGCTGGTCCGACTTTTTCCTTGGCAGCACATGGGCACCGAACTTTCGCGGTGACAGCGAATTGTCCATCCTGCCGCTGCTGTGGGGCACGATCTATATCTCGGTCATCGCGCTGCTTGTGGCCGTGCCGATCGGGCTTTTCGCGGCGATCTACCTGTCGGAATATGCCGGTGCGAAAACCCGTGCCTTCGCCAAGCCCATGCTGGAAATTCTGGCCGGTATCCCGACCATCGTTTACGGGTTGTTCGCGTTGCTGACGGTCGGCCCGACGTTGCTGGCCATTTTTGGCGACGGCGGTGCCTTGGGCGTCAGCTGGATGAAGGGGGCGACCTCGGTCCTGACGGCGGGCGTGGTGATGGGCATCATGCTGATCCCCTTTGTCAGCTCGCTTTCCGATGACATCATCAACGCGGTGCCGCAATCCATGCGCGACGGTTCTTTGGGGCTGGGCGCGACCCATTCCGAAACCATCCGGCAGGTGGTGCTGCCCGCCGCGCTGCCCGGCATCGTCGGCGCGGTACTGCTGGCCGCGTCCCGCGCGATTGGTGAGACAATGATCGTCGTCATGGGGGCGGGGGCCATTGCCAAGTTTTCCCTTAACCCGCTGGAATCCATGACCACCATCACCACGCGGATCGTCAGCCAGTTGACGGGTGACGGCGACTTTTCCTCGCCCGAAACGCTGGTCGCCTTCGCCCTTGGCCTGACCCTTTTCGTCCTGACACTGGGGCTGAACATCTTCGCGCTCTACATCGTGCGCAAATATCGGGAGCAATACGAATGACCGATGCTTCGCTTCCCACGGGCCCGACCCCCAAAGGGTCGATCTATACCCAAAGCCCGCGTGTCAAACGCCGCAACGCGGCCGAGGGGCGGTTCAAGTTCTACGGCATGCTGGCCATCGCGACCGGCCTGCTGATGCTGGCGATCTTGCTGTTCACCATCCTGTCCAAGGGCACAGGCGCGTTCCAGCAGTCGTTCATCACGCTGAACGTACCCCTGCTGGAGGCAAAGCTGGACAAGACCGGCGAACGTGACCTGGAAAAGATCAAGAAGGTCAGCACCTTCGGCTATGCACCGATCATCCAGGCGGGGTTCGAAACCACGCTTGAACAGGCGGGACTGCAAAGCGATCTGAAGGTCAAGACACAGGCGGCGATCCTGTCCAAATCGGTCGCGGCGGATCTGCGCAATTATGTGCTGACGAACCCGGACATGATCGGCCATACGGTCGAGTTCAAGTTCCTCGCCAATTCCTGGATCGATGGCTATCTGAAGGGCCGCGTCAGCCGGATCAGCGTGGCGGACAACAAGGCGATCTCGGCGGAACAGCTGGATTTCGCGGACAGCCTGCGTGACGCAGGCATTTTGCGCAAATCCTTCAACCCTGCCTTTATCCTGGGATCGGACGCGTCGGACCAACGGCCCGAGGCGGCGGGGATGGGTGTTTCCATGGCCGGCTCGTTCTTCATGATGCTGGTGGTGCTTTTCCTGTCGCTGCCCATCGGGGTTGCCGCGTCAATCTACCTGGAAGAATTCGCGCCGAAAAATCGCTGGACCGACCTGATCGAGGTGAACATCTCGAACTTGGCCGCGGTGCCGTCCATCGTGTTCGGTATTCTGGGTCTGGCCGTGTTCATCAACTATATGAACCTGCCGCAATCGGCACCGCTGGTGGGCGGGCTGGTGCTGACGCTGATGACCCTGCCGACGATCATCATCTCGACCCGTGCATCGCTGAAATCGGTGCCGCCCAGCATCCGCGACGCGGCGCTTGGGGTAGGGGCTTCGAAGATGCAGGCGGTCTTCCACCATGTTCTGCCCTTGGCCACGCCCGGTATCCTGACCGGCACGATCATAGGTCTGGCACAGGCGCTTGGCGAAACTGCACCGTTGCTGCTGATCGGGATGATCGGGTTCATCGCGTCGAACGCACCGGGTTCGGTCGCCGAGGGGCTTATGTCGCCCAATTCGGCCATGCCTGCACAAATCTATGAATGGGCCAAGCGCGCCGATCCCGCTTTTTACGAACGGGCCTGGGGTGGTATCATCATCCTGCTGGTCTTTCTTGTGTCGATGAATGCGCTGGTCGTCATTCTGCGCCGCCGTTTCGAACGCCGCTGGTAATACGGAAAGGACAGACCCATGTATGACGCGCCCAAGCTGGAGACGAACGTGCAAGCCAAGGAAAACAAGATAGCGGCCCGCAACGTGCAGGTCTATTACGGTGAAACCCACGCGATCAAGGACGTGAACGTGGATATTCAGGACAAGACCGTGACCGCCTTTATCGGCCCGTCGGGCTGTGGCAAATCCACCTTCCTGCGCTGCCTGAACCGGATGAACGACACGATCGACATTTGCCGGGTCGAGGGGGACATCACCCTTGATGGCGAAAATATCTATGACCGCAAGGTGGATCCGGTGCAGCTGCGCGCCAAGGTCGGCATGGTGTTCCAGAAACCCAACCCGTTTCCCAAGTCGATCTATGACAACGTGGCCTATGGTCCGCGCATTCACGGCCTGGCCCGCAACAAGGCCGAACTGGACGAGATCGTGGAGAAATCCCTGCGCCGCGGGGCGATTTGGGACGAGGTCAAAGACCGCCTGCAATCGCTCGGCACTGGCCTTTCCGGCGGCCAGCAACAGCGCCTGTGCATCGCCCGCGCCGTGGCCACCGAACCCGAGGTGCTGCTGATGGACGAGCCATGTTCCGCGCTGGACCCGATCGCCACCGCCCAGGTCGAAGAGTTGATCGACGAATTGCGCAGCCAGTATTCGGTGGTGATCGTGACCCACTCGATGCAGCAGGCCGCACGGGTCAGCCAGAAAACCGCGTTTTTCCACTTGGGCAACCTGGTGGAATACGGCGACACCAACCAGATATTCACCAAACCAAAGGATCCGCGCACGGAAAGCTATATCACCGGTCGGATCGGTTAAGGAGGTCAGAGATGACAACCCAACATATTGCCTCTGCCTTCGACCGCGATCTTGAGGGTATTCAAGGGCTTATCATGCGGATGGGCGGGCTGGTCGAAGAGGCCATCCTGAACGCAGCCAAATCGCTGGAAGAGCGCGACGTGGAACTGGCCGAAGCCGTGCGTGAAGGCGACCGCGCCATTGACGACCTTGAGGAAACCATCAACGAGCAATGCGCCCAGTTGATCGCGCTGCGCGCGCCCACCGCCATCGACCTGCGCGTCGTGCTGACCGTGATGAAGATCGCCGCGAACCTTGAACGGATTGGCGATTATTCGAAAAACATGGCCAAGCGCACCGGCGTGCTGGTGCAGATGTCGCCGATCAGCGGCGCGCAGTCCGCCCTGCGCCGCATGGCGCGAGAGGTGCAGTTGATGCTGAAGGACGCGCTGGACGCCTATATCCAGCGCGATGTCGCCCTAGCTCATGACGTGATCCAGCGCGACCATGACGTGGACCAGATGTACAATGCGCTGTTTCGCGAATTCCTGACCTTCATGATGGAAGACCCGCGCAACATCACCGCCTGCATGCACCTGCATTTCATCGCCAAGAACACCGAACGGATGGGGGATCATGTCACCTCTATCGCGGAACAGGTGGTCTATCTTGTGACCGGCGAAATGCCCGAGGACAAACGGCCCAAGGCCGATCTGGCCGAGGGAAAGCCGTTTGAAGAGAATGAGGACTAATCCCATGTCCGCAGACCGCCCAACCGTTCTGGTCGTCGAGGACGAGCCCTCGCAACGTGAGGTCCTAGCCTATAATCTGGAGGCCGAAGGCTTTGACGTGGCGCAGGCGGAAAACGGCGAAGAGGCCTTGTTACTGGTCGATGAAGTCGCCCCCGATATCATCGTGCTGGACTGGATGCTGCCCAATGTCTCCGGGATCGAGGTGTGCCGCCGGTTGAAAATGCGCAGCGAAACACGCGGGGTGCCGGTGATCATGCTGTCGGCGCGGTCCGAAGAGGTGGACAAGGTGCGCGGGCTGGAAACCGGGGCCGACGATTACGTGGTCAAACCCTATTCCGTGGTGGAATTGCTGGCCCGCGTGCGCGCGCAGCTTCGCCGCACCCGTCCCGCCACAATGGGCGAGCGTCTGGAATACCAGGATATCGTGCTGGACGCGGAAACCCACCGAGTCACCCGCAGCGAGGTTCCGGTGAAACTTGGCCCGACCGAATTTCGCCTGCTGTCCACTTTCATGGAAAAGCCGGGGCGCGTGTTCTCGCGTGAACAGCTTTTGGACCGGGTCTGGGGGCGCGACATCTATGTCGACACACGCACCGTCGATGTGCATGTGGGCCGGTTGCGCAAGGCCTTGACCAAGGCGGGCGGCGACAATCCGCTGCGCACGGTGCGCGGCGCGGGCTATGCTTTGGGCTGAAATTACAGGGGGTTATGGTGTGTATTTAACGCGGCAAACCGTCTTCCTCCTCGGCCTGGGTTGCCAGCCAGTCACGGAATTTCTGCAAGGCGGGATCGGCCTGTTTCTCTTTCGGCCAGATCAGGTAATAGCTGCCAAGCGACGGCGTGGCACCGCCCCAAGCTTGCACCAAACGCCCCGCAGCCAGATCCCGCTGCGCTAGATAATCGGGCAGCAAAGCCACCCCAAGGCCATGCCGCGCGGCCTGCGTGATGGTGGAAAACTGGTCGTGCAACATGCCTTGCGGCATCGGTGCCTTTACCCCCCAATGGGCAAACCAATCGGCCCATGCCTTTGGCCGCGTCTGGATATGCAGCAGGGGCAGGGACAGGATATCCTCGGGCCGGGCGATTGTGTGACGTTGCAACAGGGCGGGCGCGCAAACCGGCACGACATTCTCGGGTTTCAGACGCAGATGATCGGTGCCGGGCCAATCCGGCTGACCATAATGTATCGCTGCATCAAAACCTTGCGTCGCAAAGTTAAAGCGGTGCAGCCGCGTGGCCATGTTCACCGTAATATCAGGGTGACGCAGCGCGAATTCCGGTAGGCGCGGCACCAGCCAGCGCATTCCAAAAGTCGGCAGGATCGCCAGATTGATCTGCCCGCCCTCTGGATTTACCCGCAGCTTGATCGATGCATGGGCGATCCGGTTCAGGGCTTCGCGAACCTCCTCGGCATAGGTCTGCGCGGCGGGCGTCAGGCGCATCCGCCGCTTTTCGCGCAGGATCAGCGTAACGCCCAACTGTTCCTCCAGCGTTTGCAATTGACGGCTGACGGCGGATTGGGTCAGGGACAATTCCTCGGCCACGGCGGTGGCGCTGCCCAGCCTTTCCAATGCCTCCAGCGCGCGCAACGCACCGAGAGAGGGAAGGATTCGCCGCTCGTTCATTCCTAAACCTCATGTAAAGATGCGGGAAACTCGTTAGGTTCCGCGTCAATTCCATTGTATACCCCCGCAAGATAGGCGGAAAACTCATAACCCCGCCAGCCCGACATTCCAAGAAGGAGAGACCCCCATGTCCGACAAACCCGCCCTACGCGCCAAGGATGCGCCCGATCTTGGCTCTTTCGACTGGCAAGATGCGTTCCGGTTCGACCAGCAGCTGACAGATGACGAGCGGATGATGCGCGACAGCGCCCATGCCTATTGTCAGGAAAAGCTGCAACCGCGCGTGCTAGAGGCATTTGCCAAGGAACAGACCGACCCGGAAATCTTCCGCGAAATGGGCGAAATGGGCCTGCTTGGTGTCACCACGCCGGAACAATACGGTGGCTTGGGCGCGGGCTATGTGTCTTACGGGCTGGTCGCCCGCGAGGTGGAGCGCGTGGACAGCGGTTACCGCTCGATGATGTCGGTGCAATCCAGCCTCGTGATGTATCCGATCTACGCCTACGGTTCCGAAGAACAGCGCATGAAATACCTGCCGAAACTTTCCTCGGGCGAGTGGATAGGCTGCTTCGGCCTGACAGAACCCGATGCCGGGTCCGACCCCGCCGGCATGAAAACCCGTGCCAAGAAGACCGATGGCGGCTATGTGCTGAACGGGTCGAAAATGTGGATATCCAACAGCCCGATCGCCGATGTTTTCGTGGTCTGGGCCAAGTCCGAAGCGCATGGTGGCAAGATCCGCGGTTTCGTGCTGGAAAAAGGCACGAAAGGTCTGTCTGCGCCCAAGATCGAAAACAAGATGTCGCTGCGCGCCTCGATCACCGGTGAGATCGTCATGGACAATGTCGAGGTGGGCGAGGGCGCGCTGCTGCCGCATGTAGAGGGTCTGAAAGGGCCGTTCGGCTGCCTGAACCGCGCGCGTTACGGCATTTCCTGGGGCGTGCTTGGCGCGGCCGAATTCTGCTGGCACGCGGCGCGGCAATACGGGCTGGACCGGCACCAGTTCAAACGCCCGCTGGCGCAAACCCAGCTGTTCCAAAAGAAACTGGCCGATATGCAGACCGAAATCGCGCTTGGGCTTCAGGCCTCGTTGCAGGTGGGTCGCCTGATGGACAAGGCCGAGGCCGCGCCGGAAATGATTTCCATCGTCAAGCGCAACAACTGCGGCAAAGCCCTTGATATTGCGCGTCTTTCCCGTGACATGCATGGTGGCAACGGGATCAGCCTGGAATTCGGCGTAATCCGCCACATGGTCAACCTGGAAACCGTGAACACCTACGAGGGCGCGCATGATGTGCACGCGCTTATCCTCGGCCGTGCGCAGACCGGCTTGCAGGCTTTCTTTTGATCTGATCTGAATTGTCAGGTCACTTTGGCCCGTGTCCCTTTTGGTGGCGCGGGCCTTTTTACGTCAGGGCGATGGATGCAGAAAAACCTTTGGCAAACCAGCAGTAAGAATGCGCTGCAAACAACTGAATATAAGGGAGAACATACGGTTGATCTGGCCATTGTCGGCGGCAGAATGGCACCCTGCACCTGGCCCATTCTGCCGCCGGCCTGGCCAATCTGAAGGACCGTTTGCGCCAGCAACAAGCGCTTGGCGCGCCGGTCACTTTGCTTGATGCTGATGAGACGAAAAAACGCGTGGGAACAGGCGCTTACAAAGCGTCCTTACATGACGCACGGGCCGGAACGGTGCAGCCATTGGCCTATGCTCAGGGGCTTGCGGCGGCGGCAATCGGGGCAGGGGCTTCGCTACACGAGCGCAGCCCCGTTCTGGCCCTGCGCCACGAGGGGGACCACTGGCGCGTTATCCTGAAAGGCGGCGATCTCTCTGCGGGCGCGTAAACTTCTGCTGGCCACGAATGCCTATCACCAATCCACCGAGGGTCACGACGCCGCCCAGGCCAGCGCCGTGACCTTCTTTCAACTGGCGACCGCGCCGTTGGGCGACAACCTTCGCGCGGGCATTCTGGACGGGCAAGAAGGATGCTGGGATACGGCAAATGTGATGACCTCGATCCGACGGGATGCGGCGGGACGATTGATCATCGGGGCCATGGGCGCACTTGATACCATGGGGCTGCACCGCGCATGGGCGGAAAGGCATTTTACCAAGTTTTTTCCGCACCTTGCGGGGCAAAGCTTTGATCATTTCTGGTCTGGCCGGATCATGATGACCCACGATAAACTGCCGCGCATTCAACGGCTGCCTGACGGGTTTGCCGTATTCGGCTATTCCGGGCGCGGCATAGCGCCTGGCACGGTAATGGGCGAAGCCGCAGCGCTTGCGCTTTTGTCTGGCGATGAAACCGCGCTGCCATTGGTGCCGGTCGATTCCTATACAGAGGCATGGACTCGCACCAAGACAGCCTTTTACGAGACCGCATCAAGGGCAGCACATTGGATCGGCGCGCGTCGATAGGGGCGCGTTTCCGCTGCACTATCCGTGGATCCTGTGAGATATAGCTGAAAGTTGGTG
>DFBX01000101.1 GCA_002366795.1 Rhodobacteraceae bacterium UBA3069 | reverse complement strand
GCCCAGGGTCTCTACGGACGGCATATTCGAGATCAGTGCGTTGCGGGCCGCCATGCGCCACATTCCGCGCGCCAGCGACAGGGTGGCAACAACAGGCAGGCCCTCAGGCACAGCCGCCACCGCAAGCGCCACGCCAGTCTCGATCATATCGCTCAGTGCATGCCCCCGAAGAACGCCGAGAATGGTTGTAAACGCCGCGAGAGCCAGCGTAAGCCACACGAGCCGGTGCCCCAGCTTGTCCAGGCGGCGTTCCAGCGGCGCGGTTTCCGCTTCGGCCGATTGCGCCAGATCGCTGATCCGGCCCAGTTCGGTTTCCATGCCTGTGCCCACGACCACAGCCTCTGCCCGCCCGCGTGTCACGGAACTACCCTTGAAGGCCATGTTCACACGGTCTGCGAGAATCGTATCCGGATCCAACCTTTCCGCGTCCTTGACCACGGGCGCGGATTCGCCGGTCAGAACGCTTTCGTCGCAATGCAGATCGGAAACCTCGACGAGCCGCAGATCGGCGGTGATCACGTCGCCTTCTTCGATCAGAACAATGTCGCCCGGCACCAAGTCCTGGGCATCCAGCGTTTTCTCGACACCATCCCGACGCACCCGCGTCCGAACGCGTGCAATCCGGCGCAGGGCCTTCATCGATTTTTCCGCGCGCAACTCTGTGAAGAACCCGATCGCGGTGTTGATAATGAGTACGACGATAATGGCGACTGCTTCGGCCAGATCCCCCAGCCACAGTGAAAAAACTGACCCAGCGGCCAAAAGCCAGACGATGACGCTTTTGAACTGATGAATAAGTATGGAAACGGCGCTCTTGCCCTTCGTGTGCCTCAGTTCGTTGCGCCCGAACTTCTTGAGCCTTACCTGGACGTCCTTGGCCGAAAGTCCGGTTTCGGGAACTGTTGCCTGACGGTCAAGAACCTCTTCGGCTTTCGCCGCGAATGCCTGCATTTGCTGATCGGTTCCCATTCATCTTCCCTTGCATCGACCTGAAATGGTTTTCTCCTGATGCTCTGCCTGCCGTTTGCATCAGTACTTTAACCAAGCCATTGCATCATCCTCCCGATCAATTGGAAAGAACTTCATGTCGGCACCGATGAATGGCGCTGAAAGCTTTGTACCCCATTCTTCAAGCGTCGTTTCCCCCAATACGGCAATCCGGCCTAGATCACTTCCGTGCCTTATATCGAACTTGAGATCCTTCCAGGCGGCCTCAATCTCCCAGCCTGAAAAGTCCTCTAACCGGATCAGCACCCGAAGCGGGCCTTCGGCAAGATCCATTGCGTGTTTCAACTCCGGTACCGCCGCATCATAGTCATTGGCCGTCAGAGTTCCTGCTGCCCGGATAGTGACGACCTTGTGCTCCGGTCCATGTTCAATCGTAATCATTTGCTACACCCCTTTCCTTCAGTTCAGCTTGTTCAGTCCGACCGCAACAGCAATCTGGGCGGCACCCAGAAAAACCAGATCGATACCAAACAGAAGCCCCAAAGCCCAAGTTGCAGTGCCCGGAAGACCCAAGAGCAGCAGACCCCCCAATATCACCGAAATCACGCCGGAAAACGCCAGCCAGCCCCATCCGTTCAGCGGGCGGAGGTGGAATGCCGCCGCAATCTTCAGACCGCCACCGAGAAGGAAGAACCACGACAGCACGACTGTCAGCGTCAAAATACCTCCAAGCGGAAAGAACAACAGGAACAAACCCGCAGCCAGAGCCAGTGCACCGAAAAGCAGGTTCATTGCGATATTGGCTACCCCACGCATGGAAACCCCGCGAGCGACCTCGAAAACTCCGACCACGACCAGCAGGATTCCGAATGTCAATTCAACGCCGATGGACGCTGCTAGTGGAAAAACAAGCGCAATCAATCCGAGAAGGACCGAAATCAATCCTACGATCCATAGAAATGCGATGAGTCGTCTGGTTGCAGAACCCTCGAGTATCTCATGTGTTTGTTTCACCGTAACATCTCACTCTTGGTGTTCGTCGTTTTCCGTGTCATCCGCGCTCTGCCATGCGTCGCTCAACGCGTCCCACGCATCGGAAAAGCCTTCCTGCAATTCCTCCCAAGCGGTCTCGGCACCGTGTTTCAGTGCCCCATAGCGTTCGCTCAACTCGTTACGGCGGGTGCGTAACTCCCTTAAGGCTGCTGCCCTCCGCTCTTTCGCTTCGTCGGTCATTTCCGACCAGTTTTCACGTGTGCGGTTTTCCAGAACATCGATTTCGTCGTCGATTCGGGTCATGGTTTGCTCGATTTGAGAAAAGACCAAGTCACGCTGATCGATCGAATATTTACCGATTGCCCGAAACGCCTCCGAAATCTCGGTCCGAACCTGTTCAAGTGTCGTCGTTTGGTCCGCACTTTCCTGTGAAAAGCCTGCCGTAGCAAAAAGAAGGGTTGCGGCGGCGATCGGGATCAGAGTTCTTCTCATCGGATATCTCCTGTTCAGTATGATCAGTTCAGGCCCCCTTCTTTCCGAGGATGGCCTGTTCCTGTTCTATTCAGCAATAAAACGTCGGATAGACCGCTCAGCCGAATCGCCCGAACGCTTTTTTCATGGAATCACTGATATTAGACCAGGCTTCCTCGAAACCCGACTTCATGTCTTCCCAGGCTTTGCCTTGCGCCTTTCGAAGCTCGCCAAGCTTCTCTACGGCTTCTTTCTGCTGTCGCCTGACTTCCTTGAGTTGTTCCAGATATTTCAACTTGGCATCAGCCTGGGCCTTATCGGCTTTTGCCTGCAATTTTAGAATCTCGGCTTTCCACTCATCTAACTGAGCTTCCAGTTTTTGCTGATATGCGCTTTTCTCGTCCATGTTCATGTCTCCTTGTCTCGAGGTCCGCTTGTCCCGGCGGGGGATCAAACCGGGGTAGTTTTCGACGTTTTGCCGACTTTTTTTGCGGTCTCGGTCGCTTCCTTGATGGTCTCCCCAACCGCTTCGACCTCACCCTCCGTAACCTGACCGGCGCAGCGAGATACCATTTCGAACCACTCGCGGGCATCCTCTGCCAGTCTTTCCACCGAATGGCGCTGCCACTCCATCATGGCCTGCATGGCTGTGGTCGGATCGCCATTCCCGTCCGTTGTCGCCTTTCGAGCGGTATCGAGCGCGGTGCGCGTAGCCTCGTGGCGACGTTCAAACCAGTGGCGGGTATAGACCTCAGCCTCGTTCAGCATTTGCTCCTGCGCGTTCCAGAATTCTTCGATCTGGGGCGCAAGCACGGGATTCATCGACATCGCGCTCTGGGTCGACTTCAGGATGTCTGAAAAAAGCGCGGTTGTTTTTGTCGTGTCGTCTTTCTTGGTCATGAGGTGCCCTTTCGAATCATGCCGCAATCTCGGATCATTTCTAAGATCGTCAGGCGTTGCGGCATTAACGGCGGTCAAGTGCCGCCGTGGCGACTAAGCGTTGTGTCTGGCAAGTCGCAGCCGTACCTCGTATGATATGAGTCTTCAGGAAACAAAGTGCGGATGAGAGAGGAGCGGTCGTCATGTCGCAAATAGCGGTCATGGAGAAAAAGAATTCGCACCTTGTGGACCAGTCCGCGCTGTTGACCAGGGACATGGACGCCGCAGCCGCATCGCGGTTGTCGGCACTGCTTGCGAAGAACCTGCGCCGCGTTCAGGTCGGTGCCGATATCGTTGCCGAGGGCGAGGACGCACCAACGATCCTGTTAGTGCTAGAAGGTTGGGTCGCCCTGAACAAGTCCTTGCAAAACGGGCAAATCCAGACGATTGACCTCTTCCTGGCGTCGGATATCATTCTGCCAACCTCGGGCGATGCGCTGGTGTCGGCCTACGACGTTCATGCGCTCACCGATGTTGTCGTATCTTCGATCTCACGCGTTGAATTGGACGATCTTGAAATCTCCGACCCTCCAAAGATGTGGTCCGCCGTCAGAACGCACGAGGCGCGTGCGCGTGCAAGAGTTGCCGAGCGCACTCTCAGGCTTGGCCAGGCTAGCGCCGAAACCCGCCTTGCCTACGCCCTGATCGAACTGTGCCTGAGACTGGAAGGAGCCCAGCACATACCGAAAGACGCGTTCGACCTGCCCCTGACCCAACAGCAGATCGGAGAGTATTCGGGGCTGTCCTCGGTGCATGTTTGCCGGACGCTGCGGCGCCTATCGCGGCAGGGCCTGATCGACACCAGCGAGAACAACCGCGTCGTTATCACCGACATCCAAGGCCTCGCCGGCATCGCCGATGCCGAACTGGACGTGCTCAGGAGCGAGCTGCTCGCACCGGATGTCTGACTCCGTCGGCCTACCCTCCCGGGGCGTCACGCGGCGGCTACAGCCTTCTCGATTGCGTCGATTGGCATGTTGGTCAGGTCTTTGTCGATTTCAGCCTTCAGCCGCGCCTGTGTCTGCGCACCATAAGCAGACCTCAGTTCACCCAGCGACCGCGGATCAGCGACGACCACGATTTCATCGTAGCGCCCTGCATTCGCCCAGTCTTCGAGCTTGCCTGCAAGTTCATGGGCGAAGGTTTCCTTTTCGATCCGGTGCCAGTCGGTTTCCAGCATCGCGCTCTTCATCCCGGGGCCGTCGTCATGCATGCGCCCAGCCCGGTCGCTGGACAATTCGTGTGCGGGCGGGTTGTCGATTTCGTCCTTGCCGATGGCACGTAGATCCGTGAACTCTTCATCTAGGTTGTTTCGCAACAACAGGTATTTCTCACCGTCCGCAACGACGACCCAGGTTCCACTGCTCAATTTCATCTTTCTCTCCTAAGAATAAGATTCACCGGTCTGCCAATAAGCAGCCGCGCGTTACATCATCTCTCTTCCACGATCTCACCGAGGGCTTCGCCTGCAAGATGTTCGGACCCGTCCCGCGCAATGTCACCCAGAGTGACAATCCCCACAAGATGATCGTTGTCATCCAGTACAGGCAGCCGCCGGACCTGGTGGTCGCCCATGATTTCGGCGGCCTTCCGCATATCCTGCCGATCGTGGCAGCAAACCACGTCTGCGGTCAATATGTCCCTTACTGCGCAATTGATAGCCACATCATCCCGAGAAACAAAACGCGTGACAATGTCCCGGTCGGTGACAATTCCGACAACATGTTTCTCGTCGTACACCAGAAGAACGCCGATATCGTGCTCTGCCATCAACCTGGCAACATCGTGGATCCTTGTGTCCTGAGACACGGAAATCACATGCGTGCTCATCAGCTCATTGACCTTCATGCCGCAGCCCATACTTGCCTTTCATGATGCCCGGCAGACCGGGATATGCGCGAGTTTCAGTCCACTTTTGAACCCTTTTTCGCAAGGCGTCTTTAACGGCGGGCAAGTCAGTGCACCCGGCAACGACCCTGTTAACCGCAATCAATGATTTCGTGCTAAACTTATGCCATTTTGTGACTTAAGTATGCGCCCGAGGCAGCGGTTTGCACAGAGGGTGGTAAACTACAGGAGTGAGTTGTGAGCGTTCGGATGAACTCGGAAGATCAGATTGGCCATATTATCTCGGTCGAGGGAACCGTGGTCGACATCCGGTTCCAATATCGGATCCCGAAGGCGGGGACCCGTTTGCTTGCCGGCAGGGACGACGGGATTGTGATCGAGGCCACCAGTTTTCCGTCTCCGGGCGTCGTGCGTGGTATCGTATTCAACCCAACAAGTGAGCTTTGCCTCGGTATGGTCGTGCACGATACTGGCGCACCGCTTCAGGTGCCGGTGGGCCGTGCACTTCTGGGGCGCATGGTCGATATTTACGGAAACGCCATCGACGGGGAAGGTCCACTCGATGCGGGGCAACACCGTCCGATCTTCGGCCATCCCGTCTCCCTTTCCGAGCGCCGCGTCGAGACAGAGGTATTCGAGACCGGCATCAAGGCAGTCGACCTTCTCAGCCCGATCGAGCGCGGCGGCAAGGCCGGGCTTTTCGGCGGTGCCGGGGTCGGCAAGACGGTTCTGATCACCGAGTTCATTCATAACATGGTCGCCGAATACGAAGGTGTCAGCCTGTTCTGCGGCATCGGTGAACGCTCGCGCGAGGCCGAGGAGCTTCACCGAGAGATGCGCGACGCGGGCGTTCTCGACCGTGTGGTCATGGTATTCGGCCAGATGAACGAAACGCCGGGAGTACGGTTCCGCGTGGGTCACGCGGCGCTGACCATGGCGGAGTATTTCCGCGATGCGATGAGCCGTGACGTGCTGGTGCTGATCGACAACATTTACCGTTTCGTCCAGGCGGGCTCCGAGGTGTCGGGCCTAATGGGACGGATGCCCAGTCGGATGGGGTATCAGCCGTCGCTGGCAACCGAACTGGCCGGGCTGGAAGAGCGGATTTGTTCGACGGCTTCTGGGTCGATGACCTCGATTCAGGCGGTCTATGTGCCCGCCGACGATTTTACCGATCCGGCTGCGACTCACACGTTTTCTCACCTTTCCGCTTCGATCGTACTGGCGCGCGAGCGTGCCTCGCAGGGTCTCTACCCAGCCATCGACCCGCTCAAATCCTTCTCCGCGCTTCTCACGCCTTCGGGCGTCGGCGAACGTCATTACCGGATCGCCAGCGAAACCCGCCGGGTTCTGGCCGAATACGAAAGCCTGAAAGACATAATCGCAATGCTGGGAATGGATGAACTGTCGGCAACCGACCGCGCCACCGTGGCTACGGCACGGCGGCTGGAGAGGTTTCTGACCCAGCCCTTCTTCACCACAGAACGCTTCACCGGGCATGAGGGGCACCTCGTGCCGTTGGAGGAGACGCTGACCTCGTGCGAAAGAATCCTTTCCGGCGAATTTTCGGATCGGCCCGAGAGCGATTTTTACATGATCGGATCGGTGGACGAGATCGGCGACGGCGCCAAGATGGGGCAGCACGATGCGGCTTGAGGTCATCACACCTGTCGAGGTGGTTCTGGACATTGAGGTCACACGCATTGTGGCCGAGGCTCCCGGTGGCGCGTTCGGAATGTTGCCTCGCCATGCGGATTTCGTCACGCTCTTGGTTCCCGGCATTCTGACATATGAAACGGATGCGGGCCACGAGCGCTATGTCGGGATAAACTCCGGGACTTTGGTGAAATGCGGAGGCGAGGTGTTGGTTTCAGTGCTCGGGGCCGTGTTGAGTGACCGGCTTGAAACTCTGGCGCAGCGCGTCGCCGAAGACTTCGAGACTCAAGACGATGAGGAGCGGCAGGCCCGCTCGGCGCTGGCCCGGCTCGAGGCGGGCATGTTGCGGCACTTTCAAAAACTTGAATGGGGAACCGGATGACCTCTGACGACCCGCACCAAGCCGACCCCGTCCAAAACCAGGGTGCCGACGAGATCGGTCGGCAAGCGAAGCGCAAACTGGCGGCGAAGAAACGGCGCGCACGCAACCCGTTCTACGGGTTGGGCTTGTTCGGGCTGGTCGGCTGGTCCGTCGCCATTCCGACGCTCGCGGGCACCGTGCTTGGACTCTGGGTCGATGCACAGTTTTCAACCGAGCGGTCCTGGACACTCATCGGCCTGCTGGCCGGCGTGACTGTTGGCTGCTTCAACGCCTGGTACTGGATCAGCAAGGAGAGTGAGGATGAGTGAGGGTCTCGGACATGCCGCGAGCGTGATTCCCGCCTTCGCCGCGGGGTTCGGTGTCGGTACGCTCTACTTTGCGCTGCTTTGGCGCTCGGTGCGGCACCTCACCGGCAACGGGGCGGGGTGGCGGTTCGTTTTGGGTCTGGTCCTGCGCCTCGCGCTGATAATTGGTGCACTGGCAGGACTTGTCTTGACGAGCGTCGGTCCGTCCGGGATTTTGGCGGCGATGCTCGGCGTCGCGCTGGCCCGCCTGCTGGCCACGCGCTTTGTCCGGGCCAGGATCGGAGAGGAGTAGCGCAGTGGAGATCAGCACCGATCAGTGGATCTTGTTCGAGATCGCGGGCGTGGCCATCAACGCCACGGTCGGTTTCACGTGGGCCGTAATGGCGCTGCTTGTTTTGGGGTCGTGGGCGATCACCGCCCGGCTCACGCACGACGAAACACCGTCACGCTGGCAGATCATGCTTGAG
>DFBX01000074.1 GCA_002366795.1 Rhodobacteraceae bacterium UBA3069 | reverse complement strand
GGACTTCCGAAATCAGGTCACCGATAACTTCCGCATCATATCAGATCAAAATCTTCGGGTTTTTGAGGGATAGGGGTATAATAAAATCAGAGTTCTGACCTGCGGAATTTTTCGGCCCCCGCGCCCCGCCCGCGCCGTTCACCTTTCACCAACGAAAAAGGGCAGGCCCGTTCAGACCCGCCCCCAATCCATTTCGTAACGGCCTGATCTGTATCAGTAAATCACCACCGACCGGATCGACTCGCCCGCATGCATCAGGTCGAACGCCGTGTTGATGTCCTCCAAAGGCATGGTGTGCGTGATCATCGGATCGATTTCCACCTTCCCGTCCATATACCAATCCACGATCTTCGGAACATCCGTCCGCCCCTTCGCCCCGCCAAATGCGGTGCCTTTCCAGACGCGGCCGGTGACCAACTGGAACGGGCGGGTGCTGATTTCGGCGCCGGCAGGCGCCACGCCGATCACGACGGACACGCCCCAACCGCGGTGCGAACATTCCAGCGCATCGCGCATCACCTGCACGTTACCGGTCGCATCAAAGGAATAATCCACGCCGCCGATATGGTCGATGCCGCGTTGGGTCAACCCGACGATCTCTTCGACGACGGTGCCGTCGATCTTTTTCGGGTTGATGAAATGGGTCATGCCGAACTTGCGTGCCATTTCCTCTTTGTCGTCATTCAGATCGACACCGATGATCATGTCCGCGCCGGCCATGCGCAGGCCCTGGATCACGTTCAGGCCGATCCCGCCCAGACCGAACACGGCGGCGGTCGAGCCGATTTCGACCCCAGCGGTGTTGATCACCGACCCGATGCCCGTGGTGACACCGCAACCAATGTAACAGATCTTGTCGAATGGCGCGTCTTCTCGCACTTTGGCCAGTGCGATTTCCGGCATCACGGTGTGGTTCGCAAAGGTCGAGCAGCCCATGTAGTGATAGATCGGCGTGCCATCCAGCATCGAAAACCGCGTGGTCCCGTCGGGCATCAGGCCTTGGCCTTGCGTGTTGCGGATCGCGGTGCAAAGGTTGGTCTTGCCGGACAGGCAGGAATAGCACTCGCGGCATTCGGGGGTGTAAAGCGGGATCACGTGATCGCCCGGTTTAAGCGTCGTGACGCCCTCACCCACTTCCATCACGATGCCCGCGCCCTCGTGGCCCAAGATCGACGGGAACAGCCCCTCGGGGTCGGCGCCAGACAGGGTAAACTCGTCCGTATGGCAGATGCCGGTCGCCTTGATTTCGATCAGAACCTCGCCCGCCTTCGGGCCTTCAAGGTTCACTTCCATGATTTGAAGCGGTTTTCCGGCCTCGATGGCCACGGCTGCCTTGGTGCGCATGACAGCGACCTCCTTTTTGATGTAATTGCCGGAACCGTGGTGCAATCGAACCCGCTTTGCAACTGTGGAAACGACGGTTTCCTTGCCTTTTGCGCAACCCCGCCCCACATGTTCCCAATGCTCAAAACACTGATCCTCATGCCCGCCCTTGCCCTCCTCGCTGCCTGCCAGCCCAAGGGAAAACCCGCAGACGAATGCTGGGCAATCGGGCTGCAATCGCTGGTCGGCACGTCAGTCGCCGCCGCCACCTTTCCGGCAGATGCCAAGACCCGTATTTACGAGGAAGGCGCGCCCCTGACGCGCGACTACCGGCTGGACCGGCTGAACATCGAATATGACAAGGGCGGCACGATCATCCGCATCTGGTGCGGCTGAGGGACTCGACTCGTGGTGCCCGCCTCGGATACACAAGAACATATCGTAAACAATTTGACTCGCCCGCGCCATGCCTGCCCGCCGCATTGCCTCTCTCTGGTTTCCCCGCCTCGGTGCCGAACGGCTGCTACGGGGGCGGCGCAGCCTGCCTGACGACCAGCCCTTCGCGGTAACACGCGACACCGGGCAAATGCAGGTGCTTTCCTCGCTGTCGCTGCGCGCAGAAGAGGCAGGGCTGATCCGCAACCAACCCCTGCGCGATGCCATGGCCATGTGTCCCGCGCTGCAAACCCGCCTGCGCAATCCGCAGGCCGAGGCGGCATTCCTGACCACCCTGCGCCGGTGGGCGGGGCGCTTTTCCCCCTGGGTCACCGAAGAGGGCGAGGAATCGCTGGTGATGGATATCACCGGCTGCGCCCACCTGTTCGGCGGTGAAAAGGCCATGCTGACCGAAATCACCGCCGCCGCCGCCGATCTGGGCCTGACGGTGCGTAGCGCCATCGCGGGCACGCGCGGCGCGGCATGGGGGCTGGCCCGCTTTGCCGGGGCCACCACCGCCCATAACCGCAATGGCGACGCCATCGACCAAGAGGCGCGCGCCACGCGGTCCCGCGCCGCGAAACGCCGCCATTGGGAAAGGGGCGGCGCGGCCCCCGCCCGCGTGCGGCTGATGCCCGACGCCCCGCGCATCGCCCCGTCCGACCAGACCCGCAGCGCCATCTCTCCCCTGCCGCTGGCCGCGCTGCGACTGGACGAGAACACGCAAACCCAGCTGTCCCGCCTTGGGTTGCGCAGCATCGGCGACCTGCTGAACCAGCCCCGCGCGCCGCTGGCCCGCCGCTTTGGCACCACGCTGGTGCTGCGGCTGGACCAGGCGCTTGGCGCGGTGCCAGAGCCGATCTCTCCAGCCCGGCCCGACACCGCCTTTGCCACCCGCCTCAGCCTGCCCGATCCCATCGGGCTGGAAGGCGATATCCTGGCAGGGCTGGACCGTCTGCTGCCCCGCATGTGCCAAAGGCTGCGTGACAAGGGGCGCGGCGCGCGGCGGGTGCGGCTACAGGCATTTCGCAGTGATCGTACCATGGGATGGATCGAGACTGGCCTTGCGCGCCCCGCCGCGGACCCTGACCGCATCCGCCCCCTGCTGGCCCTGAAGCTGACCGAGATAGACGCGGGCCACGGCATCGACATGCTGCGACTGGAGGCTGTTGTGACAGAACCTCTCCACCCCAAGGGCGCGACCGGCCACGCAGAGGCCCTTGGCATTGCCAACAAACGGCTGGCAGGCGAAACCGCACTAGAGGATCTGGTCGGCCGGCTTGGCACGCGGGTCGGACTGGACGCGATCACCCGCCACCACCCCGGCGACAGCCATATACCCGAAAAATCCGCGCAAACCCATGCCGCCGCATGGTCCGAGGCCGCGCCGCCATGGCCCGCCCCCATGGCCCCGCGCCCTGCAATGTTATGGCGGCCCGAACCCGTCACCGCCCCAAGCCGCCCCAACCCGCCGCGCCACTTTCGCTGGCGCGGGCGCGACTTCACCGCCATCGCCGCCGAAGGGCCGGAACGCATCTGCCCCGAATGGTGGCTGGAAGAACCGGAATGGCGATCGGGCCCGCGTGACTATTGGCGCGTAACCACGGCGCAAGGTGACCGTCTGTGGCTGTTCTACGCTCATGGCGCGGCCCTGTCGGACGGCTGGTTCTGTCACGGCAGCTTTGCGTGACTCCCCGCACCCGATCACCGCGCTTTTGGCGCGCTCCGAAGCCTCCGGCGGGGCCGCCCCCTTTAAGACCTAAACCCCCTTCAGACCAGACAGAACGAAATCACCCGCAAGCGCGGCGTATTCCTCGCGCGACACCCCCTTTCCGGGACGATGCCACATATAAAACCAGTTGAGGATACCAAACACCGACATGGCCAGCGCGCGCAGCCGATCGGGGGTTTGCGGTCCCGCCTCTTGCTGCACGGCATCAGTCATCACTTCGACCAACCGGCGCTGCATTGCGATCAGCGGCGCCTGCCGGTCGTGCGGCAGCACCGACAGCGCGTCCAACTGCAATTTATGTTCCGCATCCGCATCCTCGTAGGCGGACAGGATCGCGCGGATCAGCCCGCGCATCCCCTCGTCTTTTGCGCCCTCGACCACCTCGACCAATGCGCCCAAGTGATCCTCAAGGATGTCAAACAGCAGGTCTTCTTTCGATCCCCAGTAGTGATAGATCAGCGCCTTGGACACGCCGCAGGCCCGCGCCGCCCCCGCCATCGAGGCGCGGTCGAACCCGTGCGCTGCGAAATAACCCGCCGCCCCCTTGCGCAGGGCGCGGCGTTTCTCGTCATGGTCGCGTGCCAGTCCCCGTGCCATCAGTCGCCCTTGGGCCTGTTATCAATGATGCGCACGGCTTTGCCCTGACTGCGAGCCACCCCGCCGGGGTCAGATACGTTGATCTCGACCGAGACGCCGATCACCTGTTTGATCCGGTGGCCCATGTCCTTCACCGCCGCCTCGCGGGCGGGCATGTTCACGCCCTCGCAGGCCTCGCACAGCACGCGCATTGCATCCATCCGGCCCTTGCGGTGCAGCTCGATCTGGAAATGCGGGGCAAGCCCCTGCACCTGCATCAGGATCTCCTCGATCTGGGTGGGAAAGACGTTGACCCCGCGCAGGATGATCATGTCGTCACTGCGCCCCGTCACCTTTTCCATCCGCCGCATGGACCGCGCCGTGCCGGGCAACAACCGGGTCAGATCGCGGGTGCGATAGCGGATGATCGGGAACGCCTCTTTGCTCAGGGACGTGAACACCAGCTCGCCCAACTCGCCATCGGGCAGAACCTCGCCGGTTTCGGGGTCGATCACCTCGGGGTAGAAGTGATCCTCCCAGATGTGCAACCCGTCCTTGGTTTCCACGCATTCGCAGGCCACGCCGGGCCCGACCACTTCGGACAGCCCGTAGATATCCACTGCGTGCATATCAAAGGCATCCTCAATCTCGCGACGCATGGCGTTGGTCCATGGCTCGGCCCCGAAGATACCGACCTTCAACGGGCTTTCGCGCGGGTCCAGCCCCTGCGTGGCATATTCATCAAGGATGGACAGCGCATAAGAGGGCGTCACGGTGATCCCGTCGGCGCGGAAATCCTCGATCAGGCGCACCTGGCGCGGGGTCATGCCGCCCGAAATCGGCACCGTGGTCAGACCAAGGGTATCCGCCCCCAGATGGATGCCAAGCCCGCCGGTGAACAGCCCGTAGCCATAGGCGTTGTGCAGCATATCCCCCGCGCGCAGCCCCGCCGCGCGCAAGCTGCGCGCAACCACGCCGCCCCACATATCCAGATCGTTCCTGGTATAGCCCACCACCGTCGGCTGGCCCGTCGTGCCAGACGAGGCATGAACCCGCGCGACCTGATCGCTTGGCACGGCAAACATGCCAAAGGGGTAATTGTCGCGCAGGTCGGTTTTCACGGTGAAAGGGAACTTCGCCAGATCGGCCAGCGATTGCAGGTCATCCGGATGCACCCCGGCCTTGTCGAACGCCGCGCGGTAATGCGGCACGTTGTTATAGGCATGGGCCAGCGACCATTTCATCCGCTCCAGTTGCAGGGCCGAAATCTCGTCCCTGCTGGCTGTTTCGATATGGTCCAGATCACCGGCTTTCGGCGAAAGATCCTCCATTCACTCCTCCCTGAGTGGGGTGTCAGACGGCCTCCAACAACAGGGCAATGCCTTGGCCCACGCCGATGCACATGGTGCAGACGGCGCGTTTCGCCCCCGCATCCACCATGTTGATCGAGGCCGTCAGCGCCAGTCGCGCGCCGGACATGCCAAGCGGGTGGCCAAGCGCAATCGCGCCGCCGTTGGGGTTTACGTGGTC
Source organism: Rhodobacteraceae bacterium UBA3069 (assembly GCA_002366795.1). Classification (GTDB taxonomy): domain Bacteria; phylum Pseudomonadota; class Alphaproteobacteria; order Rhodobacterales; family Rhodobacteraceae; genus UBA3069. The sequence goes on along the minus strand of DFBX01000074.1, from coordinate 9,673 downwards.
GGCATCATCCGCAAGGCCAAGCTGGCGCATGGTGGCCAGCCCTTGTGCGGCGAATGCCTCGTTCAATTCGACAAAATCGATGTCGGTGATTTTCAGGTTGTGCTGGTCCAGCAGCTTTTGCGTCGCCGGTGCGGGACCGATGCCCATGATGCGCGGCGGCACGCCGACGGTGGTCATGCCGGTGATGCGCGCACGCGGGGTCAGCCCGTATTTTTCGACCGCTTCTTTCGAGGCCACGAACAAGGCCGCCGCCCCATCATTCACGCCCGAGGCATTGCCCGCCGTGACGCTGCCACCTTCGCGAAAAGGTGCGGGCAGGCTGGCCAGTTTTTCCAACGTGGTGGCGCGGGGGTGTTCGTCGGTGTCCACCACCTTTGGGTCACCCTTGCGCTGCGGGATGGTGACGGGGGTGATTTCCCGTGCCAAGCGTCCGCTCGCAATGGCCGCTGCGGCGCGTTCTTGCGAATTGAATGCAAAACGGTCCTGATCTTCGCGGCTGATATCAAAATCGGCCGCCACGTTTTCGGCCGTTTCGGGCATGGAATCCGTGCCGAACTGCTTGTGCATAGCCTTGTTGATAAAACGCCAGCCGATGGTGGTGTCGTAAATCTCTGCCTTGCGGCTGAACGCAGCATCCGCCTTGGGCATGACCAGCGGCGCGCGCGACATGGATTCCACGCCGCCCGCGATGATCAGGTCCGCCTCGCCGCAGCGGATCGCCCGCGCGGCGCTGCCCACGGCATCAAGGCCGGACCCGCACAAACGGTTGATGGTGCCGCCCGGCACATCCTCGCCCACACCGGCCAGCAACACAGCCATGCGCGCCACGTTGCGGTTATCCTCGCCCGCTTGGTTGGCGCAGCCCATCAGGCATTCGTCCACCTGCAAATCACCAAACGGCGCGACCAGATCGCGGATCACGCCCGCCAGCATGTCGTCGGGGCGCACGCCCGCCAAACCGCCACCGTAACGGCCAATCGGGGTGCGCAGGCCTTCGCACAGAAATGCGTCTCTCATTCTTCTGTCTCCTCGAAATGTTGTCCGGAAATTTGCCGTGACAAGCCCCTGAAGACCGCGACCTTGCGACCGTCCTCGCCCGTCACCACCACGTCATACACGCCCGACCGTCCGGTCCGCGCGACCTCGCTCGCCGTGGCGGTCAGGGTTTCCCCCTCCTTGCCCGGGCTGAGATAGGTAATGGTGTTTTCTTGCGCGACAACCAACTTGTTGTAGGTGTTGCACGCAAAGGCAAAGGCCGTGTCCGCGAGGGTAAAGATATAGCCACCGTGGCAGATGCGATGCCCGTTCAGCATCATTTCCTGCACCGGCATGGTCACGGTCACGCTGCCCGGCGCGATGCTTTGCAGCACCATGCGCAGGTTTTGCGATGCGCTGTCCGTCGCCCACATAGCTGCGGCCGAGCGTTCCGCCCGTTCCTGAGAATCCATTTTGGCTCTCCTCCCTTTGGTCACGCCCTGACCCTGCACAAAACCGACCAAACGGTCAATAGTATTGCTTTGCGTCACGCGATGGCCCATGATCGGCGTAAAGGGAGGGACCAATCAATGCTGCAAGCGCATAGTTACGCAACGGCAGAATGGATTTCCGCAGGGCGGAATGCTGTAGAGATTCACGATCCGGCGACGGGCGACGTGATTGCCCGCGCGGGCGATTGCGGGCTGGATTTCGGCGCGATGCTGGACCATGCGCGCAGCATCGGCGGCACCGCCCTGCGGGCCATGGGCCTGCATGACCGCGCCCGTATGCTCAAGGCTCTTTCCGGTTATCTGGATAACCGGAAAGAGGAATTATACGCCCTCAACCCGCTGACCGGCGCGACCCGCCGCGATGGCTGGGTCGATATTGACGGCGGCATTGGCACCATGGGTTTGATCGCGTCGAAAGGTCGGCGCGAGATGCCGGATGGCGATATCTATCTGGATGGCGATATTGAAAAGCTTTCGCGCAATGGCTCCCTGCTGGGGCAGCACATATGCACGCCGTTGCAAGGGGTTGCCGTGCAGATCAACGCGTTCAACTTCCCCGTCTGGGGGATGCTGGAAAAGATGGCCCCGGCCCTGCTGGCGGGCGTTCCGGTGATCGTGAAACCGGCGACCCAGACCTGCTACCTGACCGAGGCATGTTTCCGCATGATCATCGAATCGGGCATCTTGCCGGAAGGCGCGGCGCAACTGATCTGCGGCGCGACCGGCGATCTGCTGGACCGTCTGGGCGCGCAGGATGTGGTCGCCTTTACCGGATCGGCAAACACCGCGCTGATGCTGCGATCCAACCCCAACCTTCTGCGCCATTCCACCCGCTTCACCGCCGAGGCGGACAGCCTGAACGCCGCGATCCTTGGCCCCGATGCGGCACAAGGCACGCCCGAGTTCGATCTGTTCATCAAAGAAGCCGTGGCCGAGATCACCACCAAGGCGGGTCAGAAATGCACCGCCATGCGCCGCCTGATCGTGCCCGCCGCCCAATTGGACGCGGTGCAATCGGCCCTGACCGGCGCGCTGTCCCATATCAAGATCGGCAATCCCCGCCTGAAAGACGTGCGGCTTGGCGCCTTGGCCTCTTTGGCGCAAAAGCATGACGTGCTGGAAAAACTGGCGGTGCTTCAAACCGAGGCTACGCTGGTTTTTGGCGATCCTGACAATTTCGAAACGCTGGATGCCGACCCCACGCAGGCCTTCTTGCCGCCCATTTTGCTGCGATGCGATGATCCGGACGCCGCCAAGCGGATTCATGACACAGAGGCATTCGGGCCGCTTGCCACCCTCATGCCCTTTCGCAACACCGCCCACGCAGCGGAACTGGCGAACCGGGGTGGCGGGTCATTGGTGGCTTCGTTGTTCACCCACGACAACACCGTCGCCCGCGAAACCGTCATGGCATCCGCCGCGCATCATGGCCGCCTTTACATCGTGAACCGCGACAACGCGGCCGAGGCGACGGGGCATGGATCACCCTTGCCGCACATGATCCACGGCGGCCCCGGCCGCACGGGCGGAGGAGAGGAGTTGGGCGGCATTCGCGGCGTCATGCATTACATGCAACGCACCGCCATTCAGGCCAGCCCGGACATCTTGACCGCGATCACCGGCCAGTGGGTGCCGGGCGCGGCAGAGCTTTCGCACGACAGGCATCCGTTCCAACGCACCTTCCACGAGATCGAGATCGGCGAGACACTGCACACCGACCCGCGAACCGTCTCGCTGGAGGATATCGAACATTTCGCCCATTTCACCGGCGATACTTTCTATGCCCACATGGACGAGGACGCAGCCCGCGCGAACCCGTTCTTCCCCGGACGCGTCGCCCATGGCTATCTGCTGCTGTCTTTTGCCGCCGGGCTGTTCGTGCAGCCCGATCCGGGGCCAGTGCTGGCCAATACCGGGCTGAACGGCCTCAGCTTTCAGAAACCCGTATCCCCCGGCGACAGCATCGCGGTGCGCCTGACCTGCAAGCGCAAGACCCGCCGCACCGACAGCTATGGAGAGGTGGCCTGGAACGCGACCCTGACCAATCAGGACGGCGATCAGGTGGCGGAATACGAATTGCTGACCATGGTGGCCTATACCCGCGACTGACACGCGGCAGGCGGCAAGATCAATGGCCGAAAACAGCAGTTTGCCTGCCCTGCGGCTCCGGTGTATCCCTGCGCCATGGATCATTTGAAACCCCTGATAGATGCGCTGCACGCCGAAGGGCGACTGCGCGTCTGGTCGCTGGTCATCACCGCATTTGGCGATAGCGTGCAACATCGCGGCGGGCGCATCTCGACCATGCGGCTGGGGCTGCTGCTGGGGCGTATCGGGATCGAACCCGGCGCGCTGCGCACCGCCCTGTCACGGCTGGGGCGCGATGGCTGGGTCAGTTCCGAACGGCAGGGGCGCGCCTCGCTTTACCGGCTGACGGACAAGGGCGCCGCCGAATACCGCGATGCTAGCCCGCGCATCTATGCCGCGCCGGTGCAGGGCCGGACCACAGAATGGGCGCTTAGCCTTGATGACGATCCAAAGGCGCTGAAAATCGGCGGGCTGTCACTGCGCCCCGCCGCCGCGCCCCATCCCGAAACCGGCTTTCGCATGACAGGCCAGCTGGAACAGATCGCACCGGCGGTGCGCAACAGCCTTTTGCCGCCCGACCACCTGGCAGCCCTGCGCGCCCTGCTGCGCGATCTGGACAGCCTTCCGCCCAACCTGTCCCCGCTGGATGCCGCCGCCGCCCGCACCCTGCTGATCCACCGCTGGCGCCGCATCGTCCTGCGCTTTGCCGAGGTGCCCCCCGACCTGCTGCCCGATGACCTGCCCTGCCCGCGCCGCCGCATGGCCGAAGCCTATGCCGCCCTGACCCCCGGGGCAGAGGACTGGCTGTCCACCGCCCTGCCCGACATCGGCGCAATGCCGCCCCCCGACGCCAGCTTTGCCCGCCGTTTTGATGGAAATGCTTGATTTGCCGCTCCTTTGGCGCAACTCTTGATCCATGAGCTTTCAACCAACCCCGTTTCCCACCAGCAACGCACCGGAACAGGTCGCCTTCGACCGGCGCGAACTGGGCGTGATCCTTGGCCTTTACGGGCGCATGGTGGCCGCAGGTGAATGGCGCGACTACGGCATGTCCTTTCTCAAGGATGTCGCCATATTCTCGGTCTTTCGCCGCACCGCCGAACACCCGATTTACCGGATCGAGAAACGCCCGAAATTGCGCGGGCGCCAAGGGCTGTATTCCGTGATCGGAATGGACGGGCAGGTACTGAAACGCGGCCACGACCTGCGCAACGTGCTGCGCGTGCTGGAACGCAAACTGATCCGCGCCGTTGACTAAGCCTCTTTCGGAACACCGCACATGACCCAAATCCGCACCATCGCCATTCTGGGTGGCGGCCTGATCGGCGCCAGCTGGGCCGCCCTGTTCCTGTCGCGCGGACTGGCAGTGCGCCTGGCCGACCCGTCTGAAAACGCCGCCAATGATGCGCGCCAACGCATACAGGCCGCCTGGCCGCACCTGGCACAACTGTCAGACATCCCAGATGCCCCGCCATGGGACGCGCTGTTTATCACGCAGGACATCGCCGAAGCCTGCGCAGGTACCGATTTCGTGCAGGAGTGCGGACCGGACCGCTTGGCCGTCAAACATGCCATGCTGGCCAAGGCCGAACCCGCGCTGGCGCCGACAACGCCGATCGCCTCCTCAACTTCTTCTCTGATGGCCTCGGAAATCGCACAAGATGCGCAGTACCCGCAGCGCATTCTGGTGGCCCACCCGATGAACCCGCCGCATCTTGTGCCGCTGGTCGAACTGGTTCCCGGCAGCGCCACCGACCAGCAAACGCTCGACACTGCCTTTGATTTTTACCAATCGCTCGACCGCGTCCCGATCCTTGTCAAGAAAGAGCGGCGCGGCCACCTGGCAAATCGCCTGACCTCGGCCCTCTACCGCGAGGCGGTGAATATCGTGGCCGAAGGCATCGCCTCGGTCGAGGACGTGGACCGCGCCATCGCCAACGGGCCGGGCCTTAGATGGGCGCTGATGGGGCCGCATCTGATCTATCATCTTGGCGGCGGGGCGGGCGGCTATCGGGCCTATCTCGACCACCTCGGCCCCACGCAGGAGGCCCGATGGGCCGACCTCGGCGCGCCGCGGCTCGATGCCGCGACCGTCGAGACACTGGTGCAGGGCCTTGAGGAAGAATTGAAGAACCTCGACCCGACCCGCCTTACCCAAGCCCGCGACGACGCCCTCGTTGCGCTTGCGAAACTGAAAAAACAGGCAGGGCTTTAACGCGTCACCCACTCACCCCGCCGGACCGAGGTTACGTTGCCATCTCCCGCATCCGCGATCCGCCGCAACGCCGCGTCTAGGTCTTCATAGGTCACCGCCATGTGATGCGCATTGGCGTGCAGGATACGCCCGTCGCCCATGGCCCAGGCAACATGCCCCTTCCAGAACAGCAAATCCCCCTGCCGCAGCGTAGCCGGGTCGAACGCCACCTCCACTCCCAACTGCTTTTCCTGCAAATCGCTGTCACCTGGGCAGGCATGACCGCAGGCCAGCAAAGCCCCCTGCACCAGCCCCGAACAATCAATCCCCGCGCGGGAGTTGCCGCCCCAAAGGTAAGGCGTGCCCAGAAACAAAGCAGCCACGCCTACGGGGTCATCCATCCGCTGCGACAACGGCGCGACATGTATCGCGGGCACGAACCCGTCCTTGCATTCTACGAACCGCCCGACCTGCCGCGTTACCCGCAGCTGTGCGCCGAAACTCAGGCAGGCCCGTTCGGGCCGCTTGAAATCCGCCTCGGCATAAAGATGCGAGGCAGGCGCGTGCACCCAATGCGTCGGTGTCGCTCGCTCCTCCAGCTGCGCTTCGCGCAGATAGCCGCAAAATCCGTCGCGCGCGGCTTCCACAAAGGCCCAACCGTCGCGCGTATCATATAGGGTTATACCTTCCCCCATCAGCAGCTGGCGTTCACGCGGGCCATGCGGCGCGCGTAAAAGGTCCGCAACAGGCACCGACAGTTGACGCGGCCCCCCCTTGCAGAATCGCTCCGCCTGCACCTGTCCGCGCAAACGCTCCGCCGCCACCCGCCCGTTGAAAGGCGTCACACGCCGGTCGAACGTCACAGGTCCAGCGCCTCTGGCAGGGCCGCCAGCAACGCCCGCGCGCCCATGCCCACACCGCCCTTGGGCCGCGCAGGTTTCGCAGCCGCCGACCAACCGTAAATGTCGAAATGGGTGTAACGCCCCGCACCTTCGGCAAAGCGCCGCAGGAACAGCGCCGCCGTGATCGCACCGCCGAACCCGCCCTTCGGCGCATTGTCCAGATCGGCAATGCCGGGTTCGATATCCGCCTCGTATGGCTCGTGGAACGGCAGCCGCCAGACCGGGTCCGCCACGGCCGCACCGGCCCGTGCAAGGGCGGCGCAAACTCCATCGTCATCGCAGAAAAACGGCGACAGGTCCGGCCCCACGGCCACCCGCGCCGCGCCGGTCAGCGTCGCCATGGACACCATCATATCGGGGGTTTCCTCGGCCCCGAGCGCCAGCGCATCCGCCAGCACCAGCCGCCCTTCGGCATCGGTATTGTTGATCTCGACCGTCAGCCCCTTGCGGCTGGTCAGAATATCCTGCGGGCGAAACGCATTGCCCGCCACGGCGTTCTCCACCGCCGGGATCAGCACCCGCAACCGCAACTCCAACCCCAGCCCCATGATCATATGCGCCAGCCCCAGCACCGTGGCCGCGCCGCCCATGTCCTTTTTCATCAACCCCATCGATGCCGCGGGCTTCAAATCCAGACCGCCGGTGTCGAAACACACCCCCTTGCCCACCAGCGTCAGCGTCGGCCCCGCATCGCCCCAACGGAAATCCACAAGCCGCGGCGCTTGCTCGGCGGCGCGACCAACCGCGTGGATCATCGGGAAATTCTGGCTCAGCAATTCCTCGCCGCGCACCACCCGCGCCTCGGCCCCATGTTTGGCGGCCAAGGCCAGCGCCGCGTCTTCCAACGCCTCCGGCCCCATATCCGCCGCCGGCGTGTTGATCAGGTCACGGGTCAGGAATTCACCCTCCGCGATGATTTCCACACGCGCAGCATCCACGCCCTCGGGCGCGACCAGCCGGGCCTTGGGCGCGGATTGCGCCGCGTAGCGGTCGAACACATAGCCCGCCAAAAGCCAGCCAAGCGCCTCTTCTTCGGCGGCATCAGCGGGCAATCCACCTTCGATCCGGTAAACGCCTTCGGGCAGCGCCCCCACCACCGCCGCCAGGTGGAACCGCCCGCGCGCGCGCTTGGCGGCGGTGCCATAGCCCACCACCACCGTTTCCGGCTTGCCATCCTCGGACGGGATCACCAGCGCCTTGCCGATCGCACCGGAAAATCCGCAGGCTCGCACCCATGTGGCGATCCATGCGGGACGTTCCTCCAGCCACGCTTCGACCTGGCCAGCCTCGATCAGGAAGAGAGAGATCGCCTCGTCGCAATCTTTGGCAAACTTGGGGGCGCGGGCATCGGTCATGGAAATGGCTCCTCGGGGGTGATTACCCGTCGCAACCTATCCCAGTTGCAGCCGCCCGCAAGGGGGCATGGCCCCGCAAAGGACACGCGGCCGGGTTCAGATCGACAGATCCTGCAAATCCCACACGGCGGTCAAGGACCGCTCGCCGATCCGCATCAACCGCGCCAGCACCGCAGCCAGCGCCGTGGTATCGCCATTGTCCACGCAAACCGTCACGTCACGCGCCACCCGCGCCAGCGAATACATCCCGATCTGTTCGGAAATCGCCACCATGGACCGCACGTTCTTGCGCATCTCTTCCATTTTCGCCTCGCGGTACAGCCGATCCGCATGGGACAGCCGCACAGCCAGTTCTTCCATGGCCCGGCACACGACATCTTCTGCACCCGCTTCGCCAAGCTGCGCATACAGATCGCCGATCCGGTCCTGGTCCAGCCTGACAGCCTCGTCCTGTTTCAAAAGCGTAACCTGTTCCACTATCTCACCCCTTCTTGCTTTGCCCCCACCGGCAACCCGCGCAATCTGCACCTTCAACCCTTCCCAAAAGGTTATGCGCGCCGTCCGATTTCCCTCGAACTTTGCGCGAATACACACTAAATCTGCGCTTTGAACCCAAGGACGGAGGCCAAGATGCATCACGCGAAACCCCTGCCCAGCTACCTGATCCAGCGTTACGCTGGCTGGAAAGCGACATCCTACAAGGAAAATCAGGCATGGTACCGTCGCCTTGCCGATGGCCAGCATCCGCGCGCGATGGTGATCTCGTGCTGCGACAGCCGCGTGCATGTCACCTCGATCTTCGGGGCCGACCAGGGCGAGTTTTTCATTCACCGCAACATCGCCAACCTGGTGCCCCCGCACAAACCCGACGGACAGCAGCACGGCACCTCGGCTGCGGTCGAATATGCGGTGACCGCGCTGAAAGTCGCCCATGTGGTCGTTATGGGCCATTCCTCCTGCGGCGGCGTCGCGGGCTGCCACGCCATGTGCACCGGTAAAGCCCCAGAACTGGAAGAGAAATCCAGCTTCGTCGGCCGCTGGATGGACATCCTGCGCCCCGGGTTCGAACGCGTCAAAGACCTGCCCGAAGACCAGCAAACCCCGGCACTGGAAAAAGAGGCCGTCCTGTGCAGCCTTGAGAACCTGATGACCTTCCCCTTCGTGGCCGAAGCAGTGGAAACCGGCAAGCTCACCCTCCACGGCCTCTGGCACGACATCGGCGAAGGTGCCTTGGAATATTACGAGCCGGAAAAAGGCTTCACACCCGTCTGATGCTTGATACCGCCGCGAATTGACCCCATCCTGCACCCATAAGGAGTGCGGGATGAGTGAACAGTCGAAAGCGGAGTTCAAATGCTTGGCAGAAGTGATCATTGCAGAAGCCAAGGAAAGACAATTCACAAAATTGGACCTGTCGCATTCAACTTTGTTGAAGCGTTGGAACGGCAACGAGTGGCCGCGCGTTGTTTCGGTAAAGTCGCCGGTTTCCTCAGAAGGTGCCACACTTGGCAGCCCCTCCCGTAAATCCGGAAAAGTAAACGACTTTATAAATATTACCACCGAGGTGAAGGGCGAAAATCGAAATTTGAACCGAATTGCAACCTAGAGCCGGGCCGCCAGCCTTATGTGTCACATCCCGGCAGGTAG
>DFBX01000007.1 GCA_002366795.1 Rhodobacteraceae bacterium UBA3069 | reverse complement strand
CGGTGAGGGGGGTTCTACGGTTAGTACCGGTGACTCGCAAGTGCTTTTTTCAAAAAACCGCAAAAAAGTTCAAAAAACGTCCAGGACGCCTGAAAACCGTGCGCGTCGGCTCCTCTTACGCACTGACAAACAAGGGTTTTTCCCGAAAAATCCCCGATAGGCTGTTCGCATTTGTGTCAGATGCGACTTTCGGTTGCGGTTTCCCTTGGCAAGCATGTGTCGCTCCGCTTCTTATCCTTATGGGGAAGGTTGGCCCCCACTCGGGTCAATCACGAAACGAACTGGGACAAGACAGGCCGGATGCGCCCGCATTGCCTCCCCGCAAGATGTGCGGATGGGGCCAGCCACGGCGCATCGGCCAATTGTAGGACATATGAACACTAAGGAACTGACCCGAAAAGCGCGCGAAGCGGTCGTTGATGTGTTTTACGAGTATGCCGAGGTTTATGTATTCGTGGCAGGATCGGCACTGTCGTCCGATACGGGCATGCCATCATCCGACATCACGCGACTGGCCCGGCTGGCCGCGCTGGAGGATGGACTGAGCGAAGCGGCGCGCATCATACAGACCGCCCCCTTCCTGCGCCGCACCGACGGAGAGCGCAGCCCGACCGATCCCGGCGCGCATCAATGGTTGCGCACGTTGCTGACCGACATCACAGAAATGTCCAACGCAGATACCCTGCCCCCCGAACAAGAACAGCGCATCCGCGAACTGCTGAGGGTGCTGGAAAGCTTGCTGAACCGGACGACGCAGCAAATCTACCCTTCTTGATACATGGCCAATGACGGGGGTCGGGGCAGGGCTTTGCCCGATAGTCGGGCGAACCCGCCCCCTGCCCCGCACCGCGCGCGCATCCGCAGGCCTGCGCCCTTGCATGTCGCGCGGCCTTCTGGAACCGTTCTGGGTGACGACCGAAAACACCATTGAAAGCCCGTATGAAAGACCCAGCCTCTACATTCCGGCCCCGCCTGATCAGCCTGATCCGGTTTATCTATCCCGACCATGATGCCGAATCCCTCGCCGATACGCTGGCCATGGCGTTCTGGCCCGACGGATCGACCCGCCGCAAACGCGGGCGCATGCCCGGCAACCGGCAATGGTCCGAGGTCGACACCCTTGTCATCACCTATGGCAATTCCATCGTCGATGGCGCCCACAAACCGCTGGACCTGCTGCGCGACTTTCTGCACCGCTATCTGAAGGGCGTCGTAAACGGGGTGCATATCCTGCCCTTCTTTCCCTATACCTCGGATGACGGGTTCGCCGTGACCGACTATCGCGCCGTCAATCCGCAGCTTGGCGACTGGGAGGACATCACCCGCATCGGCAATGAATTCCTGCTAATGTCCGATCTGGTGCTGAATCATGTCTCAAGCCAGTCGAAATGGTTCAATGCCTACCGGCAGGGCCACGCCCCCTATGACCGCTTCTTTTTCGAGGCATCGCCCGGCGACGACCTGTCGATGGTGGTGCGCCCGCGCACCCAGCCTTTGCTGCGCGCCGTGGAAACCGCGAACGGGCCGCGCCATGTCTGGTGCACCTTTTCCCACGATCAGGTCGACCTGGATTTCACCAACCCGGCGGTGCTGGCCGAATTCCTGTCGATCATCCGCCTGCATATCGAAAACGGCGTGCGAATTCTGCGTCTGGATGCCGTGGCCTTTGTCTGGAAAGAGATCGGGACAAACTGCATCCACCTGCCGCGCACCCATGCGATTGTCCGCCTGATGCGCCTGTTTGCCGACTTCGCCACCGAACCCTTGATCCTTCTGACCGAAACCAATGTGCCCAAGGCGGAAAACCTGTCTTATTTCGGCAATAGGAACGAGGCGCACGCGGTCTATAACTTCCCCCTGCCCCCGCTGATCCTGCACGCGATGCTGTCCGGCACGGCGAAGCACCTGAACCAATGTCAGGGCGCAATGCCCCCCGCGCAGATGGGCTGCGCCTACCTGAACTTCACCGCGTCGCATGACGGCATCGGGATGCGCCCGGCCGAGGGCATCCTGACAACCGATCAGGTCGATCAGGTGATCGGCAAGGTGCGCGATTTCGGCGGGCGCGTGTCGATGCGCGCCCTGCCCGACGGCACCCAATCCCCATACGAGCTGAACATCACATGGTTCGAGGCGATGAAAGGCACGTTCACAGGCGAGGATAACCTGCAATTCGACCGTTTCATCGCGTCGCAAACCATCGTCATGGCGCTGGAAGGCATTCCCGCCTTCTATATCCACGCCCTGCTGGCCACGCCGAACGACCACGAAGGGGTGGAAAAATCCGGTCACAACCGCGCCATCAACCGCCACCGCTGGGAATATGCGCGGCTGCAATCGCTGCTGGACGATCCCGAAACCATCCAAGCCCGCGTTCTGGCCGAACTGTCGCGCCGCATCGCGCTCCGCCGCAAGCAGACGGGGTTCCACCCCAACGCCACGCAGTTCACCCTGCAACTGGATCACCGCCTGTTCGGCGTCTGGCGGCAAAGCATCGAACGCGACCAGTCAATCTTTGCCCTGCATAATGTCAGCGACCAAGAGGTCACCATCTCCCCAATGTCCATCAACCTGATCGACGGCGACACCTGGACAGACCTCCTGTCAGGCGAAGAGATCGACCCGACAGGCGACACCATAACCTTCGCCCCCTACCAATGCCGCTGGATCTCCAACCGCATCGGCAAAGGAAGGCGGCTGATCGGGCATTAGCTTGGGGCTCAAAAATCCAAAAATCCAGTTACGGCCTGCTTGACATGAGATAAAATCATGCGCTACCCATAGATCATCGAAATCTAGCCGGTAACTGCATTAAGGGATGACTCAAATGAAACTGATAACAAAACTCAACCACGTCCGTAACAACATCCACACTTTCGCTGGAGAACTCACAAACTCGCCAGAACTAGTAGATCGCTTGGGCATGGTTCATGCTTGGTATATTGATGCCGCCGACCCGGAAAATCCCGCCTTTGGATTTTCCAAATTTATCGGCTATCGAAATCTGGATGCCGCGACATACTTAAAGGACTACAAAAATCTGAATGGCCGCAGCACTGAATGGGCATTGAAGGGCTTCAGCGAAGAACTGGCCATCGGCTCTCCTTCCTACAAGGATTACCACGCCAAGCTTTCTGATTGGCTGTCAGAGTTTGGAAAATCGCCTCGCAATCCTGTCCGTTTGATGTTGCTGAACCCAGCCGAAGATCAGACAGCACCGCAATCAGACCGAAGGTTGCTGGACCTTATGATCGCGGTTGCCGACCTACTTCCCGTAGAACAGCGCCACGATCTTAGAGCCTGCCTCTAAGAAGAATGCAAAAGGCCCGCTCAAATGCGGGCCTTTATTTTTGCCCAATGGCACAATCTTGCCCCCTCACCCAAACTCCGCCGCATCCAGTTCCGCCGCCTTCACGCGGTCGCGCATCAGGTCGGGGTCGGCGGAATGGACACGGTTCCATGTCGGGATGAAGGGTGTGTCGGAGGGGAATTCCAGAAAGGTGTGCCCCGCCTCGATGATGTTTTCCGCGAACAGTTCGATCGCGCGTTCCTCGGCGTGGCGGTCCACGGTCAGCCCGTTCATCACCGCGTCGTTGTAATAGCATTCCAGCAGGTCCAGCGCAGACCGGTAATAGGTCGCCTTTAATGTGCGGAACACCTCTTCGGTGAAGACCGTGCCATCGGCGGCCAGCTTGCGATACATCGCCTTGCAAATATCAACCGACATGCGCGACAGGCCCGTGCTGGCGTCATCGACCGACAGGCTTTGGTGCTTGTGGTCATAGCGGTCCGAGATTTCGACCTGACACACCGCCTTGGGCGCAAGGTTGCGCCATGCCTCGGACAGCACGCCAATCTCCAGCCCCCAGTCGGACGGGATGCGCAGATCGGGCAGAATGCCCGCCCGCATGGCAAATTCGCCCGACAGCGGGTAGCGGAACGCGCGCAGGAAATCCAGATAATCGCGGTCCCCCAGCACCCGCTTCATGGCAATCAGGATGGGCGAGACAAGCAGCCGCGTCACACGCCCGTTGATCTTGCCCTCGCCAATGCGCGGATAATACCCTTTGGCCACCTGATAGGGGAAATTCGGGTTGGCCACGGGGTAAAGCATCCGCGCCAACATGCCCTTTTCATAGGTGACAATATCGCAATCATGGATCGCCACCACGGAACTGTCCGCCTTGGCCAGCAGATAGCCGATGCAAGACCACACGTTCTTGCCCTTGCCCGGCTCCTTGGGCGCAAGGCCCAGCTTTTCCAGCCGCGCATCGATCGCCTGCATCCGCGGGCTTTCGTTCCAGATCACCACGTGGGTCTGATCCGCTGGCAACTGGCTGGCGAAAAAGTTCTTCGCATGGCGGTATTGCGCCTCGTCGGCGCGGTCCAGCCCGATGACGATGCGGTGCAGGTAAGGCACCTGCGACAGCTCTTTCAGGATATTGGGCAGCGCATCGCCCTCTAGCTCGGAATAAAGCGAGGGCAGGATCAGGCTGATCTTGCGAGAGGCGGAAAAGTTCAGAAGGTCGCGCGACAGATCGTCAGCAGTATTGGTGCGCAGGTTGTGAAGGGTCGCGATATTGCCGTTCTGATGAAAATCTCCCACCCGGGCACTCCTTTTATTGTTCTTCCACGTTCAAAACTATCCGGCGGATCATTTCGTTCCAACCCTCGGGGCCGAATTTTGTGCTGCGCAGGATGCGGCCCGCGGCCTCGCCCCGCAGTTCTGGCAAAGGGGCGCCATGGGGGTTGGCGATGACCACCCCGATATCCGCCACTTGCAACATTTCGATGTCATTGGGCGCGTCACCCAATGCGATAACAACAGGCGCGCCAAACAGCGCCGTGATCTCGGCCATGCGGTCGGCCTTGGTGCCGCCAAAGGACAGCGTCAGGTAACGCCCGCCCTGTTTGGCGTGAACGCCCCGCTCGGCCAATGCGGCCAGAAACGCCGCCTTACCCGCCGCATCGCCCAACCAAAGGCCGGGTTCCGAATACGCCCGCTGCCGCGCCAGCCGCGCCTGCGCCAGCGGCAGACCGGTCTTTTCGGCCACCTGCGCGTCGCTCCAGTCGCCAAACCCGCGAAACTGCGCGCGCAAATCACCGGGCACTTCGTTCAGCACTGTACGCAGCCGCGCATAATCTGCCGCCGCACCATCCGGGGCCGCACCCGCTGGCAAAACCCCAGCCCCGTTTTCGACAATGGCAGGGCAATGCCCAAGCCCCAGCTCCGCCCGCAAAGGCGCGATTTCAGCCGCGGTCTTGGAAGAGGCAAGGACCACCGGCACTCCCCGCGCCTTCAGCCCCTCGATCGCGGGCAAGGCGGCGGCATGGGAATAGCTGTCATGGTCCAGCAAAGTGCCATCAAGATCGGTGAAAACGATATGCGTCGGTCTGGCAGTGGTATCGGGCATTGCGGTCCCTGTATTGCCGCACGGTCTTGCCCCCATGCTGCTACCGCAGCATTGTTTGCGCAACCATTAAATGCAGCGCGCGCCCCTGCCTTCATTGTTCTTCAAATACCTGAAAACAAAACGGGGGCCGAAATGGCCCCCGTTTCCCGCATATTCAAACCCGATCAGGGATCAAGAAAGCCCTTCGGCCTGCACCCAATCCCAAGTGCGATCAAGCACACGGCCCATGCGGTTCAGGATCTTTTCAACATGCTCTTCATTAATGATCAGCGGCGGGCACAGGGCCAGCGTTTCATAGACGTTGCGGCAAATCATGCCTTCCTCATGGCTGATCTTGAACGCCTGCGCGGCGACCTTGCCAGCGGGTTCAAAGCTGCGCTTGGTGGCCTTGTCGGCGACCAGTTCCAGCCCCGCGATCAGGCCGATGCCGCGCACCTCGCCCACCAGCGGGTGATCGGCGAACTTGCGCAGCCCCTCCTGGAAGGGCACCGCCATGCGGGCGGCATTGCCCATCAGGTCACGCTCTTCGATGATGTTCAGGTTTTCCAGACCCACGGCGCAGGCCACCGGATGACCGGTGCCGGTAAAGCCATGGCCGAAGCCCCCTAGCTTGTTGGTGTTATCCGCAATCGCGTCATAAATCTTTTCACTGAACACGATCGCCGCCAACGGCATGTAGGACGATGTCAGCTGTTTCGAGGTCACCATGATATCGGGGGTGAATCCCATGGTCTGGCAGCCAAAGGGCTGGCCGGTGCGACCGAACCCGTTGATCACCTCGTCCGCGATCAGCACGATGTCATACTTGCGGCACAGCGCCTCGATCCCCGGCCAGTAACCTTCGGGGGGCAGCATCACGCCGCCCGCACCCATCACCGGCTCGCCAATGAAACCGGCGATGGTTTCGGGGCCTTCCTCCAGGATCACGTCCTCTGCCTCTTTCAACAGGCGGGCGGTGAATTCGGCCTCGGTCTCGCCTTCCTCGGCCCAGCGCCAGTAATGCGGGCAGGTCAGGTGGCGCACCGGAATGGCCGGCAGGTCGAAATCGCGGTGGTTGCCCGGCAGGCCGGTCAGCGACCCCGACGCCACGGTGATCCCGTGATAACCCTTGTTGCGCGCCAGGAATTTCTTCTTCTCGGGGCGGCCAAGGCCGTTGTTCATGTACCACAGCATCTTGACGACGGTATCGTTCGCCTCGGACCCCGAATTGGTAAAGAACACGCGGGTCAGGTTTTCCGGCGTCATTTCCACCAGCTTGTCGGCCAGACGGATCGACGGTTCCGTCGCCTTGTGGGCGAAGGTGTGGTAATAGGGCAGTTCCTGCATCTGCTTATACGCGGCCTCGGCCAGGCGCGGTTCGGAAAAACCGACAGCGACCGACCAAAGGCCCGACAGCGCCTCTATGTATTCCTTGCCGGTGCTGTCATAGACATGCACGCCGTCGCCCTTGGTCATGATCATGGGGCCGACCTGCTCATGCACACGCGCGTTCGTATAGGGGTGCAGGGTGGTGGCCATGTCGGACGCGAACAGGGAATTGGACAGCTCGTTCATCGCAGAGGTTCCTTTCGGCAAGGGTATTACGGGGTTCGCGGGCGCCGCGCGCGGCCCCGTCTTGCCCGCAGCCAAGAGCATACCGCCGCGCCTTTCAACCCCCCTTCACCTTCTTTTCACGCGATTTGATCAAATCAGACGGAAAATCGACCGAAACCGACCCGCGATTGCCTCGCCCCGCTCTGTGCGGTAGGCGATGCGCAACATCTGACGGAGGATCCCATGGCCAACCCTCTTTATGACCGCCTGTTCGGTGCCCATACGGGCGCGCAGACGGCGTTCCTGATCTTGCCCGACGGCGCGGTCATCACCCATGACGCCTTCCTGCGCCGCGCCGCGCAGTTTGCCAATGCAATCACCGAAATGGGGTTGGTGGCGGGCGACCGGCTGGCGGTGCAGATCGGCAAATCGCCCGAGGCGCTGATGGTCTATGCCGCCTGCGCGCAGGCCGGGGTGATCTTTTTGCCGCTGAACACCGCCTATACCGCCCCCGAGGTGGAATATTTCGTGGAAAATGCCGGCGCGAAACTGCTGCTGTGCGACGCGGCCAAGCAGGAAAGCCTTACCCCCGTCGCCGCCCGCCACGGCGCAGCGATCGAGGTGCTGAACGGCGATGGCAGCGGCTCGATGGCCGATCTGGCCGCCGCATCCTTGAACGCTATGGCATGACCGAAACCAACATGAACACCTCGAATCCCTATGAGGGCGAGCGCCGCGCGGGCACCGTGGGCTTTCCCCTGCCCGGCGTGGAACTCAAGGTCTGCGACCCGGAAACCGGCGCGACCCTGCCCCGGGGCGAGATTGGCGTGATCGAAGTGCGCGGGCCCAACGTGTTCCAGGGCTATTGGCAGATGTCCGAAAAAACGCGCGAAGAACTGCGCGACAACGGGTTCTTCATCACCGGCGATCTGGGGATGATGGACGCAGACGGCTATGTCACCATTGTGGGCCGCGGCAAGGACCTGATCATCTCGGGCGGGTTCAACATCTACCCCAAAGAGGTCGAATTGCTGCTGGACGATCAGCCCGGCGTGCTGGAATCGGCGGTGTTCGGCGTGCCGCATCCCGATTTCGGCGAAAGCGTGGTGGCGGTTCTGGTGGCGGAAAAGGGCGCATCCCCCGATCTGGAACAGATCGAATCCGCCGTGGGCGCGGCCCTTGCAAGGTTCAAACAACCCCGCGCCTACCGCGTGGTCGATGCCCTGCCGCGCAACACCATGGGCAAGGTGCAAAAGAACCTGCTGCGCGATGAATACGCGGGGCTGTTCGCGGATTAGACCTGCCTTGCTGCGCCGTTGAACAGCGGCGCAGCCCCCTTGGCGCTATCTCAGCCCAACAGCGCGGCGATTTCCGACCAGACGCGCGCCTGCGTTCCCTGCCCGCGTGCCAACTCCTGTCTGGCGGCAAGGGTTTGCGCGGAATGCCGTGACGGATCGTCCAGCGCGGTCAATGCCCGCGCCACCCCTTCTGCATCCGAAACCTGCATCGCGCCATTCACGGATTGCAGCCTGTCGTGCACCTCGGCAAAGTTGAAAACATGGGGGCCGTGGATCACGGCACAGTCCAGCAACGCAGGCTCGTAGGGGTTATGCCCGCCCACATTCGCCAGCGATCCGCCGATGAACGCGGTGGGGGCCAGCCGATACCACAGGCCCATCTCGCCCAGCGTGTCAGCGATGTATATCTGCGTGTCCGCACCGGGCAAGGTGCCGGTCGATCGCAGCGCCACGCGCCATCCCTGCCCCTGCAACATTTCGGCAATCGCCGCGCCGCGTTCTGGGTGGCGCGGGGCCAGGATCAGCAGCTTTTCCCCCTCGGGACAGGCCAGTTCATGCGCCTTTGCCACGGCCTCCTCCTCGCCCGCGTGGGTCGAGGCGGCCAGCCAGCATTCGCGCCCGTTCAGCGCCGCGCGCATCGCCGCCAGCGCATCGGCGTCCGCCTCCAGCGGGGGCAGGTCCTCTTTCAGCGATCCGGTCACGGCAACGCGACGCATATCGACGCCGACCGCGCCCATCAGGTCAGCGGTGGCCTGTTCCTGCACAAGGATGCGCGTAAACGGCGACAGCAGCGCCCGCACCGTGCGCGGCCATTTGCGCCAGCCACGGGCGGATTTTTCCGACACCCGGGCATTGATAAGCATCAGGGGAATGGCCTGCGCCTCGACCTCGGTCAGCAGGCGGGGCCACAGCTCGGATTCGGTAAACACCGCCAGATCGGGATGCCAATGGGCCAGAAACGCGCGCACCGCCGCCGCCGTGTCATAGGGCGAATACTGGTGCAGCGCGCCATCGGGCAGATCGCGCGCCATCAAGGTGGCGGATGTGACCGTGGTCGTTGTCACCAGGACTGTCAGGTCGGGCCGCTCTGCCCGGATCAGCCGGATCAACCCCAGCAGCGATTGCGATTCCCCCACGCTGGCGGCGTGGAACCAGATCAGCGGGCCAGCGGGCTGCGGCAGCGCCGATTGCCCGAACCGTTCGCCCAGCCGCGCGGCATCTTCCTTGCCGCGCACCAGCCGCCGCCGCTGCACGCGGCGATACAGCCCGTCCGCCACGCGGCTAAAGCCTAGGTAGGCGCGCAAGATCGGGGTCGGGTTTCGCATCGGGGCCTTTCGGATTGCCGTTTCGCCCCCCTGTTATCGGGCGCGGACAAAGCTGGAAAGCCCCCAGATGCGATCGGCCAGCCGCCGCCACCCCCGCCCCCGCGCCAGTGGACAAGCCCGAACGCGCGGGCTAGACACGCCAGGACCCCCTCGCGCGGACAGTGCTGCGCGGGCTTATAAAGACCAAGATAGCGACCAAGATGAGGTGCAACGTGCTGACCGGATCGACCATTCTTCTTACCGGCGGGACCGGCTCTTTCGGCAGCAAGTTCGTGCCGATGACGCTGGAGAAATACAACCCGCGCCGCATCATCATCTATTCGCGCGACGAGATGAAGCAATGGGAAATGGCCAAGACCTATGGCGACGACCCGCGCGTGCGCTTCTTTATCGGTGACGTGCGCGACCGTAACCGGCTGTATCGCGCCCTTGATGGCGTCGATTACGTGGTCCACGCCGCGGCCACGAAAATCGTGCCCACCGCCGAATATAACCCGTTCGAATGCGTCAAGACCAACATCAACGGCGCGATGAACGTGATCGACGCCTGCATCGACAAGGGCGTGAAACGCTGCGTGGCCCTGTCCACCGACAAGGCCTCCAGCCCGGTCAACCTTTACGGCGCGACGAAACTCGCCTCGGACAAGCTGTTCGTGTCGGGCAATTCCTATTCCGGCGCGGATAAATGCCGCTTTTCGGTGGTGCGTTACGGCAATGTCATGGGCTCTCGCGGGTCGGTCATTCCGTTCTTCATGTCGCTGGATGACGGTGCCGAGGTGCCGATCACCGATCCGCGCATGACCCGCTTCATGATCACCCTCGAACAGGGGGTCGAACTGGTCTGGCACGCGATGGAAGACATGGTCGGCGGCGAGATTTACGTGCGCAAGATCCCCTCTATGGTGATCACAGACATCGCAAAGGCCGTGCTGCCGGACCGCGCTCAGACAACCATCGGCATCCGCCCCGGCGAAAAGCTGCACGAGCAGATGATCGGCGAGGAAGACGCCGACCACACCTATGAATATGCCGATCACTTCAAGATCATTCCGGCGATCCACAACTGGTCCAAGGATCCGATCCGCATCAAGGACGGCAAGAAAGTGCCCGAAGGGTTCAACTACTCCTCGGACAACAACGCCGAATGGATGAGCCCCGATGAACTGGCCGCATGGGTGGACGCAAACCGCGAAAAAATCGGTAAGTTCTGATGATCCCCTATGGCCGTCAGGATATTTCACAGGCTGACATAGACGCGGTTGTCGATGTCCTGAAATCCGATTTCCTGACGCAGGGGCCAGCGGTTCCGGCGTTTGAAACCGCGATCATGGCCGCAACGGGCGCGGCGCACGCGCTGGCGGTCAATTCCGCCACCTCGGCCCTGCATATCGCCTGCATGGCGCTTGATCTTGGCCCTGGCGACATCCTCTGGACCGTGCCCAACACCTTCGTCGCCTCGGCCAATGTCGGGCTTTACTGCGGTGCTGATGTCGATTTTGTCGATATTGATCCGGCCACCTATTGCATGTGCCCCACGGCTTTGGCTGCGAAACTGGACGCGGCGGCAGCCACGGACAAATTGCCCAAGGTGCTGATCCCGGTGCATTTCGCGGGCCAATCTGCGGATATGGCAGCGATCAGCGCCCTCGCCCGCGCCCATGGCATCAAGATAATCGAGGACGCCTCCCACGCGATCGGCGCATCCTACAAGGGCGCGCCCGTAGGCAATTGCGCCTATAGCGACATCTGCGTGTTCTCCTTCCATCCGGTGAAAATCATCACCACGGCCGAAGGCGGCGTTGCCTCCACGCAAGACGCGGAGCTGGCGTCGAAAATGAACCTCGCCCGCTCGCATGGCGTAACGCGAGAACCCGATCTGATGCAAAACGAAAGCGAGGGCGGCTGGTATTACGAACAGGTTGCACTGGGCTATAACTACCGCATGACCGAAATGCAGGCGGCATTGGGCGCATCGCAAATGACCCGCCTGGCCGAATTCGTCACCCGCCGCAATGCACTGGCCACCCGCTACGACAGCCTGTTGGCCGATATGCCGGTCACGCGCCCACAGCAAAACCCCGATGCCTATTCCGCCTTCCACCTCTATCCCGTGCAGGTCGAAAATCGCGCCGCCGCTTTTGCCCACCTGTGCGATAACGGCATCGGCGTGAACGTGCATTACATCCCCGTCCATACGCAGCCCTTCTGGCAGGCGCGCGGGTTCAAGCGCGGCGATTTCCCGAATGCGGAACATTACTACGACCACGCCATCTCGATCCCGCTGTATGCGGGGCTGACCGATGCCGATCAGGATCGGGTGGTGCAGGTGCTGGCCGATGCCGCCGCTCTCTAGGCCCACGCTTCTGACATGGCTCGATGGCATGCCAGAGGTCGAAAACCTCTACCCGCTGCTGAACCTGCTTCAAAAGCGTGGAAATATCCACGTCCACGCCCTGATCAGCCGCCGCGTCATGGGCCGCGAGCCGCGCCTGCGAGAGGCATTCACCGCGGGGCTGAAGCCCATCCCGGCGACCACATGGCGGATGAAACGCTTCACCACCCGCGACATGACCCGCGCAGATGCGGTGATCGGCCTGTCCGATCCGGCCCATGACCGTTCGGCCAAGCACAAACGCTCGACCCGAGTGCTGGCCGCGAACCTGCCGGCGATCTTCCTGCAACATGGCGCGCTGCAAATGGGGGTGAACGTGCCTTGGCCCGATACGCCCCCGATGGATTACGCCGCGCAACGCCTTCTGCTCTGGGCTCCCGCCAAGGGAGAGGCTGAAACCCTCACGCCCGAAACTCTGTCGCGCGCCACCACCACCGGCTTCACCAAATCACCGATTTTGCCGCCGCGCCCCATCACCGCCCCCCTGCGCGACTGGATGGCGCGCCACCAACGCCGTCTGCTGATCTGCCAATCCTTCCGCTGGAGCGGCGGCCGCTTCGGCGCCGATGACATGCGTAATTTCTATGACATGCTGGCGGGGTTCCTGACCGACCATCCCGACACCGGCGTGATCCTGCGCCCGCACCGCGGCAAGGTCCGGCGCGAACATGCGCAGATGGACGCCGACCTTGAACGCAAACACTCCAACCTGATCGTCAGCCGCGAAAAATCCGGCCTGCTCAAACGCGCCTCGATCCTGGACACGCTGGCGCTGGTGGATGCGATGGTGACGCCCGAATCCACGACCGTGCTGGATGCAATCTATGCTGGCAAACCCGTGGCGTTGACGGACAGCGCCCCACGGCTTTTCACCGATCTGCCGCGCATAACGGGTGCCGAATCCCTCTCCGCATTCGCGCAAAACCCAGACATCGCCAGCCCCGCCTGCACCGAAATCCGTGCACACTATGGCGAGGTGCAAACCAACCTGCAAACCGCCGCCAAGGCGGTGGAGGCCGCCCTCCTACCCCGCTGACCCCAAACTTTTCATTGTTCTGCAAATACCCTTGGGGGTCAGGGGGCAACGCCCCCGCCGGAATGCGACCCGCATTCCGAACCGGATTTCAAGGAAATCCGCCACGCCTCAAGCGGGCGGAAACGTCACCTCGACCGCGCCCGTCACCAGCGCCAGAACCTCGCGCGCCGCCACCTCGGCCACGGCATCGGCGTCATAGCCGCCCGGTCGCGTCTCGGCCAACGGCACGTAATGGCGCTCGATCACACCCTCGTGGCTGCGCGCCAGCATCGCGCCCGCCGCCCGTTCCAGCGCCGCGTGATCCCATGCCAGCTCGCGGATGTACTCGTATGAACGCCCTTCGGAAAACTCCACCACACCCGGAAAGCGGCGATACCATGCCTTGCCGAACACCAGCGCGGGCTTGCCCATGCGGATCGCCTCCCACCCCACGGTGCCGGTGATCGCGGCAACGAATACCGCCTTCGCGGTCAACTCGTGCGTGTTGGCCCAGCTGGGCAGGAATTCCACATTGCCCAGCCGCGCCAGCCGGTGAAAGAACATCGGCCCGCGCTGGTAATGCCCCTGCTTGGGGTTTTCCTTGACCAATATCCGCACCCCTTCGGGCAGGATGGCCGACAGGTGTTCGATCGCCAAAGCCTGATCGCGGTAAATCCCGCCAAGCGCCGAGGTCGTCATCTCTGGCTGCAACTGCAGCGGGAAATAGATGAACTCCCCCGACAGGTCCAAATCCGCATCCTCGAACCGCGCCAGATGATCGAAATAGGCCAGCGCATCGGTGTGGAAAAACTTGGCAAACGGGTCACGCCATTTCGGCATATTCCCATAGGCGCGGCGCATGTCTCGCACCAGCCGTGCGACGTAAAACGGGCTCAGCGCCCTCCAGCGCCCGTGTGCCAGCAAGAACACCGCCAACTGCACATAGGCCGCCAGCCCCGCACACCCGCCCTCTTCACGCTCCTGCTTGATGCCCTTCATGTAAAACAGATCCTCGGCCTTACCCTTTTCAATGGGCAAAGGCGCGGCATCGGCCATCGGAAAATCGCCAAGATCCTCGATCCGTTCCATGGAAAAGAACCGCGCCGGGAACAGCGATTGGGTGATGATCGTGACCTTCAGCCCCAGTGCCTGCGCCACATGCAGGGCGACCGTGTCATAGGCCAGATGCGGCACGTTGAAGAACAGGCAATGCGTGACCTTCGCCGCGATCATCCGCTGCGCCAGGATATCGGCCAGGATATGATAGTAATCGGCGTAATCCTGAAGGCTGCGCAGCGCGTGGGCGCGGTAGGCCCCCATCGGGCTGCGCCGCTGCAAATGGTCGATGAAGGATTGCAGGTTTTCCTCGTAATCGGGTGCATCCACCACGGCCCGCGCCGCGCCGGTAAACCCCGTCCCCATCGGGTGCCCCGCCTTGCCCGCACGCATATCCATCCGCGCCAGCGATGATCCTTTCAGGTCCGCCGTCACGTCGCCCATGTGCAGCGCCAGTTCCACTGCGCCGCCCGACAGGGCAACCATACGGTGCAGGATGGCGTCGGTGTTTTTCGACGTGGAAACCGCGAACAACCGGATCATCCTATGCCTCCGGCGCGATCATATCCCATGTCAGCGCATCGCCGCATGTCAGCGCCCGCGTCGCCCGCCGCCCCAGAACCGCATCCAGGTGGCGCGGGGCCAGCCCGTTGCCGGGGCGGACCGACCGAAGGTTCGCCTCGGTGAACAGCTCCCCCTCGGCCACATCGGCGACCACGTACAAAGACCGGCGAAATTGTGCATTCGCTCCGCCAATACCCGCCCGATCATGCCGCGCCGGTCCCAGCGCCGCATGAGCCATCCGGCAATCGGCCACCATCTGCGTGAACTCGTCCGGCTCCATGGAAAACCCCGCATCCGGCCCACCGTCGGCCCGCGCCAGTGTCAGGTGCTTTTCAATGATGCACGCCCCCCGCGCGATAGAGGCCACAGGCACCGCCGACCCCATCGAGTGATCCGACAGGCCCACCGTGACGCCGAACGCCTCGGCCAATGCGGTGATCGTGTTCAACCGCATCTCTGCGGGCTTGGCGGGATAGGCGGAAATGCAATGCAGCAAGGCGATACATTCGGCCCCGCCCTCGCGCGCGGCGCGCAGCGCCTCTTCGATCTCGCCATAATCCGCGATGCCGGTGGACATGATCAACGGCTTGCCGGTGCTGGCCGTCTTGCGGATCAGCGGCGTATCGACCAATTCGAACGAGGCGATCTTGTAGGCCGGTGCCTCCAGCCCCTCAAGGAAATCCACCGCCGTGTGATCGAAGGGCGACGAAAAGACATGCAGCCCATGCCCCCGCGCCCGCGCGAACAGTTCGGCATGCCAACCCCACGGGGTGCTGGCCTCCTGGTACAGCTCATAGAGCGAACGCCCGTCCCATGGCCCGCCATGGATGCGAAATTCGGGGCGGTCCACGTCCAGCGTGATCGTGTCCGCGGTATAGGTTTGCAGCTTGACCGCATCGGCCCCCGTGGCCGCCGCCGCATCGACCAGCGCCAGCGCACGGTTCAGATCGCCGTTATGGTTCCCCGACAATTCGGCAATGATATAGGGGCTTTGGTCCGGCCCGATCTGGCGTCCGGCGATGTGAAAGGCATTGGTCACGGGATCGGTCCCCCTGTCTGGTTTCAGCCTGTTTCGCCCAAGCACAGGGCAAAGGCAAGGACACCGCTGCGCGCGGGCCCGTCCGGGGCAAAGCCCAGCTTGCGGTGCAGCGCGACCGAGGCGGCGTTTTCCGCCCGCACCTCGGCGATGACGGTGCGTGCCCCCGCAGCGCGCATACGGCCCAGAAAGGCGGCCAGCATCCGCGTTGCGGCCCCCTTGGGCGCGTCATCCGCCCCGATGTAAAAGCCCCATTTCCAGACCCCGCCGCCGGTGTCGCGCGCGTTCACATGGCCCAGGTCGCGCCCGCCTTCGGAATAGACCATCCACAGCCCGTCCGCCCGCCTCTGCAGGCCGCGCACATAGGCAACATGGTCATCCCAGACCAGTTCGGATCTATCCAGCGACATCGCGCGGATATGCGGGCTGTTGCGCCAGTCGAACAGCAGCCGCGCGTCGGCTTCGGTGACGGGGCGCAGGGCGGCATCCATCGCACCCATCACCCGCTCGGCCCCCAGCCCGTCGCACAGGGCGGCGGCGCGGGCGCTCATGTCCGGCGCGGTGCCCATGGCGGTGCGGATGGCATCGGCCAGCCCTTTACGCGCATCCTCCAGCGTCAGGGCGATCACCGCGCCCGCCTCTGCCAGCCCGGTCAGCGAGGGCACCTGGTTGTCCGCAACCGCTACGGCGACCGTGGGCAGGCCAAGGCAGCACCTTTCCCAGCCGGTCATGCCGGCCGCGCCGATGCACAGATCCGCGGCGGCCATATGGGCGGCCATGTCGGGCGGTTCCGGCGTGAAGGTCCAGCACGGGTTTTCGGCGCACAGGGCAGCAACCGCATCGGCCGACTGATTGCCCGCGCCCATCACCACCTCGGCCTGCAAATCGGGGAAATCGCGCAGTGCGTTCAATGCCATGGGGGCCAGCCCCGCCGCATCCATCATGCCGGGCATGACGATCACGCGGGCCACGTCCCCGCACCCGCGCCGCGTCAGCGACGCAGGCCGCGCCGCCGCGAATTCAGGCCGCAGCAGCGCGTAATCAGGCCCGGTCAGGGCGCATGTCACGGGGTGGCGGCGCGGCGCGCGGTCCAGCCGCGTCTGGTCCAAAACCAGGTCAGACGCCAGCGCGCGATCATCCAGATCGTCCAGCGCCAGCACCTTGATGTCGGGGCGATGCGCCCGCACCGCATCGACCCAGCGCGCGTCCAGCCCGTAGTGATCCCAGATCAGCCAATCCGCCGCCAGCCGCGCCGCAGCCTCGCCCGTCACCCGCGCGTCATCACGCGGGTCCGCGCGCAACCAATGGGCATGAGGTGGGGCCTTGGCATCATTTGGCACATCCGAGGGGGGCACCTCGACCACGTCGAACCCCGCATCGCGGATGCGCGCCCCCATGCCGCCCTGAACCGTGACAAAAGAGGCGTCCCACCCGCGCCGCGCCGCCG
This sequence comes from Rhodobacteraceae bacterium UBA3069, assembly GCA_002366795.1. Taxonomy (GTDB): domain Bacteria; phylum Pseudomonadota; class Alphaproteobacteria; order Rhodobacterales; family Rhodobacteraceae; genus UBA3069. The sequence continues at coordinate 4,407 of DFBX01000007.1, read as the reverse complement.
CCCCCGCAAGGGTCAGGCAGCGCATCACATGCCCCCCGCCCATGCGGACATCGCCATCGGCGCGGATCAGAACCCGCATGGGTTACGCCCCCAGCCCAAGGGCCGCGAACATGCGCTCGGCCAAATTCCAATCGGCGGGGGTATCGATGTCGATGCAGCGTTCGGGCGGCAGGACAACGCCCGCGGCCCCGTCCCAGACCCGCGCATCCGCATCGCGCCACTTCCCCGCCCGCGCCCAGTAAAACTGCCCCGCGTCAAAGAACGCCGGCTCCAGATCCTGAGAGCGTTTCGGCATTTGCGCAGGGTCCATCGCCGCCACGCGCCCCGCACCCGTTTGCCGGTATGCGCGCTGGATCGGCGTTCGGTATTCCCCCAGCGACAGCGCCCAGTCGGCCCCGTCATCCAGCCGCGCGAACCCTTCACGCAAGTCATCGGGCGTGACGAAAAACGCGGTGGCATAGATGCAGCAGACCGGGGCGTCACCGGGCAATTCCAGCCGGTTCACCGCATCGCGGATCACCTCTGTCGTGCCGGTGTGATCGTCGGCCAGCCCCGCGTCGCGCAGGAATGGCGCCTCGGCCCCCTCGGCCCGTGCCGCCGCCGCAATCTCGGCGTCGTCGGTGGTGACGATCACCCGGTCAAACAGCCCCGAATCCAGCGCCGCGCGGATCGGCCAGCCGATCGCGGGCCGCCCGGCAAAGGGCAGCACATTCTTGCGCGGGATACGTTTGGATCCGCCTCGGGCGGGGATGATGGCAATGGCTTCGGGCATATCTGCGCTCCTGTCAGCGGGACGTTACGCGGCGGGGCAGCCGCGAACAAGCCTAGCGGTCCGCGATCTTCCAGCGCCGGTGCGACCACAACCATTGGCCCATGTTCTGCCGCACCCGGGCCTCGAGCGAATCATTCAGCGCCTGGGTCATGGTGGCGGGGTCGGTATACGGCACGGGGGCCTCGAACACCGCCTTGAAGGACAGCCCGCCCTTCTGGCGGATCGCATAGCAGGGCACCACCACCGCGTCGTATTTCAGCGCCAGTTCGGCGGTGGACACGGCCGTTGCCGCCTTTTCCCCGAAAAAGCTCAACACCTCGCCCGCGCCCATATGCTGGTCGATCAGGATGGCAAGCGTGCCGCCGCCCTTCAGGTGGCGGATCATCTGGGTCATGCCGCGCCGCCCGCGTTCGAACAACGGCTGGCCGATGCGGCTGATCGTGGCCACGTAGCGGGCGTTGAAATAGCGGTTGTTCATGGGACGATACAGCCCGCCCACGTCAAAGCCCCGCGCGATCATACCCGCGCGGATCACGTCGTAATTGCCAAAATGCCCCGATACCAGGATCGAGGGGCGGCCTGCCGCACGGGCCTCCTCCAATGCCTGCAATCCCGGCCCTTCCAGCGCCGTCGCGCGGGCCACGGGCAGAAAACCTTCGGGGGAAAACAGCTCGGTCAGGGTGCGGCCCAGGTTGTCGGGCACCTCGATCACCAGCTCCTCGACCTCGGATGGCAGCAATTCGGGGCAGACGCGGTGCAGGTTGTCGCGGATACGCCCGCGAAACCCGGCCACGGGCGCGACCAGATGCGCCACGACCCAGCCACCAAAGGGCACGCGCAGACGGTAAGGCAGCAAACGCAAACCGCCCAGCACCAGGCTGATCGCGGCATTGCCCAGCCATTCGCGCGGCGAAAAACCTGCGCTTCCGGCGTTTTTTCCGGTGTCACTCATTGTCTTGCCCCTGCGGCATCTGTGCCGTGCCCGCCTTATGTCGTCAATCCCGCGCCGCCGCAACTGCGCAGGCCACGCCCATTGCGATATGGGGCCGCGCCCCTTAGATACCAGACCGAATGGCCGAATGCGGGCCGCAACTCGGGGCCAACGCCGCCATGAATGCCATCGCCAAATGGATCAAGGCCCGTGAACGGGCGCTTCTGAACAAGTATAACGTGGCGCCCGACAGCCCGGAAAACCGCGCGCGGGCGGCGGTTTACGTGCGCTGGCTGGACCAGGAAATCCTGCGCGGCATCTGGACGAACGAGGCCGAGATCGCGCCGGGCGTCTGGCGCTCGAACCACCCCACGCCCGCCCGTTTCGCGGCGCTGAAGGCGCGCGGCATCGCCCATGTCCTGAACCTGCGCGGGGCCTCGAAACACGCCCATTACCTGCTCGAAGAAGAAATCTGTGCCGAGCAGGGCCTGTCGCTCACTTCGGTCTCCCTCTCTGCGCGGCGCGCACCGCAAAAGGATCAGGTGCAGCGCCTGCTGCAAAAGTTTCGCACCCTGCCCCGCCCCTTCCTGATGCATTGCAAATCGGGGGCGGATCGGGCCGGACTGGCCTCGGCGCTGTATATGCATGTGATCGACGGGCAACCGATTGAACAGGCCCGCAAGATGCTGTCGCTGCGGTTCCTGCATATCCGGCAATCCGAAACCGGCGTGCTGGACCTGATGCTGGACAAGTATCAGGCCACGCATAAGGCGCAGGGCATCGCGTTCGAACAGTGGCTGGACAGCGCATATGACGCCGACGCGCTGCAAGCAGAGTTCGACGGAAAACCCTGACCCCGCCCCCTATGCGTGGGGCGCGGGGTGCAAGAACGGCCAGGGCGAGGTTTCAGAGCCGGTCTCCACGGGCACCTCGATCAACGCAGGGCGGTTCGCGGCCAGTGCGCGGCTGATCGCATCCTCCAGCGCCTCGGGCGTTTCGGCCCGTTCCGAGGCCATGCCGAAACTGGCGCCAAGCGCCACGAAATCGGGGTTGCGCAACTCCGACCCGATCAACCGGCCATCGAACACATTGGTCTGGTCGCGCCGCACGTTGCCATAGGCGTTGTTGTTGAACACGACCGCCACCACGTTGATGCCATGCTGCATGGCCGTAGCCAGTTCCTGCACCCCGAACATGAACCCGCCATCGCCGGATATCGACACGACCGCCTTGTCGGGGTTCGCCACCTTGACGCCCAAGGCCGTGTTATAGCCAAAGCCAAGATTGTCCTGATACCCGCAGGAAATATAGCCGCGCGCGTGATAGGTCGGGAAACCGAACCGCCCGGTGAATCCCATCTGGCTGACCTCCTCGACCAGGAAACCGTCGCACGGCAGGGCGCGGCGGATCGCGTCAATGTATCCGATCTGCGGCTGGACGGTGGCGATCTTTTCCGCCGCCGCGGCCTTGGCTTGGGCCATTTCGGCGCTGCTGTCGGCGCTGAAATCCCCCAGCGCCGCAACCAGCGCACCGGCCCCCAACGCGGCGTCGGTCACAAGACCCAAGTCTGGCTTCAACCGCACCATTTCGGTGGGGTCGATGTCGATGCGCAGCACCTTCAGCCCCTCGGGCTGCCATTGCCAGCGCATGAATTGCAACTCCAGCCGCGACCCGATCCCGATCAACAGATCGGTATCGCGCCACCAATCATAGCCCGCCACAAGGTTCATCGCATGGGAGTCGTCATCGGCCACGATCCCCTTGCCCGAACGGTGCGACACCACGGGTGCGCCGATCTTGCGGGCCAGTTCCAGCACCTCGGGCCCGGCATCGGCCGCACCGCCGCCGACCATGATCATCGGGCGCTTGGCGGCGCGGACCATCTCGGCGGCCTTGGCCACCGCGCCTTCATCCGCCACGGGTGCCGGGCGCGGGCTGGCCGTGCCTGCCGCCGCGGGGGCCGATTGCCCGAACACATCCCAGGGCACCTCGATGGCGACGGGGCGCGGGCGGCCTTCTGTCATGCGGGCGAATCCTGTTGCCATCACCGCGGGCGCATCGGCGGGATGTTCGATCCGTTCGGCCCACTTGGTCAGCCCGCGCAGGGTGTCCAGCTGGTCGGGCAATTCGTGCAGCTGGCCGCGCCCCTGCCCGATCAGATGCGACATGATATTGCCTGTCAGGCACATCATCGGCGCGTTCGCCCCGTACCCGGTGCAGATCGCCGCGCCCGCGTTCAGAACGCCGGGCCCCGGCACAACGGTAAACACACCCGGCTTGCCTGTGGACTTGGCATAACCATAGGCCATATAGCCCGCGCCCTGCTCGTGCCGCGAATGGATCATTCGCACATGGTTCTTTGCCTTGGCCATGGCATCGGTCAGCTCGTAGGTATGTGCGCCGGGAATGCCGAACACGGTGTCCACGCCTTGGTCGATCAATGCCTCGACCATGTATTCGGCTGTCTTTTTGCCCGTCATGCGATGTTTCCTCCGCGCATTGGAATTTACTTAAGGAAACTCTGAACAACTCGGGCTGATCTCTGCTTTTCATTTCGAGAGGCAGGGCTTGGGTTTTGATATGAAGCGGCATTGTTGCACAAAGCATTGTGTGACCGCACTTCCCCTTTCCCCGGACGGACTTATCCTATTGCCTCTGTGACGGGTATGCCAAGAGCGGTGTAGCGATTGAGGATGGCGATGCG
>DFBX01000037.1 GCA_002366795.1 Rhodobacteraceae bacterium UBA3069 | reverse complement strand
CGTCTCAAAACTCTCAGCGGGCTCGCGCCCTATGAATACATCTGTAAGATCTGGACTTCTGAGCCGGATCGATTCATGCTGAACCCGGTCCACCAGATGCGGGACTAAACACCTAGGCAGGTCGAAACCGAGGGTTAATCACTGGCTATTGCGCGCGCGCATACGGGCTAGCCCGCGGTCATGGACGAGGCGGAACAAGGCAAGGCGCGGGTGGCAGTTATGGTTGTGGGCTATTGCGCCACCTGCCCGCCCGAAGCCTCCGGCGGGGACAAGGTCAACGGGCGGGGTTTTTGTTTTGCTTAACCGCGTGCGCATTCGTCACTTGCGGGCAGAAGCGCGGGCAGGCATTCTGTCGGCAAAAGGTTGAAAACGGCCCCAACAAGGCCCAAATAACCCATCGGAAACGCGGAGGTGCCGCAGGTTGCCTATGATAGGGGCCGGGCACTTTGCCAAGAACAAGGACCGAGCATGCAAGAGCTGAACCCCTCCTATCCCGTGCTGCCGCTGCGCGACATCGTGGTTTTCCCCCACATGATCGTGCCGCTTTTCGTGGGGCGTGACAAATCTGTCCGCGCCCTCGAAGAGGTGATGGCCGACGACAAACAGATCCTGCTGTCCAGCCAGATCGACCCAAGTGTGGACGATCCGTCGGCTGATGGCATCTATGACACCGGTGTTTTGGCCAATGTGCTGCAACTGCTGAAGCTGCCCGATGGCACCGTCAAGGTGCTGGTCGAAGGGCAGGCGCGCGTCAAGATCACCGAATACCTTGAAAACGATGACTTCTTTGAAGCGACCGCCGTTTTTCTGGAAGAAGAGGAAGGCGACGCCGACACGATCACCGCGCTGCTGCGCACCGTGACCGAAGAATTCGAACGCTATGCCAAGGTGAAGAAGAACATCCCCGAAGAGGCGCTTGTCGCCGTTTCCGAAACCTCGGATCCGGCCAAGCTGGCCGATCTGGTCGCGGGGCATTTGGGCATCGAGGTCGAGCAAAAGCAGGAATTGCTGGAAACCCTGTCCGTGTCCGAACGGCTGGAGAAGGTCTATGGCCGGATGCAGGGCGAAATGTCCGTCCTTCAGGTCGAGAAAAAGATCAAGACCCGCGTCAAGTCGCAGATGGAGCGCACGCAGCGCGAATACTATCTGAACGAGCAGATGAAGGCGATCCAGAAGGAGTTGGGCGACGGTGAGGAAGGCGAGGGCGAGATTACCGAGCTGGAAGAGCGCATCAACAAGACCAAGCTGTCGAAGGAAGCGCGTGAAAAGGCCGATGCCGAGCTGAAGAAGCTGAAAAACATGAGCCCCATGTCCGCCGAGGCGACCGTGGTGCGCAACTATCTGGACTGGATGCTGTCGATCCCGTGGGGCGTGAAATCGCGCACCAAGAAGAATCTGCACAAGGCGCAGGAAATTTTGGATCACGATCATTACGGTCTTGAAAAGGTGAAAGAACGTATTGTCGAATATCTGGCCGTGCAGGGCCGCAGTCAAAAGCTGAAAGGCCCAATCATGTGCCTTGTCGGCCCGCCGGGTGTGGGTAAAACCTCGCTTGGGAAATCCGTGGCCAAGGCGACGGGGCGCGAGTTTATCCGCATCTCGCTTGGCGGCGTGCGCGACGAATCTGAAATTCGCGGTCACCGCCGGACCTATATTGGGTCGATGCCCGGTAAGATCATTCAGGCGCTGAAAAAGGCGAAAACCACCAACCCGCTGATCTTGCTCGATGAAATCGACAAGATGGGGCAGGATTTCCGTGGCGATCCCGCTTCGGCCATGCTGGAGGTGCTGGACCCCGAACAGAACGCGACATTCGTGGACCACTATCTTGAGGTGGAATACGACCTGTCGAACGTGATGTTCCTGACCACGTCCAACAGCTACAACATGCCGGGGCCACTTCTGGACCGGATGGAGATCATTCCGCTGTCGGGCTATACCGAGGACGAAAAACGCGAGATTGCGCGCCATCACCTTGTGGAAAAACAGATCAAGAACCACGGGCTGCGCAAGGGCGAATTCGAGGTGTCGGACGATGCGCTGACCGCCATCATCCAGTATTATACCCGTGAAGCCGGCGTTCGGAACCTTGAGCGCGAACTGGCGAAACTGTCCCGCAAGGCGGTGACACAGATCGTCAAAGGCGAAGAGCAGCAGGTGCGCGTCACTGCCGACAACATCTCGGACTACCTTGGCGTCAAGAAATACCGCTATGGCTTGGCCGAGAAAGAAGACCAGATCGGTGTCGTTACCGGGCTGGCCTATACGTCGGTGGGCGGTGATCTGCTGCAAATCGAGGCGCTGCGCCTGCCAGGCAAGGGCCGGATGAAGACCACCGGCAAGCTGGGCGATGTGATGAAAGAGTCGATCGACGCGGCCAATTCCTATGTCCGTTCGGTCGCGCCGAAGATCGGCATCAAGCCGCCGCGCATGGACAAGTGGGACATCCACGTTCACGTCCCCGATGGCGCAACGCCCAAGGATGGTCCCTCGGCCGGTCTGGCCATGGTTACGGCCATCGTGTCGGTTCTGACCAAGATCCCGGTGCGCAAGGATATCGCCATGACGGGCGAGGTCACGCTGCGCGGCAATGCCACTGCCATTGGCGGATTGAAGGAAAAACTGCTGGCCGCCCTGCGCGGCGGGGTCAAGACCGTTCTTATCCCCGAAGAGAACGAGAAGGATCTGGCGGACATTCCCGACAACGTAAAAGAGGGGCTGGAGATCATCCCCGTTACCCATGTGTCCGAGGTGCTGAAACATGCGCTGGTGCATGCGCCCGAGGCGGTGGAATGGGACGAGGCCGCGGAAGAGGCCGCAGCCGCAGCCCTTGCCAAGGGCGAAGGCGCAGGGGCCACCGCTCACTGATGCAGTTCCGCTTATGTGAAACCGAAAAGGCCCGGCATTGCTGCCGGGCCTTTTCATATGCGCCTTATTGGTAGATCGCGCTGCGCAGCTGGCAGGCCGTGCAGCGATACCTTTCTGGGTCAATGCGCGGCCACGACCACGCCGATCACCGTTGCCATAACAAGCAGAACCAGAGCCGATTGCGACGAAGACGAAGTTGCATCATCGACCACGACAGGCGCCGCGATCACCGGGTCGGACAGGTTTCTGGCCTTCACCGGCGCAGCGAAAGAAGCGGCCATTGCCGCTGCAAGTGCTAGTTTTTTCATAGGAATTCCCCCAAATAATTAAAACGCGAAGGATTTTCGCCGCTTTCCCCAAGATCGGTCAACTGCTCACTGGCATCGTTAACTTTTTCGCGCTAGGCTGTTTCCAGAGCAGAAACAACCAAAACGTGATAATCACGGAAAGGGCTTCAAGCCATGGCACGGGCCACGACATCGTCGAAATCCACTACCACCCGCGGCAAATCCTCGACCGCAGCGAAGAAATCCACCACCGGCTCCACGGCGAAAACCGCGCCAGCCAAGGCCAGCGCCACGGTCACGACCAGCACCGCCGCACCCGCCGCGAAGTCGCCGGAATTGACCGTCGTCAGCGAAGTGACGCCCAAGCTGACCACCGGAGAGATGAAGAAGCGCGAGCTGATCAAGGCCGTGATGGCCCGCAGCGGTGCACGTCAGAAACTGGCTAAACCCGTGGTCGAAGCGATGCTGTCTGTCATGGGCGAGGCATTGGCCGAAGGCCGCGAGCTGAACCTGCCGCCGATGGGCAAGGTCAAGATCCAGCGCCAGAAGAAGGTTTCCGGTGGTATGGTGTCGGTTCTGAAACTGCGCCGGACTGATAACATGGTCGCCAACACGGCGGAAAATGCTGCGGATAGCGCGGGCGGTGTCACCGACGTGGAAAAAGCCGTGGCCGATGAAAAAGAGCCTCTTGCGGATAGCGAAGAGTAAGGCTAAAAGCCCGCCCACCGGGTGATTAGCTCAGTGGTAGAGCGCTTCGTTCACATCGAAGATGTCAGGAGTTCGAATCTCTTATCACCCACCAGGATACGGAAAGCGCGCCCCATGGATCGGGGCGCGCTTTTTGCTTTTCTTTTTGCTTTTGACGTGGCGTGGCACCCAAGGCTGGTGCATCATCCGGCGTGCGACGTTGCTTCCACGGCGCGGCGTAAAAGATTTCGACATTTCAGGGCTTGCGCGTTCATTCCGGTTTGATTAATCAACCGGCGACGGGTGATTAGCTCAGTTGGTAGAGCGCTTCGTTTACACCGAAGATGTCGGGAGTTCGAGCCTCTCATCACCCACCATTCCTTTCCCGGACCGCGGCGTAGCCAAGCGCGAAGGGCAGGGGAAATGAAACTCCGCCCTTCGCTGTTCGGATCAGGCTGCCAGCCGGTCGTGGCGGCCTTCACCGATCTCTTCGATGATCTTGGCGACGAATGCCTCAAGGTCACCGGGGTTACGCGCGGTAACGATGCCTTGGTCGGCGATCACCTCGCGGTCGTGCCAGTTGCCGCCCGCGTTTATCACGTCAGTCTTGATCGAGTGATACGAGGTCACGTCGCGGCCCTTGACCACGCCTGCCTCGACCAGCAGCCAGGGCGCGTGGCGGATCGCGGCCAGCACCTTGCCCGCATTGTGAAAACCGCGCACGATTTCGACGGCTTGCGCATTGGTGTGCAGGATATCCGGGTTGATCTGTCCGCCGGGCAGGACCAGCCCATCGTATTTGCCGGTATCTATATCGGTGATGGACAGGTCCGCCCCGGCTGTTTTTCCCCAGTCCTTTTCATTCCAGCCGCGGATCGAACCGCCGTTCGGGGTGGCCACATGCACCGTCGCGCCCGCGGCGCGCAGGCTGTCGCGGGGCACCTCCAGTTCGGATTGTTCGAACCCGTTGGTGGCGATGATCAGGATTTTCGCCCTGGTGATGTCGGTGGTGCTATCGGTCATTCTTTCCTCGGTCGTATTGCGTTATGAGGCATCAACGGGACGGCCCCCCTGGTCGTTCCAATGTTATTGATCACATTTGCAGGAGGGGCGGAGGATCGCATGACCGAAAGCGGTATCGACAAAGAGGTGGATGCCATCGGCCTGCTGTGCCCCTTGCCGGTGCTGCGGGCGCGCAAACTGCTGGCGGGCATGGCGGCGGGGCAGGTGCTGGCGATCACCACGTCCGATCCCATGGCGGTGATCGACCTGCCGCATTTCTGTGCCGAGGCGGGGCATATCCTGCTGGATCAGGCCGAGGTGTCGGGCGGCACCCGCTGGGTCATCCGCCGGGGCTGAGGCTGGACAGATCCTCGGGGCGGTTGATGTTGTGAAACGCTGCCGCTTGAGGGAAATCCACGACCGATGCGCCTTCCTCCATCGCCCAGCGGCCCATTTTGCGCTCTCCCCTCCTCAATGCCGCGCGCAGATCGTCGCGCAGCGCCACCGGCCAGCAACCAAAGGTTGGGTGAACCCGCCCGTCATCCGCCGACCTTGCAATGGCGAATCCCCCGGCGGCAAGCCGGGCTGCCAGATCGTCGGGGAAATACGGCGTATCCACCGCGACGCTGATCACATGGCTGGCGCGGATCCCCGCGCCCCATTCCATGCCCGCCAAAACCCCCGCCAAGGGGCCGGGAAAATCGGGCAGGGTGTCGGGCAGCACCGGCAAATCCAGGGGCGCAAACCGTGCCGCGTTGCCGCCCGCATTGATGGCGACGCGCGCGACCTGTCGCCCGATCCGTGTGGCCACATGGTCGATCATGCGCGAATCCCCCAGCGGCAGCAGCGCCTTGTCCGTGCCGCCCATGCGGGTGCCGCGCCCGCCGGCAAGGATCACGGCGCATATCTGGTGGGGCTGCGGCATGGCGCTCTCTTTCTTGTGGGGCAGGGGTAGTGTAGTCACGGCGCGACAAGGGGTGCAATGACCATGCTGGCAGCAATCACATTGGATGGACGCGGGGCCGCCGACCGGCTGCTCTTCGCATTGGCGGGGCGGCTGCGCAGCGATGGCCTGCGCCTTGCCGGGGCCGTACAGGAAAACCGCGAAAAACCGGGCCGCGACAAGCCTGACATGGTGCTGCACCTGCTGCCCGATATGGAACAGCGCCTGATCACGCAGAATCTTGGCCCGCTTGCCGGTGGCTGTACCCTGGACGTGACCGCGCTGGAGATGGTCGCCGCCGAGGCCGAGCAGCGCCTGAACGGGGCCGATCTGGTCATCGTCAACAAGTTCGGCAAGCGCGAGGCCGAGGGGCGCGGCTTTCGCGATCTGGTCGGGCATGCGCTGCAAGCGGGCATCCCGGTGCTGGTCGCGGTTGGCGCATCGGCCCACGCGCCCTTCGAGGCCTTCGCGGGCGTTCTGGTCACATGGTTGCCCGCCGAGGAAGATGCGCTGACCGATTGGGCGCGAAGCCGCGCAAACCCTGTGAAATAAGGCCTGACCGTCCTTGGAGCAGACCACCCGGAATCTGCCTTGAAAAAACCCTGAAATTTGCGGCAGCTTGCGCTTGACGGGGGCGACATCCACGCATATTACCCCTCTCACGCTTCGAGGCAGGGCCTTGGAGAGTGCAGCGAGCGGTTGTAGCTCAGATGGTTAGAGTACCGGCCTGTCACGCCGGGGGTCGCGGGTTCGAGTCCCGTCAACCGCGCCACTTTCTTCCCCTTCACAGGATGGATGCGATGAAACAGGTTCTGGCCTTTATTGACCGGCTTGATTGGCTGACCGTGCTACTGGTCTGCGCCACGCTGGGGCTGGCCCCGTTCCTGCCGGAACCGCATGTCTGGGAAAAGCTGAAGATGCTGGCAACGGGCAACCTGGTCGCGCCGGTCGATATGTTCGATCTTGCGATGCACGGGCTGCCATGGGCCGTGGCCGCGCTGAAAGCCGCGCGGCAGATCGTGGCGCGTCAGTCGTAGCTATAGCCAAGCGCCGCTTCTAGCTTGACCACCAGCTGGCTGCGCAGGAACTCCATATCCTCTGCCGGAAAGGTCTTGGGCGTTTCAGGGCGTTCGGCCACGGCGGCGCGGAAATTCGCGCCCAGCCGTTTGACCACCTTGGCCGGTGGGGTGTCGTCGGCGGGCAGGCCCATGGCTTGCCGGAACTGACGCAGGCAGTCGGCGGGATCGGCAATCGCCTCCTCCATCCGGCACAGCACGATGGAACAGCCCCGGTTCAGGTAGCTTAGATGCCCCCATAGTTTCGCGCGGCGCAGCGCGAACAGGTTTTCAAGCGGCAGGCCCGTCATCGGGTGGCGGTCGTGCTGCAATATCTGCCCGCGAATGCCCAGTTCCGCATCCTTGGGGAAATAGCGGTCGCGATCCGCAGTGCTGCGCCATTCGGCGCGCAGGAAATCGGAAAATTCAAGCCGTTGCAGGGGCGCTTCGCTGTGCCATGGCTTGGCATGCATCGACCGCGCCCAGGCCCTTGCATCGCGGATGCAGACCACCACGACCATATCGGCGGGAATGGCCGTGGCATTGGGAAACCCGTGTTTCCATCCCAAGGCCTCGGTCGGGGTCAGGGGGGTGTTGCGCCCCAAGATACGCTTGACGAAATTCGTGCCGGAGCTGCGCTCTCCCAGCACATGAAATCGCGTGGGCACCGGCCCCTTGCGGATGCCCATGAACCCGGCCTTGCGAAAACTGGCAGGAATATTGATCGTCATGGGCGTATTCCTTGCACGATTATGGCGTGCCTGCAACGCGCCACGCGCAACCGCTTTTTAAGGATTCTCGCGGCAGATGAAACCGTCTAAGGTGCGCGCATAACAACAGCCGACAAAAGGGCAGAGCAGATGCAATCCGATGTTGCCGTCGTCACCATGGTGCGGGACGATCTTTTCTTTCTAAGCGCATGGTTGCGCCATTACGGCACCCTTTTCGGGCGCGAAAACTGCTATATAGTCAACCACGACCGGGGCGAGGACGTGGCCAAGCTGGCGGAAGGCTGCAACATCATCGGCATCCCCGGGGAGCATCACAAGAATTTCGACATGAAACGCTGGCGGCTGCTGAACAATCTGGTCGCAGGGCTGAAAAGCTACTACCGCCATGTGATCGTCGGCGATGTGGACGAGTTGGTGGTTTGCGACCCCAACAGCGGCAAGACCCTATATGAATTCCTGCGCGACATGCCGGAAAAACGGGTGCTGACCCCCTTGGGCTTGGAGGTGATCCACCGGATTGACCTGGAACCCGAGGCGATCATCGACACCATCCTGGGTCCGCGTCGCCATGTCCGGCTGGCCCCGCATTATTCGAAGCCCTGCATCGTTTCCACGGGTACGAAAATCGCGCGCGGCGGGCATTTCACCCAGTACGACAAGCTGCACACGCCCGACGAGCTGTATCTGCTGCACCTGAAATTCTGCGACTTTTCCGAATACGTGGCGGCGATGGACCGCCGGAACGAGGTGACGAAAGCCACCGGCGCAGGCGTGAAAGAGGCCGCGATCGGCCGCCACTGGTTCGCCGAGGCCCGCGGCGAGGATCGCGCCACGTTCGAGGCGTTCGCCGAGCTTGAAATGGTCGAAGGCTTCGATCTGCGCGAGATTCGCAAGAAGATGCAGCGCAGTTTCAAGCCGCGCGGTGAAACCGGGTTCTACCAGTTCGACCGCCCCGAATACGAACTTCAATACCAGTTGCCGGAACGCTTTAGCGGCATCTTCTAGATCGCTGTTTTCCCAATGAATTCCATCAATACAGCGGCGGTTTCGACCCCCGCCGTGTCGGGAAAGAAATGCCCGCCGGGAATGCCCTGCGCATGGTAATCGTCCAAGCGGTCCGCCCATGTGGCACCCACGTCATAGGCCTGCGCCATGGCCCCGTCTGCCCCGTATAGAACCAGCGCGGGGCAGGTCACGCGCCGCCCCAGGTCGCCCGCATCCAGCGCCACATCCACGGCCAAGGCCGCGCGGTAATCGTTACACATGCCCCTGATCGTATCTGCATCACGCCACGCGGCGCGATAGGCGGCCAACTGGTCCGCGTCGAAATCCCCGATCTTCGATGCGCCCCAGCCCAACAGGCAGCTTTCGAAATAGTAATCCGGGTCATGCCCGATCAGGGTTTCCGGAAACGGGTTGGGTTGGGCCAGGAAAAACCAATGATAATATGCAGTTGCAACGCGGGGTGAAAGTTCTGTCACAAGAAGATGCGTGGGGATGATATCCATCAATGTCAGGCTGGACAGCCGCTCGCCCGCGTCCAGCGCCATCCGGTGCGCGGTGCGCGCGCCGCGATCATGGCCCACCAGGTGGAACCGCTCATGCCCAAGCGCCGACATCAGCGCCAGCATATCGGCCCCCATCTCGCGGAAGGAATAGGCCTCCATTCCGTCCGGTTTCGACGACGCGCCGTAGCCGCGCAGATCGGCCCGCACCACGCAAAACCGCTGCGCCAGCACCGGCGCGATTGCATCCCACATGGCGCGGGTCTGCGGAAACCCGTGCAGTAGCAAAACCGGCGGTCCGCTGCCCTCTACCTCATAGGCAATCCGCACGCCGCCCCGTTCAAAATACTCGGCCATGGCAAGTCCTCCCTTGCCGCAGCGAACCCGTTTCAAGCGACAAGAACAAGCCCCATAGCTTCACTGTTCCCCAAATACCACCCGCCGGAGGCGCCCCCGCTCCACAAGCAAAACGGCCGGAGGCTTCACGCCCAGGGCCGCTAAATCATTCCGGTAAAACGATAATCAGGCCACCGCAGGTTCGCAATCGCCCGCTTCCAAGGCCGCGACACCGGGCAGCACCTTGCCTTCCATCCATTCCAGGAACGCGCCGCCCGCAGTCGAGATATAGGTGAATTTCTCGGCCGCGCCCGCCTTGTTCAGCGCCGCCACCGTGTCACCGCCACCGGCCACGGAAATCAGCCCATGCTCCGACAGCTCTGCCGCCTTGGCAGCCGCGGCATTGGTCGCGGCATCGAAGGGTTCGATCTCGAACGCGCCCAGGGGGCCGTTCCAGATCAGGGTTTTTGCCCCCTCGAAGGCGGTGATGATACGCGCCACCGATTTCGGACCGGCATCCAGGATCATCGCGTCGGCGGGGCATTCGGTGGCAGGCACAACCTCGCTTGCCGCCCCGGCCTTGAATTCGCGTGCTACGACCACGTCCTCGGGCAGGATGATCTCGCATCCGGCCGTGGCGGCCTTGGCCAGAATCCCGCGGGCGGTGTCCGCCATCTCATGCTCGCACAGGGATTTGCCCACATCGATACCCTGCGCCGCAAGGAAGGTGTTGGCCATGCCGCCGCCGATCACCAGGTGATCTACCCGGCCCACAAGGTTGCCCAGCAGTTCCAGCTTGGTCGATACTTTCGCGCCGCCCACAACGGCCACCACGGGGCGCTTGGGTTTGCCCAGTGCCGCCTCCAGCGCCTCCAGTTCGGTCTGCATTAGGCGACCCGCGCAGGATGGCAAAAGCCGCGCCACCCCCTCGGTCGAGGCATGGGCCCGGTGCGCCGCCGAAAACGCATCGTTCACATAGATATCGGCCAGACCGGCCAGGCGTTTCGCAAAGGCGGGATCGTTTTTTTCTTCGCCCGCATGGAACCGGATGTTCTCCAGCAGCAGCACTTCTGCGCCGCGCTGTTCCTCGGTGCGCGCTTCCAACGCCTCCAGCGTTTCGACAAACACCACCGAATGGCCAAGCGCCTTTTCGAGCGCCTTCAGCACCACGCGCAGCGACATCTCCAGCACGACCTTGCCCTTGGGGCGGCCGAAATGCGCAACCAGAATGGGCTTGCCGCCCTTTTGCAGGATGTCTTCGACCGTGGGCACGATCCGTTCGATCCGCGTGGCGTCTGTCACTTCGCCGTGATCCACCGGCACGTTGATGTCCACTCGCACCAGCACGCATTTGCCGACCATGTCCATGTCATCAAGGGTTTTCCAGGCCATCGCGCAATTCCTCCACTCACTGTCAGCCGTGTTTTGAGGGTTCTCTTGGCGTCAAAGGGCGCTTCCGTCAACACTCACCTTGGCAAGCGCGGCAATGCGTCTTAGGTAACGATCAAGCAATATGACTGACCAAGGGAGGCCCACATGGCCGAGATCAAAGACCCCGAAAACACCATCCTGATGGAACTGAAGGGTGGCACCGTTACCATCGAACTGCTGGCCGACGTGGCCCCCAAGCATGCCGAGCGCATGAAAGAGCTTGCGCGCGCTGGCGCTTACGACAACGTCGCCTTCCACCGCGTGATCGAAGGTTTCATGGCGCAGACCGGCGATGTGCAGCACGCTAACATGGAAAAAGACTATAACCCCGGTCGCGCCGGCACCGGTGGGTCCGACCTGCCCGACCTTCCGGCGGAATTTTCCAAGCTGCCGCATGATCGCGGCACGCTGGGGGCAGCGCGTTCGTCCAACCCCAACTCGGCGAACTCGCAATTCTTCATCAACTTCAAGGACAACAGCTTCCTGAACGGGCAATACACGGTCTATGGCCGCGTGATCTCGGGCATGGAGCATGTGGACGCCATCGCCCGCGGCGAGCCGCCCGCGAACCCCGACCGCATGATCTCGGTCAAGGTGGCCGCCGATGCGTAAGCTGATCCTTTCCGCCACGCTGGCGGCACTGGCAGCCGCGCCCGCCTTCGCCAAATCCCTCAAGATCGAGGTGGCGGGAGAGGCGAACGGCACCGTCACCATCGACCTGTTCGAAGATGTGGCACCCGCCCATGTCGAACAAATCACCACTCTTGCCAGCGATGGCACTTATGACGGCGTGGTCTTCCACCGCGTTATCGACGGGTTCATGGCGCAAACCGGCGATGTCGAATTCGGCAAGGTCGGCGGCGACATGAACCGCGCAGGCATGGGCGGCTCGTCCAAGCCCGATCTCAAGGCCGAATTCTCGGACATCCCGTTTGAACGTGGCGTTGTCGGCATGGCCCGCTCCAACAACCCGAACAGCGCCAATTCGCAATTCTTCATCATGTTCGCTCCGGGCTATTTCCTGAACGGTGAATACACCGTGGTCGGACAAGTGACGAGCGGCATGGATGTGGTCGATGCGATCAAGCGCGGGGCAGGGCGCAACGGCGCGGTCGTGGGCCAGCCCGATGTGATGAAATCTGTCACGGTCATCGACTGAACGATCGACCGACCTCGACACCGAAAACGTCAAAGCCCGGAGCATTCCTCCGGGCTTTTTCATGGCAGGGCTTTTTCATGCCCAGATTTTCATTTTGCCCGAAATACTCCCGCCGGAGGCACCGCGTCCGCGTCAGCGGGCGCAATCAAAAGACAGCAGCAAAGCCGCCGCGATTTGAAAAATCGCTCAGAACCCCGCGCCGGTTCCCTGCAATACCCCGTGTTCCAGCGCATAGCGCGTCAGGCCGGCGGTTGATGAAATTCCCAGCTTGCGCTTGATGTTCTTGCGGTGCGTTTCCACCGTCCGCACGGAAATATCCAAAACGGCGGCCACCTCCTTGTTCGACTTGCCCTGCGCCAGTTGCAACAGGATCGTCTGCTCGCGCGAGGTCAGGCTTTCCCGCGTCGCGCCATCCGCCGGCGCCAGCGATCCCTTGGCCCCGGTGCAAAGATACCGCTCGCCGCGCATGACATGGTCGATCGCGTTTTTGATCTCGTCCGTCGGCACGTCCTTCAGCACGTATCCCATCGCCCCGTGACTCAGCCCGGTCGAGATATATTCGGGGCTGTCATGCATCGACAGGATCAGAACGCGGGTGGTAGGGCAGCGTTCCAGCACCATTTCGGTGGCCGTCAGCCCGCCCAGTTCGGGCATGTTCAGGTCCATCAGGATCACGTCGGGGGCCAGATCCTCGACCTGTTCCACCACCTCGCGCCCGTTCGACAGGGCGGCCAGAACGGTGATCTCGTCATAGCTTTCCAAGATTGACTGGATCCCCTCGGCTACCATCGGATGGTCATCGACAATCACGACCTTGATTGTATCTGTCATGCCTCGGCCTTCTTGTCTTCGGGGGTGGTGCCCTCGGGGGGCAGCATATGGGTCAGCGGCACCCGCGCCTGGATCAGCGTCCCGCGGGGGGATGATCGTATCTGCAACACCCCGCCCAGTTGTTCAACCCGTTCCTGCATGTTGCGCAAGCCCAAGCCGCCGCCGCGTTCGCCGTTGATGCCGCACCCGTTGTCCGCGATTTTCAGAACCGCGCCGCCACGGGTGCCGCGCAGGTCCATATCCACGCGGCTGGCGCCCGAATGGCGTTCGATATTGGTCATGGCCTCTTGCGCGATGCGGTAAAGGGCGATCTTTGCCTCCTTGTCCAGACGATTTCGGAAGGGGACGGTTTCGAATCGCGTCTCGATGCCGGTGCGCGCACCGAAGTCGTCGGTCAGGGTCTTCAGCGCGGGGCCAAGGCCCAAATCGTCCAGCACGCCGGGGCGCAGGTCGCGGCTGATGCGGCGGACCTCCTGAATGGCGGTGGACAGCGCGCCCAGCCCCTTGTCCAGCGGCACGGCGGCGGTGTCATTGCCGGGCGCAAGGCGGCGGCGGGCGGTGTCCAGCGCATAGCGCACACCGACCAGTATCTGGCTGATCCCGTCGTGCAATTCACGCGCCACGCGGGACCGTTCCTCCTCCTGCGCGTCGAACACCCGCTGGGTCAGGCGCTTCAGCTTGGCATCGGCCAACCGCCGTTCGCGGATGTTGA
The DNA here is from genome assembly GCA_002366795.1 of Rhodobacteraceae bacterium UBA3069. Classification (GTDB taxonomy): domain Bacteria; phylum Pseudomonadota; class Alphaproteobacteria; order Rhodobacterales; family Rhodobacteraceae; genus UBA3069. The sequence goes on along the minus strand of DFBX01000037.1, from coordinate 22,941 downwards.
TGAACAGGCCCGAGGTAAAGACCAGCAGCACCGCACCCAATGTGATCGCCCCGATATACAGAAATGTGCGGCGCACGCGGGCCTCGACCTCGGCCCTGGCGGCGGCGGTAGTGGCCAGCACATCGTCGATGAACACGCCCGTGCCCACGGCCCACCGCCAGCTTTGAAACCCGGTGACATAGGCGACCATGCGCGCCTCCTCGCCGGTGGAGGGCTTGGGCCAGAGGAACGAATGATACCCCGCGCCCGACCGCGCGATGGCGATCAACTCGTCCACCACGGGCGTGCCTTCGCTGTCTTTCAGGCCGGACCAGTCGCGGTTGATCATGTCGGTCTGGCGGGGCGACACCAGGTTGGTGCCGTCATAGTCATAGACGAAAAAGAACCCTTCGGTGCCATAGATCATGGCCGAAAGTATCTGCATCACCTGCGTCTTGGCGATCTGGTCGTCGGGCGTGGCCGAGCCGTAGATGTAGTAAAACCCGTTACGCGCCTGTGTCACGTAGTTGCGCAGCTCTTCTTTCTTGGCTTCGATCAGACGGTTTTCCAACGCGCTGATTTCGCGTTCGGCTAGGTGGCGGGCCTGCGCGGCCACCATGAACGCAATCGCCGCCACCGCAAGGATCAGCGGCAGCGTGGCAAGGGCAAACAGTTTTTGTCCGTAAGACAAGGGCAGGTGGAACAGGCGCATGGACAGACGGGATAGGCGGGAATCACCCGCGAATCAAAAGGAAATTCGCGGTTGCAGCATTCCGGCTGCCGTTTGGTCATGCTGCGATGCCGCGCGCAGGAAGGCCGCATTTTGGTAAGATTTTCTGTCCAAGCGGTCCGTTCTGCGTAGTTCTAGGTATTCCCTGTTGCGTGGCGCCTCGCTATTTTCACCGCACTTGCAACGATCCGCGGGGAGGGTGGTCTTGCATGTTGCGGCGCGCGGGGATTTGCCCGACGTGCCGCAACGCCAGCTTGCCCGCAACGTCATAATCTCGGGAGGAGCTATTCCATGGATCGTCGTTCTTTTTTGAAAACTTCTGCGCTTGGCGGGACCGCCGCTGCCGCATCCACGCTGGCAGCACCGGTTTACGCACAGGGCAAAAAGACCCTGACCATGGTCACCTCGTGGCCGCGCGGCTTTGCCGTTCTGGATGACGCGGCTTCCTACATGGAAAAATTCGTGTCCGAAATGTCCGATGGCAACCTGACCATCGACAAGAAAGCTCCGGGTGAGCTGGTGGGCGCACTGGAAGTGTTCGACGCCGTTTCCTCGGGTCAGGCGGACATGTACCACTCGGCCGATTACTACTTCATCGGTCAGCACCCCGGTTACGCCTATTTCACCGCCGTGCCCTTTGGCGGTACCGCGCAGGAACTGATCAACTGGTACTACCATGGCGGCGGCGAAGCCCTGCATGATGAACTGGGCGAGATCTTCAACATGAAGGGCCTGATGGCCGGTAACTCGGGCTCGCAGTCCGGTGGCTGGTTCCGCAAGGAAATCGCTTCGGCTGATGACTTCAACGGCCTGAAATTCCGTATGCCCGGTCTGGGCGGCAAGGTTCTGGGCAAGCTGGGCGCTTCGGTTCAGAACATCCCTGGCGGCGAACTGTACCAGGCGCTGTCCTCGGGTGCGCTGGACGGCCTGGAGTGGGTTGGCCCGATGGCCGACGAACGCGCCGGCTTCCAGGAGGTTGCCAAGGTTTACTACACCGCCGGTTTCCACGAGCCGGGTTCGGGTCTGAGCGCCAACATCAACCTGGATGTCTGGAGCGAGCTGTCGGACCAGAACAAGTCGATCCTGCGTTACGCATCCATGGCTGTCACCCAGTACCAGCTGGCCGAAACGCTGGCCAACAACGGTGCGGCACTGAAGCGTCTGCAAGCGCAAGGCGTGAAAACCCTGCAATTCAGCGACGACGTGTGGGATGCCTTCGGCGCCGCCTCGAAAGAGGTCATGGACGAGAACATGGGCGACGAGCTGTTCGCACGTATCCGCGGTTCCTTCGAAGAGTCGATGGCGAACTCCTCCAGCTGGATCGACCAGTCGGACGGCTATTACGTGTCGCAGCGTAACCGCGTTCTGGGCGGCTGATTGCCCAAGCGTTAATATTGGGGCCTCCGCGTATCGCGGGGGCTCTCTTCCGCATGACGGGGGCGGCGGATCGAACATAAGCCCCAAGGATGCAACAGTTTTTCCGCGCCGCGCATGAGGGGACAACCTTGGGACGCCGCGCGACCGACCGACGGGGGAAAGCATGGACGATAATGCCGGGATCGGCCTTGGCGGCGCATTTGTCGCCCTATGGCACGGAATCCTTTGGATTCTGCACAATATCTGGCAGTCGATTGCCACTATCTTTGGCTATCTGGGCGGGCTGGTCTTTGGCCATTCCGAAATCCCCGAAGGCCTGGAAAAGGCCGAAATGCAGGCAGAGCAGATCCGCCGCGTCGATATCTTCGACTGGATCAGCTGGGCCGGCACGACCGAAGACAAACAATCGCTGATGAAGTTCGTCTACTATGGCGGTTCGACAGAATTCTTCTTCATGATCTTCACCCTTTTCCTGGTGCTGACCGCCATCGGGTTCTATCACCGCCCCTTCCTGTGGTCGCTGGTGCGCGGGCTTGAAGGGTTCGCCAATGGCATCGGCCGCTTCTTTGCTTGGGCGGGTCTGCTGATGGTGATCCAGCAGGTGATCATCGTTTTCATGCAGCGTATCTTTACCCGGCCCGACATCGTGATCGGTTTTGGCGTGCCGCTGCAATTCGACATCTCGTGGTATGCCGAAGAATTGAAGTTTTACAATGCCTTGGTGGTCGCTCTTTGTGTGACTTACGCTTTCGTACAGGGCAGCCATGTGCGGGTCGACCTGATCTATGCCGGTGTCAAATTCCGGACCAAGAAGGTGATCGACATGTTCGGATCGCTTTTCTTTATGCTGCCGCTGGCGACGATCGTCTGGCTGTATGGCTGGTTCTTCCTTTGGCGGTCGCTGATCGTGCCGAACCCTTCGGCCTCGGACCAGGTCGAACGGCTGGTGCTTTTGAAATGGCGTGCGCTGCGCTGGAACGTGGAAACCATCGGGTTCAGCCCGAACGGGTTCACTGCTTATTTCCTGTTCAAGGTGCTGATGGTGTCCTTTGCCGGGCTGGTATTCCTGCATGGCATCGCGTTCTTCTGGCGCTCTTACCTGGAATGGAAAGAGGGCGAAGCATCGGAAAATAAATACCTCGACAAGGACACGCTTGGCGAGGGCGAAGAAGCCTATGAAGGCACGCACTGAGGTAGGGACAGACAGTTATGCTATTCGGACTTGATGGCGTCGAGATCGGCCTGATCATCGTATTCCTCTGCCTCTTCGGAGGTATTCTTTCCGGCTTTCCGGTGGCGTTTGCCATCGGCGGGGCCGGGGCCATTTCCTTTGGGATCATTGCAACGCTCGACAGTGCGGGGCTGCTGATACACCAGGCGATCGACCAGGGGTCGGATGCCTACAGCGCCCTCGTGGCAAGCGGGATCAAGCAAGACGCGATATCCGTCTTCCGATACCCCGAATTGCCACGGATCGAACAGCATGTGTTCGAAGGCGGCTGGCAGGATGCGATGAACCGCAACATCGCCTTTATCGCCAACCGCATGAATGAACGTGTGCTGGCGGGCCAATCCATTGAAACCCTGTTGGCCGTGCTGATGTTCGTGCTGATGGGCATCACGTTGGAACGGTCCAAGATCGCCAACGATCTGCTGACCACCATGGCGCGCGTCTTTGGCCCGCTGCCCGGCGGTCTGGCCGTGTCGGTCGTGGTCGTGGGTGCGTTTCTGGCCGCCTCGACCGGGATTGTCGGCGCGACCGTTGTGACCATGGGCCTGCTTTCGCTGCCCACGATGCTGCGCAACGGCTATTCCAAGGAACTGTCCACCGGCGTCATCGCCGCGTCGGGCACGCTGGGGCAGATCATTCCGCCCTCGATCGTGATCGTTCTGCTGGGCACGCTGGCGGGCGATCTGTATTCCGCCGCGCAGGAAAAACGCGCCGTGGCCGCGGGCTGCACCGATGCGCTGACCTATCTTGGCGAACCGGCCGTTGTGTCGGTCGGCACCCTGTTCCAGGCGGCGCTGCTTCCGGGCGTGCTGCTGGCCTGCCTTTATGCCGGTTACGCCTTTGTCTACGCGATGCTGAACCCCACCAAGGCACCTGCCGTGGTGATCGAACATTCGGCCCATGAAACCATCACCCGCAACGAGGCCCTGACATGGTTCGGGGCTGTGCCCGCGATCCTGATTGGCGGCGCGATCCTGCTGGGGCAGGTCGGTTTCGTCGGCAGCCAGTCCACCACCGTGGACAGCTATTCCGACATCGGCGAGGGTGCCAGCCTGCGCACCAATGTCGGGCCTGAGTGCAAGGCTTCGATGATCGAACTGCACGGGCAAGAGGCATGGGATACCGCCATCGCCGAAGAACAGGCCATTGCAGATGCGGGCGGCATACAGCAGTCGGAAAAACTGACGCCCGAACAGCTGGAAACCGCACTGGCCGACAAGGTCGCCGCAGCTGCGCCCATCGGCACGGGTATCGCCATCCTGGTGGTGATGCTGGGGCTGGTGCTGTCCACCGCGCGCGGTGTGGCACCGGGCCGTGACGGCAAACCCATCGCCATCGGCTTTGCCGCGCTTGGCGTGGTGTTGGTGGCCGATCTGTTGCTGCTTGGCCCGCTGACATCGGCCGGGGCGACATGGCTGCTGCTGCTGATCCCGTTCGGGGTCTGCCTGTGGGCCTGTGCGCAAGTCATGGACCGCCTGACCGGAAACGAGCTGATCCGCGTGGTGTTCCCGCCGCTGATCCTGATCGTGGCGGTGCTTGGGGCCATCCTGGGCGGTATCACCAACCCGACGCCGGCCGCGGCGCTGGGGGCTGCGGGCGCGATCATGCTGGCCGCCTACCGCCGCCTGCGCGACGAGGAAAAGTCGGGCAAGGTCATCATCCAAGCGACCTTTGCGCTGATCCTGATGCTGATGATGGGCATCAATTTCGACCTGCGGATCAACACCGAATCCGTCAGCTTTGAAACTTGGGTTGCCTTCCTGATCGCCTATGGTGCCTACCTGTTCGCCGCCTTCGGGTTGATCTATGCCTGTTGGGTGCTGTTCCGCGGTAGGGTTCTAAGCCCGATCGTGCGCGAAACGGCCAAGGTGACAAGCATGGTGTTCACCATCCTGATCGGGTCGCAATTGCTGAACCTTGTTGTGATCTCCTTCGGGGGGGAGCATTACATCCAGCAATTCCTGAAAAGCTTCGACAGCGAATTCAAGGTCTTCCTGATTGTGATGCTGGTGCTGTTCGTGCTGGGCTTCGTGCTGGATTTCCTTGAAATCATCTACATCGTGATCCCGATCGTGGGACCGGTGATCTATGGCGGCACGTTCGATCCGAAATGGGTGACGATCATGATCGCGGTCAACCTTCAGACCTCGTTTCTGACACCGCCGTTCGGCTTTGCGTTGTTCTATCTGCGCGGGGTTGCGCCGCCCTCGGTCACTACGGGGCATATCTATCGCGGGATTATTCCATTCGTGTTGATCCAGATGCTGGGTCTGGCGATGCTGTGGTTCTTCCCGGGGATCGTGACCATCATCCCGGACCTGATCTCGAACTGATCCGGCTTAGCTGGAAATGCGAAAGGGCCTGCCGGAAACGGCGGGCCCTTTTGCCATTCTTTTACCGGCAAACGAGAATCTCCCAGAATATGCGCTCTGTCTGCCCGATTCCGCGCTATGATCGAACCGGCGTAACGAGAGACCGGAGTGACAATGCAGCAGATCGAACCGCATTTGCCGACCCACGGGCAGAATGCCGCACAGGCGCATATGTCGGCGCGGTTGTCGCGCCTGCACATGAATACCGTCGCGCCGTATCGGCCCCGCCGTGCGGCGGCCCGGACCGAGCGTTTGGAAAAGGCGATCGACCTGATGCAGCGTTCCGGCCACGGGGTGCCTGACAGCTATCCGTGGATATTCCAGCAATTGCGCCTTGCCGGTTTGCCGCCACGCCCGCTGCATTTCATGCCGTGGTGGATGGCGGCGGCCTCGCTGTTTCCCGCTTGTATGATCCTGGCGCTTTCGGCGCTTTACGTGGGGCGGGTGGCGTACATCGTTTATGGCTTTGCCCATTGGACCATGGGCACGCTGCCGTCCGACATGCTGCCAGTGGCAGCAGGCGCGGCGGTGCTGTGGGGGCTTTTGATCCGGACAGAGGCAAAGGCGCTGCATCTGCCTGACTGGAACGATCTGTAGCTTGCGCTGTTACAGGCGGCCCGTCTTGCGTTCTGGCAGGGAAATCGCGGCGACCTGTTCGGCAATCGGGTCGGTCTTCAGCGGATGGGTTTCCGCCGAATAATCGGCCGGGTCGCGCATCGGCGCCCATTGGCCGCCCACGAACAGTTCCAGCCCGGAAAACTTTGCCTTGTAGCCCATCTTGGGCGATCCCGGCACCCAATAGCCCAGATAGACGTAAGGCAGCTTTGCCTCGCGTGCGATCTGGATATGGTCAAGGATGATATAGGTGCCAAGGCTGTCCTTGGCGCGGTCGGGGTCGAAGAAGGAATAGACCATCGACACCCCGTCATCGAACACATCCGTCAGGCAGACCGCGGCCAGGTCGCCGCTATCCATGTCGGTATATTCCACAACACGGGTGCGGATCGGGGTCTCCTCGATCATGGCGGCGAATTCGAACACGTCCATGTCGGCCATGCCGCCATCGGCATGGCGACCGTCCAGATAGCGGCGGAACAGGTCGTATTGATCCTCGGTCGCCCATGGCGACGTTGCCCGCCGTGCCAGCCGGTTGCTGCGGCGCCGCGCGCGTTTCTGGCTTTTGGTCGGGGCAAAATCGGCCACGCTGATACGGGCGGACATACAGGCGTTGCAATCGGCGCAGGACGGCCGATACAGCACGTTCTGGCTGCGCCGGAACCCCTGTTTCGACAAGCCGTCATTCAGCGCCTGGCAACCCTCGCCCTGCAAGGCGGTAAACAATTTGCGCTCTTGCCGGCCCTCAACATAGGGGCAGGGCTGCGGCGCGGTCACATAGAACTGCGGTGCGACGGGAAGCGTATGGCGCATAGGGTCCGATCAACAGGGGTGTGTGTGGGTTTGCAGGGTGGCTGATCTTGTTACGATAACAATGCAGGCCACGCTCGCCAAGGGGCCGCGTAAAGGTATCGTTAACTCTGGATTGCGGTGCAGGCCGGATCAGTAGGCGGCGCTGCGGTTCAGCGCCACGGTGCCAAGCACATGGTCGGTCAGCCCTTGCCCCCGCGCAGTGGTCAGCATCAGCACGATCGAGATCAGCTGCAGCGGGAACACCGCCAGCGATACCGTGTAGCCAAGCGTGTGCAGGAATGCCTCGGACAGGTTCAGGCGCATCCCGCGGGCATTGCGGAACTGGATCGCCATCAGGCGCATCCCCCATGTGGCAGACCCGTTCGCAATGGTCACCACGCGGTAGGCGAAACTCAGTATGAACCACAGGAAAGGCAGGAAAAACAACCCGATAAAGGCGGTCAGGATGACGGCGAAAAAGCACATGATCCCGATCAGCACCGCATCGACGACCCATGCAAGGGCGCGTTTGGTGGCGGTATCAGCATAAAATTCGGGCTGGGTTTCAGGATCCGGCAGCGCCCAGGCATCCTGATCGCGTCCGTCGAAGCGGCTGGAATAGGGGCGGGCGTTCTGCATCGGTTTCTCCGGTTGGGATGGTCAGGATATGGGGGCGCGTGGCGCGGGCTTCCAGAAGGGTGCCCCGGCAATGTTACCCTATGGGCCACATGCCGGGGCGGGACGCCGCAAATCTTGGGGGGAGGAAACGGCGTTCTTGAATAATATGGGGCGGGCGGCAGCCCCACCAAGGGGCTGCGCGCGTGGGTCGCGGATCAGGCCTCGGCCCGGCGGTCCTCGTCGTTGTCTGCGGGTGCGGCAGCGGCGGTGCGGGCGCGGTCTTCCATGAACTGGTCGAATTCGGCCTTGTCCTTTGCCTCGCGCAGACGTTCCAGGAAGGCCTCGAAGTTTTCCTGTTCGTCTTGCAGGCGGCGCAGGGTGTCTTCCTTGTAGGCGTCAAAGGCGCTGTTGCCCGACGGCTTCATCGCGGAATAGCCGTGGCGGGCCATGCGGGTCGAACGGTTGTGGCGGCAGGATGTTCCGAACATGCGTTTGCTCCAGATCATATAGGTAAGAAGGGCCAGCCCGACGGGCCAGAAGAAAATGAACCCAAGCACCATGGCGGCGATCCAGGCACCTTTGCCCCGGTCATCCAGCCACGCTTCGGCCCGTGAAAGCCAAGTCACGCGCCGGTGGGCGGAAACGCTGGAAGTATAGGCGGCGGTGGTCATGTCTCTCTCCGTTTTGCAATGTGAATGTCTTTCACATTACTGAAGGTGGGGACATGCCTGGCCTGCCGCAAGGGTCTATGTGAATGTTTTTTACATTATTTTGTATTATATAATGAAAACAGCAGGTTGAGCGTCGGTTATGCGCTGTAATTTCCGCGGATGAATCGGGAAAATATGGTGCGGCGTACCTGCCGCTGCCCAGATTTGGGTGAATTCCATCAGCCGCGGGTCCAGAAATGCGCGGATCGGGTTCAGGTGCCCCACCGGCGCGACACCGCCAATGGCAAACCCGGTTTGCGTGCGCACCAATGCGGCATCGGCGCGGCCCAAAGCCTCGCCCGCGACCGCGCTGGCCTTGGCTGTGTCCACCTGGTTGCCGCCCGCGGTCAGGAACAGGATCGCCTCGCCCGATGCCTCGCCGCGAAAGATCATCGACTTGGCAATCTGGTCCACGTCGCAACCTGCCACGTCGGCGGCCTGCCGGGCGGTGCGGGCCAGACCCAGTTCTTGGATGTCGGCGGTCATTCCGGCCGCTTCCAGCGCACCGATCACACGTTTCAGGCTTTTGGACATGGGCGCTCCTTCGGATGGTCGCGGGGCGATTATTCCAGCAACTTGGCGCATTGACCAGACCCGCGCGGCGGCGCATCTTGCAGCCATGACAGAAACGACATTTGCCACCCGCATCACCCGCCTGCCGCGCGCTTTCGATCCCGATCGCGGGGCCGAGGCGCTGGCCGCCGTGCCCGGCCTGACCGGGGATCCGGCCAAGCTGGTCACCGGGGCAGGGGGCTGCGCGCCCTACCTGAAAACCCTGACCATCAAAGAGGCGGATTGGATCGTCCCGGCGCTGGATGCGCCAGAGGCGGCGGTGGAGGCGTTGTTCGCCGAACTGTACGAGGTCGCGCCCGATCGCCTTCCCTCTGCGCTCAGGCAAGCCAAGCGGCGCATCGCGCTGATTTGTGCGCTGGCTGATCTGGGCGGGGTCTGGCCGCTGGAGCAGATCACGGGCACCCTGACCCGTTTCGCCGACTTGGCCGCCCACCTGGCCCTGCGCGCCACCATTGGCGCGGAAATCAAGCGCGGCAAACTGCCCGGTGCGACCCCTGATTGGGCCAAGGAAGGCGGCGGCATGACCGCGCTTGCCATGGGAAAAATGGGCGCTTTCGAATTAAACTATAGCAGCGACATCGACCTGATATGCCTGTTCGACGAAACCCGTTTTGAACCGGACGAGTGGATGGAGGCGCGGGACTCTTTCGTCAGGGCCACGCGCAAGATGGCGGCGATGCTGAACGATCCCACCGCCGAAGGATACGTGTTCCGCACCGATTTGCGCCTGCGCCCCGACCCGTCGGTCACGCCTGTTTGCATGGCCATGGCCGCAGCGGAAACCTATTATGAAAGCCTTGGCCGGACGTGGGAACGCGCCGCCTATATCAAGGCACGCCCCTGCGCCGGCGACCTGGCGGCGGGGCAGGGGTTTCTTGACACGCTGCGCCCCTTTGTATGGCGCAAGCATCTGGATTTCACCGCTATTCAGGATGCCCATGACATGCGGCTGGCCTACCGTGAACACAAGGGCATGGGCGGGCGGATCAAGCTGGCCGATCACAACATGAAACTGGGGCGCGGGGGCATCCGCGAGATCGAGTTCTTTACCCAGACCCGCCAGTTGATCGCAGGCGGGCGCGACCCCGACCTGCGGGTGCGCGGCACGGTCGAAGGTCTGGCTGTGTTGGCTGAAAAGGGCTGGGTGCCCGAGGATGTAACCCATGTGCTGACCCGCCATTACCGCGCCCACCGCGAAGTCGAACACCGGCTTCAAATGATCAACGACGCGCAGACCCATCGCCTGCCCGCAAATGACGAGGGTTTCGACCGGCTGGCCGCTTTCATGGGGGTCGAGGTGGAGGCGCTGAAATCCGACCTGCGGGTGCGGCTGGAAGAGGTGCATGAACTGGCCGAGGGATTCTTTGCGCAAGACAGCGTGAAACCGGCGGAGGCACCCGACACGTCAGAAGAAACCGCCTTTGACACCGAGGTGACGGGCCGCTGGAAAAGCTACCCCTGCCTGCGGTCGGCCCGCGCGGTCGAAATTTTCGACCGTCTGCGCCCTGAAATCCTGTCGCGCCTACACGATACAGCCCGCCCGGACGAGGCGCTTTTGGCCTTTGACGGTTTCCTGCGCGGCTTGCCCGCGGGGGTGCAGCTGTTTTCCCTGTTTGAAGCAAACCCGCAACTGATCGACCTGTTGGTGGATATCGTCGGCACCGCGCCTGCGCTGGCGCGGCACCTGTCGCGCAACGCGGGCGTGTTCGACGCGGTGATCGGCGGCGATTTCTTTGCCGACTGGCCGGGGATGGCGGCGCTGCGCAGCGAACTGGCGGGCATGTTGCAAGCCGAGGAAGATTACGAACGCCAACTGGATGCCGCCCGCCGTTGGGCCAAGGAATGGCACTTCCGCATCGGTGTGCATCACCTGCGCGGGCTGATCGGTGCCGAAGAGGCCGGCCGACAATATGCCGATCTGGCCGAGGCATCATTGGCCGCGCTTTATCCACAGGTGCAGGCGAATTTCGCATTGAAGCACGGCGATGCGCCGGGGCGCGGGGCGATGGTTCTGGGCATGGGCAGTCTGGGTGCCGCGCGGCTGAACGCGACATCTGACTTGGACCTGATCGTGATCTATGACGCGGACGGGGTCGAGCAAAGCGAGGGCCGCCGCCCGCTGGCATCCCGTACCTATTACGCGCGGCTGACGCAGGCCATGGTCACGGCCGCCACCGCGCAGATGGCCGAGGGGCGGCTGTACGAGGTGGACATGCGCTTGCGCCCCTCGGGTACACAGGGGCCGGTGGCGACTTCGCTGGCATCTTTCCGTGATTACCAACAGACGCAGGCCTGGGTATGGGAGCATCTGGCCCTGACCCGCGCCCGCCCCGTGGCCGGTCAAGCCGCGGTGGCCGCAGATGTCGAGGCGGTGCGCCGCATGGTGATCGAAGCGGGCGATCCCGAGGGCAAGGTACTGCAAGAGATCGCACAAATGCGCGCCCGCATCTTTGCCGCCAAGTCCCCCGATGGCCCTTGGGAGGCAAAGATCGGCCCCGGCCGTTTGCAGGACATCGAATTGCTGGCGCAGGGAGCATTGCTGGTATCGGGCGCGGCGGAACGGTCCACCCTGGCGGGGCTGGAAGCGGCAGAGCATCTTGGTTGGCTGGATGCTGCAGGCCGCGCGGCGGTGGTCGATTGCTACCGGCTGTGCTGGCATGTGCAGGCGGTGTCAAAGCTGCTGTCCGAACGCGCCTTGCGGGATACGGATATCGGCAGCGGCGGCGCGGCGATGCTGCTGCGCGAGTCTGGTTGCAAGACGCTGGAGGCGTTGAAAGCGGCGCTTGTGGAGTTGCCCGCAACCGCCGCCGCGCGTATCGAGGCGGTCGTCACAGCAAGGGCCAAGACATGAAAGCCGAAAAAGACCCGTTTGATCCCAAGGGGTTGATCCGCGAAGCCTACCGGATCGAGGGGATCACCGCCGAAGAGTGCCGCTCGATCTTTTTGGATTGGGCGTTGAGCCTGCCCGCCGGGACCGAACAGCGCACGGCGCTGAACGGTCTTCTGGCGCATTATGGCGCGACCGCTCCGGACCACCCGATGAGTGCGATCCTTACAGAGGGGTTGCACGCCATCGCGACCCCGCAGAGGCGCGGCGGTTGGAAAAGCCGCCCGAGGAACTGATTTGCAGAACTCGCGTGATCTGGCAGCATCGGGACAGGTGGGGCCAAGCCATGCGGTGTCGGTCGTGGTGCGGATCGAAGCCTCCGGCGGGAGGTATTTATGGAACAATGAAACGGTAGATCAGCGCAGGGCGGCGGCCTCGGATGCCAGTTTGGTGATGCCGTCCCAGTTGCCCTGTTTGACCATATCCGTGGGCGCGACCCAACTGCCGCCGACGCATAGCACGTTGGGCAGCGATAGGTAGTCGCGCGCGTTTTCCAGGGACACGCCGCCAGTGGGGCAGAAACGGATTTGCGGCAGAGGCGAGGACAGGGATTTGAGCATATTCGCCCCGCCCGACGCTTCTGCCGGAAAGAATTTTTGCACGGTATAGCCGCGCTCCAGCAGGCGCATTGCCTCGGACGCGGTGGCCGCGCCGGGCAGGATGGGCAGGTCTTCGGCCTCTGCCGCGTCAAGGATGCGGTCGGTGGCGCCGGGCGAGACGCCGAAGGTTGCGCCAGCATGCTTGGCGGCGCGCACGTCTTCGGGGGTCAGCAGGGTGCCGGCGCCGACGATGCCGCCGTCTACATCGGCCATGGCGCGGATCACGTCCAGCGCGGCAGGGGTGCGCAGGGTGACTTCGAGGGCGGGCAGCCCGCCCTTGACCAGGGCACGGGCCAGCGGGGCCGCATGGGCCGTGTCTTGGACCACCAGCACCGGCACCACGGGGGCGCGGCGGCAAAGCGATTCCGTCTGTTGGCTGAATTGTTGCGGGGTCATGTTGCGGGCCTTTTGAGTAGGGTCAGACGACCACCGCCGCGCCATGCGCAGCGGGGCCGACATTGCGGCGGAAGGTTTCGAACAGCTCGCGCCCGATGCCGTGCGCATTGGCGGACAGATCGGGCGCGGCGGGAGTGCGGGTGGAGAGGTCGGCACTGGTTTCGATCACCCCCGCCTTGGCGTCCAGTCGGACGATATCGCCGTCTTGCAGCAGGGCCAGCGGGCCACCGGCGGCGGCTTCGGGCGTGACATGAATGGCCGAGGGCACCTTGCCCGACGCGCCCGACATGCGCCCATCGGTGACAAGTGCCACCTTCAGCCCGCGATCTTGCAGCACGGCCAGCGTGGGGGTCAGCCCGTGCAATTCGGGCATCCCGTTGGCTTGCGGGCCTTGAAAGCGGACCACGATGATGGTGTCGGCGGTGAATTCGCCCGCCTTGAACGCATCTTTCACGGCATCTTGGGTGTGGAACACCCGCGCGGGGGCCTCGATCACGTGGCGGGCGGGATCGACGGCAGAGGTCTTTATCATGCCCAGCCCCAGATTGCCCGACAGTTGCTGCAAGCCGCCCGTAGGCTGGAACGGGTCCGTTGCGGGGCGCAGGATCTTGTCGTTCTGGCTGATGCGCGGGGCGGGTTCCCACATGGCGCGGCCATCGCGCAATTTCGGTTCCTGCACATAATCGCGCAGGCCGCTGCCCATGACGGTAGGGCTATCGGGATGCAGAAGACCTGCGTCCAGCAGTTCGCCTATCATGTAGGTCAGGCCACCGGCGGCATGGAAATGGTTCACGTCCGCCAACCCGTTGGGATAGACGCGGGCCATCAGCGGCGTCGCGCCCGACAGTTCATTGAAATCCTCCAGCTCCAGCTGGATGCCGGCGGCGCGGGCCATTGCGGGCAGGTGCAGCACCAGATTGGTGGACCCGCCCGTTGCCATCAGCCCGACGATGCCGTTCACAAAGGCGCGTTCGTCCAGCACATCGCAGGCGGGGCGGTAATCACTGCCAAGGGCGGTCATGCCAAGGGCGCGTTCCACCCCCGCGACAGTCAGCGCCTCGCGCATGGGGGTGTTCGGGTTCACGAAAGACGCGCCCGGCAGGTGCAGGCCCATGAATTCCATCAGCATCTGGTTGGAATTGGCCGTGCCGTAGAAAGTGCAGGTGCCGGGACCATGGTACGAGGCCATTTCCGCCGCCATCAACTCGGCGCGGTCAACCTCGCCCGTGGCGAATTGTTGGCGCACCTTGGCCTTTTCATCATTGGGCAGGCCGGATGTCATCGGCCCCGCAGGCAGGAAGATCGCCGGGATATGCCCGAAGGTCGCCGCCGCCATGACCAGCCCCGGCACGATCTTGTCGCAAACCCCAAGGTAGATCGCCGCGTCGAAACAGTTGTGCGACAGGGCGACCCCGGCCGCGAGGGCAATCACGTCGCGGGAAAACAGCGACAGTTCCATCCCCGGCTGGCCCTGCGTGACGCCATCGCACATGGCAGGCACGCCGCCTGCCACCTGCGCCGTGGCCCCGCTTTTGCGGGCGGTGGCGCGGATCAGGTCGGGGAAGGTTTCAAACGGCTGATGGGCGGAAAGCATGTCGTTATAGGCGGTGACGATGCCGATGTTTGGCGCACGGGCGGCGGCCAGATCGCCCTGCGCCTCGCCCATGGCGGCATAGGCATGGGCTTGGTTGCCGCAGGTCAGATGTGCGCGGGCCGGTCCTGCCTCTGCCGCCCTGTGCATCCGGTCCAGGTAGGGGCCGCGGGTCGCGGCTGACCTTTCGATGATGCGGGCAGTGACTTTTTCAACGGTCGGGTGCAGGGCCATGCGTGCTCCTTCATGAAATCACGGGCGGTCGGGCGTGGGCAAATGGCGACGGGCGCGCCCTGTTGCCTCCGATCATATCAATTTGCGTTTGCGCTAACAATCCCCGCGCCATCGAAAGAGCGGCGCGGGCACTTGTGGCAATATTGACTCAGCTAATATGAGAAATCCAGCAATTGCACGGGTTTGGCCGCATTCCTGCCCGATTTCCCAAGGAAAAGTTAACCAAGAGCAAAAACAGAGCGCAATCGCTCGCAGGAGACAGACATGAAACATGCACGCATTATTCTTGCGCTGACCGCCGCTTTCGGCCTGACGGCTTGCGGTGGCATGGACGTGGCAACCCGGAACGCGCCGCTGGAAAGCGCGCCCTTGGCCGCAGTGGACCAGACCAAACCGGTCGCGGCTTCGGTCAACGTGGTGGATTACAAGATCTCGGTGCCGCGCAGCCTGAAATCGTCGGAAGCGAATATGTATTACCCCGTCGGCGATATCGTATGGCGCGAAGATCCGCTGGGCGACCGCCACGCGCAGGTCGCCGCCATCTTCGATCAAAGCCTCAAGTCCGCGCAGGCGGAAATGGTCACGGGCGCGCTGCCGGTCAAGGTCGATATCACGGTCAAGCGGTTCCATGCCCTGACGCAAAAAACCCGCTATACCGTGGGCGGCGTGCATTCCATCGCTTTTGAAATGACGGTGACCGATCCGGTGACTGGCGCCATCATCGTGCCCACTCACGAGGTTCACGCCAATCTTAAGGGCTATGGCGGCACCAAGGCGCTGATGGCGGAATCTAAGGGGCTGACGCAAAAGGTGCGTATCACCAAACACCTTGCCAATATGATCGAGCAAGAGCTGCGCTTCCCCGGATCGACCAGCGATCTGGTGGCCAAGCAGGTGGCCGGGCTGGAAGCCCCCAAAACCACCTACTGAGCGTTGCATAGATAGACCTTCCCCAAAGCAGGGAAGAGGGGTAAGAGGGCGCTTATGACAGCGCCCTCTTCTTCATTGCCCGCCCTTCGCCTGAAACCCAAAGCCAACGCCCGCGCCATCCGGCACGGCGCGCCATGGGTTTATGACAACGAACTTGTTCTTGATCGCCGGTCCAAGGCCATTCCCGCCGGATCGGTGGCGGTTCTGCTGGATGACGAACGCAACGAATTGGGGCTGGTCGCGGTCAACACGGCCTCGCGCATCGTCGGCCGGATTTTGGACCGCGATACATCTGCGGTGATTGACCAGGCCTGGTTCGCCGCGCGGCTGCGCCGGGCGCTGGACATGCGCGAGCGGCTGTATGATGCGCCGTTCTATCGCCTTGTCCATGCCGAGGCCGACGGGCTGCCCGGCGTGGTGATCGACCGGTTTGGCGACATCGCCGTGGTGCAACCCAACGCCGCATGGGCCGACCAACGGATCGAGGAGCTGGCCGCCGCCCTGCGGGATGTGACCGGCGTGACGACGGTGATCAAGAATGCCAGCGGGCGGGCGCGGTCGCTGGAAGGGTTGGACGAGGAAAGCGTGGTCCTGTCTGGCACGATGCCATCCGGCCCCGTACCCGTGCCGATGAACGGCGCGACCTATATGGCCGACCTTGAAGGCGGGCAGAAGACCGGCCTTTTCTTTGACCAACGCCCGAACCATGCCTTTGCTGCCCGCCTGTCCAAGGGCGCGCGGGTGCTGGATGTGTTCAGCCATGTGGGGGGCTTTTCGCTGGCCGCCTTGGCGGCGGGGGCGGATTATGCCTTGGCCGTCGACGGGTCGGATCCCGCCTTGGCATTGGCCACACAAGGGGCCGAGGCAACGGGCGTCGCAGGCAAGTTTGAAACCCGCAAGGGCGATGCCTTTGACGTGCTGACCAAGCTCGGCGACGAGGGCGCGCAGTTCGACGTGGTGATTTGTGACCCGCCTGCATTCGCGCCCTCGAAACCGGCGCTTGAGGCCGGCTTGCGCGCCTATGAACGCATTGCCCGTCTGGCCGCGCCGCTGGTGGCGGATGGCGGCTACCTTGGGCTTTGCTCGTGCAGCCATGCGGCAGATCTGGGCAAATTCCGCACGTCCAGCACGCGCGGGATCGGGCGGGCTGGGCGGTCGGGCCAGTTGATCCATACCGGCGCTGCCGGACCGGACCACCCGCTGCTGCCACAACTTGCGGAAACCGGATACCTCAAGGCGCTGTTCTACCGGTTGTGAAGGCGCTGCTGGACACCTGCGTCCTGTATCCGACAGTGATGCGCGAGGTGCTGCTTGGCGTGGCACGGGCCGGGATGTTCACGCCGATGTGGTCGGCGCGGATACTGGAGGAATGGTCGCGCGCCGCCCGTAAACTTGGCCCCGAGGGCGAGGCGCAGGCGCGGTCAGAGGTGGCGATGGTGCGGGCCAACTGGCCGGATGCCGAGGTGCAATACGGCGCGGGGCTGGAAGCGCGTCTGTGGCTGCCAGACCCGGCTGATATTCATGTTCTGGCCGCCGCTGTGGCCGGGTCGGCCGATGTCATCGTCACCATGAATGCGTCGGATTTTCCCCGCAATATTCTGGCCGAAGAAGGCTTGTCGCGGGTCGCCCCCGACGAGTTTCTGTTCGGCTTCTGGCAGTCGCATCCCGAACTGGTCGCCAGCGTGGCCGACGCGGTGCGCCTAGAGGCAGAGCGCCTGTCGGACCAGCCGTGGGACATGCGCAAGCTGATGAAAAAGGCGCGGCTGCCGCGGTTGGGCAAGGCGCTGAGCAGTTAGGGCGCAACGCCTTCCGGCAAATGGTGCGTCCACCAAAAGGTTTTGCGCGCCTTTTTTGGCAGGCCGCAGCAGGTTCATGTGTCCCAACGCTCGGCATGTTTGGTGATGGCCTTGATCCGGTCGTCTGTCTTGGGGTGGCTCATCAGCCAGGCAGGCGTGCCGCTGGCCATGCCGCCGACATGGGTTTCAAGCTTGGTGAACATCGACACCTGCGGCGCGACACCCATGCCGGCCTTGGTCAAAAGGGCGGCGGCGTATTCATCCGCCTCGTATTCATCGGACCGCGACAGCCTGGCTGCCAGCATCGAGGTCAGCATATTCGCCAGCCATGGCCCGATGCCCGGAATGAACCGCCCCAAGACCATGCTTAGCCCCACGCGAATGGCGTTCTGGCCGGAAAAGTCGATCATGCGGCGGCGCGAATGTCCCAGTGCCACATGCCCCAATTCATGCGCGATGACCGAGGCAAGCTCCTCATCCGTGACCTCTCCCTTGCGGAACAGGTCATAGAACCCGCGCGTGATAAAGATGCGTCCGTCCGGCGCAGCCAGCCCGTTGACCGGCGCGATTTCATACAGATGCACGCGGATGCGCGGCACATCCAATGCCTGCGCTATCCGGTCCAGCATACGTTTCAGTGCCGGATCGGCCAGGACCGAGGAGCGGGAATCGAGATCCCGCAACGTCTTCCACACGGAAAAACGATACATGACAAAGGCATAGACGATTGCCAGAAGGATTGGGGTGAACTTGATCATGGGGCGAATATGGGGGCAGGGCGCGGGTAGGGCAAGCCGGTCAAAACGCCAGCTGCCCGCCGCCGGAAGCGGTGAAATAATTGTGCCGCATGTTGCTGCTTGTGGCGGCGCGAAAAATTCGCCAGCCTGCCGAAAAGCGGATCGATTGGCCGAAGGACAGGCGCATGCGCAGCAGCAAAACCATCCATGTCGTATCTTGCCATGCCGAGGGCGAGGTGGGCGATGTCATCGTCGGCGGCGTCGCGCCCCCGCCCGGTGATACGCTGTGGCAGCAGCGCAACTGGATCGCCCGCGACCAGACCCTGCGCAACTTCGTTCTGAGAGAGCCGCGCGGCGGGGTCTTTCGCCATGTGAACCTGCTGGTGCCGCCGAAACACCCCGAGGCGCAGATGGCATGGATCATCATGGAGCCGGAAGACACGCCGCCCATGTCCGGGTCCAACGCGATCTGCGTGGCAACCGTGTTGCTGGACAGCGGCATTATCCCCATGCAGGAACCCGTGACCGAAATGGTGCTTGAAGCCCCCGGCGGGCTGATCCGCGTGCGCGCCGAATGCCGCGATGGCAAGGCGCAAAGCATCACGGTCAGGAACCTGCCTTCCTTTGCCGGAGAGACGGGTGCCGCTCTTGATGTTCCGGGGCTGGGCCGGATCACGGTAGACACTGCCTATGGCGGCGACAGTTTCGTGGTGGTCAATGCTGCGGCGCTTGGTTTCGACCTAGTGGCCGACGAAGCGGGCACGCTGGCCGAACTGGGGGTGCGGATCACCAATGCCGCCAATACGCAGTCGCGGTTTCACCACCCGGAAAATGCCGAATGGGACCATTTCTCTTTCTGTCTGTTCGCGGGGCCATTGCGGCGCGACGGGAACCACCTGACGGCCAAGGCGGCCGTATCGATCCAGCCGGGCAAGATTGACCGCTCGCCTACGGGCACCGCGGTTTCGGCCCGCATGGCGTTGATGCATGCAAATGGCCAGATGAAGGCCGGTGACCGCTATACCGCGCGTTCGATCATCGATTCCGAATTTCACGGGCGCATTGCCGATGTGACCACCGTGGGCGGTACCGCCGCCATCATTCCAGAAATCACCGGGCGCGCGTGGATCACCGGCACCCACCAACACATGCTGGACCCGGATGATCCATGGCCCGCAGGCTACTGCCTGTCAGATACCTGGCCGCGCTACGGCACGCCGGTTTGAACCGGGCCGGATCACTTACGGAATATACGTGAAATCAGGGTCTGGGCGGGCGCGTCAGCGCGTCAGTTCCTTCATGCCCTGTTCGATCCCGGACAGGGTCATTGGCACCATGCGGTTTTCGAAGATTTCCTGGATCATGCCGATGGAATGGGTATAGCCCCAGTATTTTTCCGGCACAGGATTGATCCACATATGGTTCGGCCACTGTTCGCGCGCACGGGTCAGCCAGACCTGTCCGGCCTCTTCGTTCCAATGCTCGTTCGCCCCGCCGGGATAGGCGATTTCATAGGGGGACATCGACGCATCCCCGACAAAAATACATTTGTAATCAGAGCCATAGGTGCGCAGCACGTCCCGTGTGGGGGTCTGCTGATCCCAGCGGCGGCGGTTGTCCTTCCACACGCCCTCGTAAAGACAGTTGTGGAAATAGAAATGCTCCAGATGCTTGAACTCGGACCGCGCGGCCGAGAACAGCTCTTCCACCACCTTCACATGCGGGTCCATCGAGCCGCCGATGTCGAGAAACAGCAACACCTTGACCGCGTTGCGCCGCTCGGGGCGGGTTTTCACATCCAGATAGCCGTGTTCGGCGGTGGCGCGGATCGTGCCATCCAGGTCCAGTTCGTCATGGGCGCCGTCACGCGCCCAGCGGCGCAGGCGTTTCAGCGCCACCTTGATGTTGCGCGTGCCCAGTTCCACCGTGTCGTCCAGGTTCTTGAATTCGCGCTTGTCCCAGACCTTGATCGCGCGCTGGTGGCGGGATTTTTCCTGCCCGATGCGCACGCCTTCGGGGTTATACCCGTCCGCCCCAAAGGGCGAGGTGCCGCCGGTGCCGATCCACTTGTTGCCGCCCTGATGGCGCTCTTTTTGTTCCGCAAGTCGCTTTTTCAGCGTCTCCATCAGCTTGTCGAAGCCGCCCAATGCCTCGATCTCGGCTTTTTCTTCCTCGGACAGGTGCTTTTCCGCCATGGATTGCAGCCAGTCCGCGGGGATGTCCACGGCCTCTAAAACCTGGTCGAACCCGATCTGGTCCAGCCCCTTGAAGGTGGTGGCAAAGGCGCGGTCAAACTTGTCGAGGTTGCGCTCGTCCTTCACCATCACGGTGCGGGCAAGGTAATAGAACCCTTCGACATCATAAGTGACCAGCCCGACCTTCATCCCCTCAAGGAACGACAGGTATTCGCGCAAGGACACCGGCACGCCTTCGCGCCGCAGGTTGTCGAAAAAGGGCAGGAACATCGCGCAGCCCTCCGTTACATGATGGCGGCGCGATGGACGAAGAGGGTGATGAACAGGCCGATTACGGCAAAGATCATGGCATAGACCACCGCGTATTGCGCGATATCCAAGCCGCGGCCCTTGCGTTTCCTTGCAAGAAATCCGCCGAAGAGTGCGCCAATCACGGCACCTGCAATAACGATCATATCCGCCCGTTTCTCCCTTTCAGCGGGCTGAGCGATCCGATCTCGCGCATTTTTGCGCGCACGGCCCAGTCCGCCCCAAACCCGTAACGCGCCCAGCCCAGACTGTCCAGCCGGACGGAGCGTCCCTCGACGCCGCGGCCTGTCAGGTCAAGCGCCTCTGCACGCAGCAGCATCAGGGTGGACAGAAGGGCCGCGTTTTCGTGGCGGGCGGCGGTGGCCAGGTGCGGTGAAACAAGCGCTATGGTGTCTTCGGCGCGGCCCTGCGCCAAGGCAAATGCGGCCATCTGCGAGGCGACATAGGCGCGGTGCAGTTCGGTGTGGGGGGTGCGTGCATAGATCGCGTCGGCCTGTTGGAAGAACCCCTGCGCTTCGGCGGGGTCATAGGGCTGCGTCAGGCGGCCCATGGCGTAAAGCGAGAATGCGCGGCGGTGATCCTGCCAGCCCATGACGCGGGCAATCGACAATGCCTCGCGGGCGGCGGCGCGGCGTTCCATCGGGCCGGTGCCGGGGCCAAGCGCGGACTGGATTGCCTTGACCCACGCGCGCGGGGTGGCGGGCAGGCGCCGCGGGGCGATGCCTTCACCGCCGGGGTTCATGCGGGTCAGCAGGGCGGGCAGCACTTCGGCGACCTGGCGGCGGGTCATGCCCGACCGCAATTCCGGCGCATACATCAGCCGCAGGATCAGCATGTCATAGCCGGTCAGCACGGTATGCACATTGTCGTCGTTGAACACGGAATCCGGCAGGCGATACAGGTCATTCAGCGGCCCAAGCGCCTGTGCCAGTTCCTCGTGCAGGCAATCGCGCACCTCTTGCGGGGCGGCATCGGCGGGTACGAAAATCGCCATCTGCTCGCGGGTGCGCAAACGGCCCCAATCGGTGCGGGGGGTGCGGCGGGCACCGGCGTATTGCGACAGTTTCGTGATGTTCGGCACCACGAAACAGGCGGCCTGTGGCAGCGCCTTGCGGATGGCCGAACGCGGCACCGCCTGAATGGTGATATTCGCCGCCTCATCCGTGGTCTGTTCGATCTTCATGCCTGCCTCGGACTGCAGACGGTGCAACACGCGGTTCAGGTCCATCGACAGGGAAACAGGCGCATTGCCGGTCACGCGCACCGAAATCGGGCCTTCGAAACGGGTCAGCACGGGCAGGTTGCGCCCCGATTCAAGTTGGAAGGTCAGATCAAGGAAATCACGCGCAATATCGCGGTTGGACTGGCGCGGGCTGTCGGGGTGCGGAACCGAAAACGTCTTCATTGGAGGAAGAGAGCTGGTTTCGGTCTGGGTGGCCGCACGGGTTGGCATTTCGGTTGAAAGGCTGGGCACACAAGCGCCCAACATCAAGCACACGGGCAGAACGATACGATACAGGTTCATCTCAGACGCCCCCTTGCGAAAGGGTGTGTTTGGCGAAAAGGAAAGGGCACAGGCCCAAGCCCATGCGGATGCCACATGCGCAGGTCTTCGTCCCGGTCATATTGTCTGCCTCGGTTTTTATTTGCCTGAGGAAACTTCGCCCCTCTTAAAGACCGCGTTAAGGATGAATTGTGGTAGAAATGGGGCAAGGGATTCAGGGGGGGCGAATCGGCGATTCGCTTTGCGGTTTGGATGTTGTAATACAGGCACTTGGCGGCATTGTTTCGGGATCGGAAAGTATACCGACGCGCTGTTTCTGGTGACTTAACGTCACCTGTTAACCCTTTGTTTTTCAACAATTCAGCCGCTGCACGAACATTGTTTTCGCCGCCCCGGCGCAGATTAATGCGGCGGGGCGGTGTCAGACCCGTGCGCAAAATCGGACGGGGGGGCTTGTCAGGTGGGGGAAAGTCTGAATCGGGGGGGTACTGGATGGATT
Organism: Rhodobacteraceae bacterium UBA3069; assembly: GCA_002366795.1. Lineage (GTDB taxonomy): Bacteria > Pseudomonadota > Alphaproteobacteria > Rhodobacterales > Rhodobacteraceae > UBA3069. Next base: position 267 of record DFBX01000037.1, on the reverse strand, counting down.
TTTTGATCCAAGCCAGTGTTTCTAGTGATGGGTTGTATGTTCGGCCTTGCTCTTCGCGCTTCCAATAGACGTAGTCCGAATTACCGGTTCCTAGTACTGGTGTTTAGTCCCGGCATCTGGTGGATCGGGTTCAGGATGAATCGATCCGGCTCAGAAGTCCAGATCTTACAGATGTATTCATAGGGCGTGAGCCCGCTGAGAGTTTTGAGACGGCGGGCGTAATTGTAGGCGTCGGGGAAGTCGCCGAGATGGCTGCGCAACTGGTCG
>DFBX01000096.1 GCA_002366795.1 Rhodobacteraceae bacterium UBA3069 | reverse complement strand
GCGACCCGTTGAAACCACAGGACGGAGTTGACCTTGGCGCGGAATCGATCGTCGGCGCGCAGGCTTTCGTTCGGGGGGAAACGGCGATCCCGCCGCGTTCGATGGTGGTCGGATCGCCGGCAAAAGTGATCCGCGAGGTCACCGAGAAGGAGGTCGCGTGGAAAACCCGCGGAACGGCCGAATATCAGCAATTGGCGCGCGACTGTCTGGCCGGATTGAGACCCGTCGACCCCCTGAAAGCGGTCGAGGCCGACCGGCCGGAGATGGCGGCCTCTGATGTCGTGTCCATACAGGAGGCGCGGCAGCAGGCGACCTGACGCGCCGGACCCGAGTGCGGCCCGTTCCTGAAGGTCGCACCGGGGACATCCGGCCATCGCATTGAAGCGGGCCGGCCGATCCGGGCGCCGAATTGGCGCGCCGGATCTTAAGATGTCACAGCCGGAAAATCCCGTAGTGCGGATCGTCGATCGGGGCGTTCAAAGATGCGGAAATCGACATGCCGAGCGCATTGCGCGTATCCGCCGGGTCGAGGAGGCCGTCGTCCCACAATTCCGAGGTCGAGGTGTAGGCTTCGACATCGCGCCGGAATTTCTCCAGCACGGGATCGCGGATTGCGGCGATTTCCTCTTCGCTCAGTTCCTTGCCTTCGCGTTCAAGCTGCCGGATCTTGACGTCGGCCATGGTGTTGGCGGCCTGATCCGCCCCCATCACACCGATTTCCGCCTGCGGCCACATGAACAGCGTGCGCGCATCCCAGGCCCGCCCGCACATGCCGTAATTGCCCGCCCCGTAAGAGGCATTGGCGATCACGGTGAACTTTGGCACGACCGAACCGCCCTGCGCCATCAGCATCTTTGCGCCGTCCTTGGCGATGCCGCGTTCTTCGTATTCGCGCCCCACCATGTAACCGGTGATGTTTTGCAAGAAGACCAAAGGCGTGCGGTTCTGGTTGCACAATTGCATGAAATGCGCCGCCTTGAGCGAGCTGTCGTTGAACAACACCCCGTTGTTGGCCAGAATCCCCACCTTGTAGCCCCAGATATGGGCAAACCCGCAGACCATCGTGGTGCCATATTCGGGTTGATATTCGTGAAAGCGCGAACCGTCTACGATCCGGGCCAGAACCTCGCGCATGTCGAACTGGGTCTTCCGGTCCTTGGGGATGATCCCGTAAAGCTCTTTGGGGTCGTAGTAAGGCTCTTCAAAGGAGGCGGTTTCGATGATCGTTTTCGGCGTGCGCTTCCACTGGCTGACAATTTCGCGCGCCAGTGAAAAGGCGTGCTGTTCGGTGGCGGCGCGGTAATCGCCGGTGCCCGAGACCGAGGTGTGCATGACCGCCCCGCCCAGCTCCTGAACGCCGACCTCTTCGCCGGTGGCCGCCTTGACCAGGGGCGGACCGCCAAGGAAAATGGCTCCGGTGCCTTCGATGATGATGTTGTAGTCGCTGAGCGTCGGCACATAGGCGCCGCCCGCCGTGCAGTGCCCGCCGACGATGGCAACCTGCGGGATGTTGGCCTGGCTTAGCTTGACTTGGTTGCGGAAGACCCGCCCGCCCAGATAGCGGTCGGGAAAGACGCCGTGCTGCAGGGGAAGGAATCCGCCGGCGCTGTCGCAGATGTGGATGACCGGCAGGCGGTTTTCCAGCGCGACATCGAGAAGCCGCACGATCTTTTTGACGGTATGCGGATACCAGGCACCGCCCTTGACGCTGGCGTCATTGGCATGAATGGCGACCTCGCGGCCCTGCACGATGCCGATGCCCGTCACGACGGCGGCGCCAGGCACCGTGCCGTCATATTCGCGACAGGCTGCAAGGGTGGAAAACTCAAGAAACGGCGTGCCGGGGTCCAGCAGCAGTTTCAACCGCTCACGCACGCCCAGTTTGTTCTGGCGGGCAAGGCGGTCGATGTCGCGTTGCGGGCGCTCGAAACGCGCCGCGTGCTGGTGGGCGTGAAACTCTTTCAGCCGTTCGGACATGGCCGCATGATTGGCCTTGAAGTCGGGAGCGTTCGTGTCGATCTGGCTTTCGATCCTGCGCATGGTCAGTCCTCCTCGGGAGCCAGCTGGGCGAGCGTGGCCTTCAGCCCAAAACTGTCACCTGCGGCAAATGGTATTTCGGCGACCACACCGTCGCGCGGTGCGATCAGGCTGGTTTCGAGCTTCATGCTTTCAATGACAAGCAAGGGCTGGCCTTCCTTGACTTGATCGCCGGGCTTGGCGTTCACGGACACGACCACTCCGGGCATCGGTGCGACGATGCGGTCATCGGCCGCGCCGCCATCGTTTCCAGCCAGACGCTCGGCGGGATCGACCCGCCCGATGGCATATGTCTGGCCGTTCAAATGCACGAAGGTTGCGTCAGGTCCGACGGCGAGCCGCAATTCCTGCGCACGTCCCCGCACCCGCAGCACATGGCCACCCGGTGTCCCGGTGGGGTCCAACTGGCAGGGAATCGCGCCATCGGGCGTGTTTACAATCAATTCGTTGCCGTCATGCGACAGCCAGCATTCGGTTTCTTCGCCGTCGATCTGGAATATCCGCCGCATCAGTTTCTCCACCCGCCCATTTTACGGTGCATTTCAGGTATCTGCATCACGTCACTCACCAGCCGTTCGTCCGATAGGGCCGCCGCCGCCATCAGCAGATCGCTGATATCTTCGCCCGGCGCGGTCAGCGTATCGGCCTGTTCGGCCAAAAAGCCGGTCGAGACGTCACCCGAGGCGAAATCGGGATGGGTAAGGATCGCATCCAGATAGCCGGTGTTGGTCGTCACCCCGAGGATAACGTAATTCTGCACCGCCTGACGCGCGCGGGCGATGGCCTGCGCACGATCTTCGGCGTGCACGATCAGTTTGGACAGCATCGGGTCAAAATCAGTCGTGACCTTGCCGCCGCCCAGAATGCCGCTGTCCACCCGCACGCCCTCGCCTTCGGGTTCGTCCAGCAGCAGGATATCCCCGATCGCGGGGCGGAAATCTTCCGTTGCATCCTCGGCGCAGATGCGCAGTTCGATCGAATGGCCGTTCTGAGGAATATCGGCCTGCGCGGCGCTCAGCCCCTCGCCCGCCGCGACTCGTAACTGCTCGGCGACAAGATCGAAACCCGTCACCATTTCGGTCACGGGATGTTCGACCTGAAGGCGGGTGTTCATTTCGAGGAAATAAAAGGCCCCGGCCTGCGCATAGATGAACTCGACCGTTCCGGCACCGCGGTAGTTGACGGCGCGGGCGATTCCGGCGGCGGTTTCGCAGATGTCCAGACGTTGCTGGGGCGAAAGCGCCGGAGACGGCGTTTCCTCGATGATCTTCTGGAACCGGCGCTGGATCGAGCACTCCCGCTCCCAGAAATGGACCACATTGCCCTGCCCGTCGCCCATCACCTGCACCTCGATATGGCGCGGGCGTTCGATATAGCGTTCGACGAACAGACGGCCGTCGCCGAAATAGCGCTCGCCCTCGCGGCGTGCGGTTTCGATCTCGGTTTCCAAAGTGCTGTCCGCGCGCACAACGCGCATCCCCTTGCCGCCGCCGCCCGCCGAGGGCTTGATCAGCAGCGGGTAACCAACAGCGCGGGAACGTTCGACAAAAGTTGCCGGGTCGTCATCCTCGATGGCTGAAGGGGCAACCGGAAAGCCGCGCTCCTCGACAAAGGCGCGGGCGCGAACCTTGTCGCCCATCAGGTCGATGACCTCGGAAGTGGGGCCGACAAATGTCACGTCGGCCTTTTCCAGCGCCGCGACGAAGTTTGCGTTTTCCGACAGGAAGCCATAGCCGGGATGCACCGCGTCCGCGCCGATCCGTTTTGCCACCTCGACAATCTGCGGAATGTCGAGATAGGCGGCCACGGGTGTGGGGCCTTCAATGGTCACCACTTCGTCGGCAATCCGGTGGGCTGGCCCCTCCTGCTCGGAGGCGTGGCGCAACACGGCGGTCGCAAGGCCCCGCGCCTTGGCGGTGCGCAAAACGCGTGCCGCGATCTCGCCCCTGTTGGCGACCAGCAGTTTGGAAATATTCATCTTCTTTCCTTTCATACGCTCTCGGCAGAATGAAGCCCGTCTCTCTTGACCAGATCGGCCGGTACGGGGATTTCGATGTCCAACAGCATTTGCGCAAAGCCCTTGCCTTGCGGGTCGATGCGAACCGAGGCGATACCGCCGCCGCCCAGCGATTCATGCAGCAGGAAGTTCAGGGAATGGCTTCCGGGCAAATCGAAGCGTTCGACCGCACCGTCGCACAGATGGGCAAAATAGCCTTTCACCGTCTCCTCAGTCAGGGCGGACCGGATATAGGGCAGGTAATCCGGCTTGCGTGCCAGAATGCCGATATTGGCGATATCCCCCTTGTCGCCCGAGCGGCCCCAAGCCAGTTCGACAAGCCGCACATTGACGGCGTCGGGACCGGCCTCGCGGCTTTCTGCCTGCGGTGCAGCGGGCGGATCAAGCGGGACAGCCTTGGCCGCAACGGTGACAGGCACGTTTTTGCCATCCACCTCGACCGCAACGGGGGTGTCGGCCTTGTCTTGCAGGAACGAGAACAACCGCACCACGGGCTGTACCTTAGGCCGTCCGGCGTAGAACCCGGTCAGACCCTGCGCGGTGGAAATGGCCATCGGCGCGATTTCTCCGGCGAAGATGTTCAGCGCGGTTCGGTCGTTATGCACCGCGCCGATTTTCAGCACCACTTCGCGCGTTTGGGCGCGGGCGTTGGCCCCATAGGCAGCCTCGGCCCCCAGCACCTCGACGCTGACCTGCCGGAAATCGCCCAGGTTTTTGTCGCGAAATGTCCGGCGGCAGCGGGTCAGGATCGCCTCGGCCACGCGCTCGGCCTTGGCCGGTGCGTCAATGGCGGCCAGTGTCAGCGTGGTGATGGCGCGCCAGCCGTCGGCATGGGTCGCCGAGACCTTGTAGCTGCTGGTGCACCCCAGGCCCTTGCCGCCCTTGACCAGCACCTGGTCCGGGCCGACCTGCTCGAGCGTGACGCCGGACCAGTCACAGATCACGTCCGGCAGCAGGTAGGCCCGCGGATCGCCGATTTCGTATAGCATCTGTTCGCCGACCGAGCCCGGCACAACCAGCCCGCCGGTGCCCGGCGTCTTGGTCATGACAAAACTGCCGTCGTCGGAGACCTCGACGATGGGCATGCCCATGTTGTCCCAGCCCGGGACGTCCTGCCAGTCGGTGAAGTTGCCCCCCGTCCCCTGGGGGCCGCATTCGATCAGATGGCCCGCCAGCGACCCTTGGCTGAGCTTGTCCCAATCCTCGTCGCTCCAACCGAATTCGTGCATCAGGGGGCCAAGCGCCACCGCGCTGTCGGCGCAGCGCCCTGTGATCACGATTTCGGCCCCGCCGTCCAGCGCCGTGGCGATGGGGCGGGCGCCCAGATAGGCATTCATGCTCCAGATATCGTCCGGAAAACCCACACCAGAGAACATTTCTGTCTGGCCGCTGGCGCGAATATCGTCGGCCTGCGCCGACAAATCGTCGCCCAGCACGACACCGATGGACAGGTCGATTCCGGCCTCGGCGGCCGCCTTGGCAAGCGCATCGCGGCAGCCGCGCGGGTTCACACCACCGGCATTGGCCACCACCTTGATCCCCTTGGCTTTAATGTCCGGCAACCAGGGCACCAGCGCCTTGACGAAATCCGGCGCATAGCCCGCATCCCGCATTTTGGCACGCGCGCGGGCCATCAGTGACATCGTCACTTCCGCCAGATAATCGAAAACCAGATAGTCGATCTCGCCTTTGGACACCAATTGGCCGACCGCTTCGGGCGTATCGCCCCAGAAACCGGAGGCGCATCCGATGCGCAGTTTTCGATCTGACATATTCTTCTCCTCCCCGCTTTATTAGCGGCCCGTCCATTCGGGTTTGCGTTTTGCAATGAAGGCCGCAAAGCCCTCGCGCGCATCTTCTGTTTGCGCCACTCGGGGCAACAGCGTTTCCGCAAAGCGCATCTGCCGCGGATAGGTCATGTCTTCCATCGCATGGCAGGCGTATTTTCCCAGCCTGATCGCAGTCGGTGACTGCGCCGCAATTTGCGCGACCAGTTCCGTAACCTTGTCGTCAAGTCCGGCGCCATCTGTCACATAGTTGACCAGATCATAGCGCAGCGATTCCTCGGCGGTCAGGGGGACGCCGGTGATGAACATCTCCATCAATCTGCGCCGTGGCAAGATACGCATCATCGGCGGAACGATGGTCATGGGAAACAGCCCTACCTTTACTTCCGGCGTTCCGATTTTGGCATGATCCGCCATCACCGCCAGATCGCAGGCACAGATGATTCCCGCACCCACGGCCACACCGTTGATGCGCGCAATGGTTGGCTTTCGGCAGGCCTGTATAGTGTCGAATAACCTGCCGGCAAAATGCACCGGATCAGCTGGATCCTGAACAAACGGGCCGCCATCGCCCCCCGCCTTGAGATCGCCGCCCGCACAAAAAGCGCGCTCGCCATCGCCGGTCAATACGATCACCCGACAGTCGGCGTCGGCCTCGGCCGTCATGAGTGCAGAAATGATCCCCTCGGCCACTTCGCGGTTCAAGGCGTTCCGCTGCTTTGGGCGACAAATTGTAATGCGCGTTTCATGCCCTCTGGCCTGCGAACGAACGACGTTCTCAACCATTTCCAAAACCTCCCAGTTCTTCTGGCGGCTTTGCTCGCAACGTCAGGTCGCGAAAAGCTTGCCTTGATCTATTTTCTAACATGTGTTTGATTTTGGTCAACGCTGCAGATGATATTTTTCGGGAGGATATGAAATGACCAGCCAGAATGAACCTGCCACGGCTGCCTTAGATGCCATCAGGGCCAACTATTCATTGACCGATGAGCAGCGCCAGATCGTCGATCACGTAGATCGTGTATCGCGCGAGGTGCTGTATCCGCTGCAGGCGCGCATGGATGCGGAAGAATGGTGGCCCGACGATTTATTCAAACAGATGGGCGAACTGGGCCTTCTGGGGATCACTGCGCCCGAAGATCTGGGCGGATCGGGTCAGAATGAGTTCACCCAGGCGCTGGTGTCGGAAGTGATCTCCAAGTGGAACCCGGCCGTGGGCCTGTCGCACGGGGCGCATGACAACCTGTGCTTGAACAACCTGCTGCGCAACGGCTCTGAAGAACAGGTGAAGAAATATGTGCCGGGCTTGTGTTCCGGTGAACTGGTCGGGGCATTGGGCCTGACCGAACCCGGTGCGGGATCGGATGCGCTTGGGTCGATGGCCACCACGGCGCGCCGCGACGGTGACGACTATATCATCAACGGCTCAAAAATTTACATCACCAACGGGCCGATCGCCGATGTGGTCCTGCTCTATGCCAAGACCGACAAATCCAAAGGTGCCAAGGGCATTTCGGCCTTCATCATTGAAACCGACAACCCCGGGTTCAAAGTGGCGCAGAAGCTGGACAAGATGGGCTTTCGCGGCTCGCCGACCGGGGAACTGGTGTTCGAGGATTGCCGGGTGCCGGCCTCTGCCATGTTGGGCGCCGAAAACAGCGGCGTTTCAGTGGTGATGAGCGGGCTGGATCTGGAGCGGGCGATGGTCGCCTCGGTCTGCGTTGGCATGGCCGACCGCGCGCTGGAGTTGGGTCTGGAATACGCGAAGATCCGCGAACAATTTGGCAAACCGATCTCAAGTTTCCAAATGATGCAGTCGAAACTGGCCGAGATTTACACCGAGGTCGAAACCGCCCGCTCCTTCAGCTATCGTGCGCTGGCGGCCTGTGTCGGCTTGCCCAAGGGTGCCGGGGGCCGCGGCGAGATCCACAAACTGACCGCCGCGGCCTGCCTATACGCAGGCGAGGCGTTCAACAAGGCCGTGACCGAAGCCTGCCACATCCACGGTGGATCTGGCTACATGCAGGATACCGAAATCAACCGGTTGTTCCGCGCCAACAAGCTGTTGGAGATTGGGGCCGGCACCAGCGAAGTCCGCAAAATCATCATTGCCGAAGAACTTCTGCGCGCCTGAGGGAGGACGTAACCATGAACAAGCAACTACGCAACGACATCGACCTTCCGACACATTTCATGACGGACGAACAGCAGGCGCTGGCCGATCAGGCCGGTAAGTTCTTCTTTTCCGAGTTCCACCATCTGAACGCGGAAATGGACGACACCGATGACCTGCCGGCTTCGGTCTTTCCCAAGCTGGGCGAGATGGGTTATCTTGGCCTGAACGTGCCGCCGGAATTCGGCGGTGCGGGGCTGGATTTCACCTCGGCCTGCATCATCACCGAACAGCTGTCGCGGTCGTCCGCCGCGATCGGGCTGACCCACGTGGCCCACGATAATTTGTGCGTCAACAACATCTATCGCAACGCCAATGACGATCTGCGCCGCAAGTATCTGCCGGGCCTGTGCAACGGCACGCTGATCGGGGCCCTTGGCCTGACGGAACCCGGCGCCGGGTCGGATGCGCTTGGTTCGATGCGGACAACGGCCAAGAAGGACGGCGACGACTACATCCTGAACGGTGCCAAGATCTATATCACCAACGGGCCAATCGCCGATCTGGTGCTGGTCTATGCCAAGACCTCGCCGGAAAAAGGTGCCAAGGGCATTTCCGCCTTTATCGTGGAAACCGACACGCCCGGCTTCAAGGTGGCGCAGAAGCTCAACAAAATGGGTTTCCGCGGCTCGCCGACGGGCGAGCTGGTGTTCGAGGATTGCCGCGTTCCAGCCAAGAACATGGTCGGCAAGCTGGACGGCGGTGTTGCGGTGACGATGTCGGGGCTGGACCTTGAACGGGCCATCGTCTGTTTCAATGCCTTGGGCATTGCGCAGCGGGCGCTGGATATTTCTATCGACTACGCCAAGACGCGCCAGCAGTTCGGCAAACCGATCGCCAGTTTTCAGATGGTGCAGGCGATGCTGGCCGACATGTACACGCGGATCGAGGCGGCGCGCAGCCTGTCTCTGAAGACGGTTGCCATGTGCGAGGGTCTGGAAGAGGGCGAAGGCGGGCGTGGAGAAATTCACAAATTGACGGCGGCGGCGATCTTCAAGGCCGCCGAGGTGACGTCATTCGTGCTGGACAAGGCCGTGCAGATCCACGGTGGCTCTGGCTACATGCGCGATACGGAAGTGAACCGGCTGTACCGGACCGGCCGCGTACTGGAGGTGGGAGCGGGCACCCAGGAGGTGCGCAAGCTGATCATCTCCGGCGAACTCCTGAAAAACTGAGGGGGAAAACATGAGCGAAAAGAAAGGACGGCGTTACGCGCCGGATCTGATGGCGGGCCAGGTGGCCCTTGTCACCGGATCGGGCTCTGGAATGGGTCGGGCGACCGCGCTTGAGATGGCCTCTTGCGGGGCCAGGCTGGCGCTGTTTGCGCGCCGTGAAGAACCGCTGGAAGAGACCGCCGAAATGATCCGCGCGGCGGGGGGCGAGGCTTTTGTCGTGCCCGGCGACACCCGCGACGAGGACAGTATCGAAGCCGCGATGGGGCGCATCAAGGACCATTACGGGCAGCTGGACGTTCTGGTGAATAATGCAGGTGGCCAGTATATCGCCGCCGCACGCGACATCACCAACAAGGGCTTCGAGGCGGTGATCCGAAACAACCTGATCGGATCGTGGCAGATGACCCGCGCAGCAGCGGATCATTTCATGTACGACAACGGCGGGTCGGTCGTGTTTGTCACCGCGATTTCCGCGCGCACCGCCCTCACCGGCTTCACCCATACCGTTGCCGCCCGCGCGGGCGTGACCGGCATGATGAAGACGCTGGCCGCCGAGTGGGGTGAATATGGCATTCGTTTGAACTGCGTCGCACCGGGGACGATCAAAACCGAGGCGCTTGGCCGCTATCCCATTCCGCCCGAGCAGTGGAAAAAGCTGAACCGCTCGGTCCTGAACCGAATGGGCATGGCCGAAGACATCGCGGGCACAATTATTTTCCTCGCGTCCAAGCTGGGGAATTTCGTCACCGGCGAAGACATTTATATAGACGGAGGGGAAACCCTGCACATGGGCCACGATGCCCGCGACATGATCAATCCCGACATGTTCGAAAACCGAGAACGCGGAGACGGAAAAGATGAGTGAGCCCAATGTCCTTCTGGATATCAAAGACCGCATCGCCACAGTTACGCTGAACGATCCGGAACGCCGCAATCCGATCACCGGAAACGATATGATTGCGGCCCTTCTGGATACATTCGCGAAGGTGCAGGCGGATCCGGAGGTCAGCGTCATGATCCTGACAGGTGCCGGCACGGCGTTTTGTGCCGGCGGCGACATCAAGGAGATGAACGACCCCGACAGCGTGTTCCGAAAAGAGCCGCTGGCAGCGGCGCAAAGCTATGTCGACGGCGTGCAGCGTCTGCCACAAGCGCTCTACAATCTCGACATTCCGACCATAGCCGCGGTCAACGGCCCCGCGGTTGGCGCGGGATGCGACCTGACCATGATGTGCGACATGCGCATCGCGTCGGAAAAGGCGAAGTTCGGCGAGGTGTTCCTGAACCTCGGGATCATTCCGGGCGATGCGGGCAGTTGGTTCATGCTGCGCCGTCTGGGCCATCAGAAGGCCGCCGATCTGACCTTCTCGGGCCGCATGGTCGCGGCCAAAGAGGCGCTGGAGCTTGGGATGGTGCTTGAGGTGGTGCCGCATGACACGCTTTTGGACCGGGCGCGCGAACGGGCCGCCGTCATTGCATCGAAACCACCGCGCGCGGTGCGAATCGCCAAGCGCCTGATGCGCAATGCCGAACGGATGGATCTGCCTGATTTCCTGAATTCCGCTGCGGCCTACCAGGCCCTGATGCATCAGACCGAAGACCACCACGAAGCGGTCACAGCGTTTATCGAAAAACGAAAACCCAAGTTTACGGGGCGCTGAAGGAAACAACGCATGGCTGAAATCACCAAAGAGAAGATGGAGCAAATCGCGCAGATGTGGAATGCGCGTGGCAAGGGGCTGATTACCCACATGGCGCTCGAGATCGAAGAGGTATCGAGCGACGGCGTTCGGGTTCGGATGCCGTTTAATCCGGACTTTTGCGTTGATAGTGATCAAACACTGCTTCACGGGGGTATTCTGACGGCTCTGCTGGACAGTGTTTTCGGGCTGGCGAACTTTGTGGCCATTGAGGGCGTCAGCACCATGGCGACCCTTGACCTCAGAGTTGACTATCTGCGCGCCGCGCGGTCGCGCGCGGATGTCATCGTTCACGCGCATTGCTTTCGGAAAACCCGCCATATTGCCTTTAATGCCGGCAGCATCTGGTTCGATGGCCACGAGGATGCGGAAATCGCCCGTGGAACCGCCTCGTTCGCATTGACGCGCGGTGACACCAGCCTGTTTGAAGCGATGACAAAAGGAAAAGCCTCGTGATTGATTTGCAGACCGTCAATGCCAACGTATCGCGGGTGCCGTTCTTCCGGTTTCTCAACTTCGAGGTTCAGAGCCTGGACAGCCTCCATGCCGAAGCGGGGATGACCTTCGAATCACGCCATATCGGAAACCCGATCATGGAGCACTACCATGGCGGCATAATTGCAAGCTTCATGGAAGCCACGGCCGCCATATCGGTCCACCCCGATTTCGCGGACGTCCCGGCCAAGCCGATCAATCTTACCGTGGATTATCTCAGACCTGGCGTGAAGGGGCCGCTGTATGCCCGTGCAAATGTGACCCGCAAGGGCAAGCGCATCGCGAGCGTCAGTGTGATTACTTGGCAGACAGCCCTGGAAAAACCGGTTGCGGAAGGGCTGTATCACTTCCTTTTGGTTTGATCTGGACCGTGGCTGCGTTCAGTGATTTTTCACCTGTTCGGCGTCGGTGGCGTTCACTCTGTCGCAAATCCCTTCGAGCAAAAGTTTGATGAGCATTTCGGAGAACTCGGGCAGGGAAAGGTTCCCTTCTATTCCCGCCCTGTTCGGATCAAACCATTCCACCGTCCAGTTCAAGGCTCCCAACATCACCTGACGCAGGGGGACAATCTTGATATCCGACCTGATGGCGTCGTCTTTCTGCGCTTCTCTGAGGATTCTGTCCCAGAGTTTTCCATACTCATGCCGGATTTTGCCGTGTCTTTCCCTAAAGTGGTTGGGCAGCATCCCATAGCTTCTGATGTTTGCAGAAGTGAACTCGCTCGCCTTGAAGAGAAAATCCAGATGCGTCCAGATCGCAGTCGCGATCCTAGCATGATGGTCATATGGCTCGTGAAATTCTTCGACGGCGGCGCTGACACCCGATAGCAAGTCGCTCAACCCGGCGTTCAGAACCTCGTCCACTATCTCTTCTTTGGACTTGAAATGGTAATAGAGGCTGCCCGCCTTCATATCCGCTTCTTCCGCGATCTGTCTGAGCGTGGTCGCTTTGTAACCATTGTCCCTCAGCATGCGCGCCGCGGCCCGCAGGATCTCGGCGCGGGTTTTTTCGGCCTTGCCCATGGATTCAGGGGCTTTGACGGAATTGGCGGCGCTTGTCTTCAGGCCTTCCATATCAACCCTGCGACGCGAACACATTCCGTCAAGTATAAGCTTGCTCATGCGCTCCGCGAGGATATGCACCGGATACCGATCCACATCATACCATTCTACGGTCCAGTTCATGGCACTCAATACGAACTGGCGGATCGCAGTAACGGAAATGTCACTTCTCAGGTGGCCGGCACGCTTGGCGTCTTTCAGAAAACTGCTCCAGACTCCTGCATAGGACGCACGCAACTCACGGTGCGGGGCGCGTGCCTCATCCGACAGCATCGGATAGTTCCGGATATTGGCCGAGGTGAAGTCGCTGTCAGTCAACAGATAGGTCAGGTGCGTTTCGATCAGCAAAGCGAAGGTCTTGCGGAAATCCTCCGGATTTTCCTTTGCCGTCCGAACAATTTCACTGACCTTCTCGTAAAGTTGCCGCACACCAAGATCGAGAACCTCGCTCAGAATCTGGTCTTTGGATTGAAAATGGTAATAGATGCTTCCGGCTTCTATGCCGGATTTCTGCGCGATGTCACGCATCGTTGTTGCGGAATAGCCTTCATGCCGGAAAAGGCGAGCGGCCGCAGAGAGAATGCCTTCGCGCGTCCTCTCCGACTTGCTCAGATCATCTTCCGTTCTCTTGGCTGCATCAATCTGTCCTACCATCCTATGTCGATACTTGTCAGCCACAAGACTGTCCATTGCAATAAATCTAACAAATGTTAGAATACACCAAAGAACACTTCGAATCAAGTTCTTTGCCAAGGTGTTAGCGGAAGAGGAGGACCTCCATATGCGAGGATTGAGTGGAAGACGCGTGATCATAACCGGCGGCGGCAGCGGCATCGGGCGCGCGGTTTGCGAACGGTTCGGCGAAGAAGGTGCCGAGGTTGCCGTTTTCGATCTGAACGAAGACGGGGCGAAGGAAACGGTCCGCCTGATCACAGAGGCCGGCGGCAAGGCGCACGCCTTCAAGGTGGACATCACCGACCGCGCCCAGGTCGATAAGGCTGTCGCCGAGTTTGAGGCCAGGGGTCCAATTGACGTGCTGGTGAACAACGCCGGCTGGGACGTGATCAAGCCGTTCCTCGATACCGATGCCGACCTCTGGAAAAAGGTCATCGACATCAACCTTTACGGCCCGCTGAACATGCATCACGCGGTGCTTCCGGGCATGGTCAAGAACGGTGGGGGCCGCGTGGTCAACATCGCCTCCGACGCTGGCCGTGTCGGGTCATCGGGCGAAGCGGTTTATTCGGCCTGCAAGGGCGGCATCATCTCGTTCACCAAAACCGTGGCGCGGGAACTGGCGCGCAAGGGTATTCAATTGAACGCTGTCGCCCCCGGGCCGACCGATACGCCGCTGTTCGCCCAGGTTGCCCAGGGCGAGGCTGGTGAAAAGATCGCCGAGGGCCTCAAGCGGGCCATTCCGATGAAGCGCCTGGCGCAACCGACAGATTACCCTGGAATCATCTGCTTCCTGTCGTCCGACGACGCCGGGTTCATCACTGGCCAGGTGATTTCGGTTTCGGGTGGCTTGTCGATGCACGGTTGATCGCTGGCGGCAGCGCCTGTCACAAGGCGCTGCCGCCAAGCCGTGTCCAGAGACACCTCCTAACTGGCCGCGCCAAATGTGCGGCCTTTTTTCGTTGCAGAAAGGTGACGAATGTTTCAGTCAGACTTTGACATTCAGCGTTCAAGCACGCTTGCCGCGTTCCTTGATGATTGCGGCATTGACAGCTACGAGGATCTCGCACGCCGCGCCAACACCGCGCCAGACTGGTTCTGGGGTCGGGTAATCGACCATGCCGGCATACGGTTCAATCGCCCCTACGCAATGCTACGGGATATGTCCGAAGGACCGGATTCGATCAGATGGGCCGTCGAAGGCACTCTGAATCTGACGGAAACCTGTCTCGACGCCCGAATTGCCGACGGTCTTGGCGAAAAAATCGCGATCGACTGGGTCGGCGAGGACGGAAGCCGCCGCCAGTGGACGTATGCCAAACTCGCCGCCGAAGCTTCTCGCGTGGCTTCAGCCCTTGCCGCCCGCGGGGTGCAGCCGGGTCAGGCGGTGGGTATCTACATGCCGATGATCCCCAAGATCGAGGCCGCGTTTCTCGGCATCGCGCGGCTGGGCGCCATCGCGGTGCCGCTGTTTTCCGGCTTTGCGCCCCACGCCATCGTTTCGCGCCTAAACGATGCCGGTGCAGTGGCGGTGCTGACGGCAGATGCCACACCCAGACGGGGCAAGCCGATCTGGATGGAGGCCACGCTGGCCGAGGCGTTGACCGAGGTGCCTTCGGTCCATACCGTGTGCAGCCTGCGGCGGTTCGGCGGTGCGGTGGCCGCCTCTGCCCGCGATCTCGACTGGGCCGAAACCGTGGGCACCGCCAGCCCGGATTTTGCAGCGGTTCCCGTCAAGGCCGAAGACGCCTTTCTTATCGCCTATACCTCCGGCACCACCGGACGACCCAAGGGCGTGGTTCACACCCATCTCGGGGTGCAGGCCAAGGCCACGGCGGATTTCCTGCTTTGCCTCGACATGAAGCGCGACGACCGGCATCTGTGGATGACCGACATGGGCTGGGTTATGGGCCCGCTTACCCTTTTGTCGGTGCTGCTGTCGGGGGCCACGCTTGTTCTGGCCGAGGGCGCGCCCTCGATGCCTGGCGATCCCTTTCGGCTGTTGCGTCTCGCTTCGGACATGAAGGTAACGCACATGGGCGTCGCCCCTACCCTGGTGCGGCAGTTCATGACGCAGGATCCGGCACCTCTTTCAGGCTATGATCTTTCGCCTCTGCGCATCGTCGCCTCGACCGGCGAGCCCTGGACCGACGACGCATGGCTTTGGCAACTTGACCATATCTGCCGCCGCCGCGCCGTGCCGCTGAACATTTCCGGCGGAACCGAACTTTTCGGCGCGATCCTGACCTCGACCGTGTTGCACGAAGTCAAACCCGGCGGGTTTTCCGCGCAGGCGCTGGGTGTCGGGGCGAAGGTGCTGCGTGAGGACGGCAGCGAAGCCGCGCCGGGCGAGGTGGGCGAACTGGTCGTGACCCAGCCGCCCATGGGGCTGACCCCGGCCATCTGGGGCGACCGCGAGCGGTATCTGGAAACCTATTGGTCCACCTTCCCCGGCATGTGGCGGCACGGCGATTGGGTGCGCTGCGATCCGCACGGCACATGGTATATTTTGGGTCGCTCCGACGACACGCTGAACATCGCCGGCAAACGCATAGGCCCGCCCGAGATCGAGGCGGCCCTGACCGAGACGGGAAAAGTGGTGGACGCCGCCGCCATCGCAGCGCCCGACGATATCAAGGGCGTGGCCGTGGTCTGCGTCTGCGTGGCGGCACCGGGTGTGTCGCCCGATGACGCCCTTGTTGAACAGCTCAGGGACCGGGTGGGCGAGGTCGTATCGAAACCCTTCCGCCCGCGTGAGATCCATTTTGTCGAGGCGCTGCCCAAAACCCGCAGCATGAAAACCATGCGCCGGATCGTGCGCGCGGCCTTCCTGAACGAGGATCCCGGCGATCTGTCCTCTATCAGCAATCCCGAAACCATGCAGCCCATCGCAAATCTGAGAAAGGACAAATCATGATCACTGTCTTCGGAGCCACCGGGAACACCGGCTCACCGCTCGTTGAGACCCTTCTGGCCAAGGGCGCGAAGGTGCGCGCCGTTACCAGCGATCCGGCCAAAGTCGATTCTCTCAAGGCGAGGGGATGCGAGGCTGTCACCGCGAGTTTCACCGACCCTGCCGCGCTGGAACGCGCCTGTGCCGGGGCGGACAAGATCTATCTGGTCACACCCGCGCATCTGGACATGCGCCAGTGGAAAGCCAATGCGATCGCGGCGGCCAAGGCCGCAGGCGTGCGGCATGTCGTTCTGGCCACCGGGCTTGGTGCGTCGCCCAAGGCGGGACTGACCTTCGGCAAGTGGCATTCCGAAACCCAGGAACTGCTGAAGGAAAGCGGCCTTGACTGGACCTTCGTCCAGCCGACCTATTTCATGCAGAACTTGCTGTGGCAGGCCGACAGCATCGCAAAGGACGGTGTGTATTGTGACGATCTGGGCGGACCTGTGTCCTGGATCGACGCCCGCGACATCGCCGATGTGGCCGCCGAGGCGTTGACCGGTGCGGACCACGCGGGCAAGGGCTATGGCGTGACCGGCCCCGAAGCGCTGACCGGCGACGAGATCGCGGCGGTTCTGTCCGACGTGACCGGACGGTCCATCACCTCGGCGACCCTATCCGCCGATGAGGCCAAGGCGGCCATGGTCGCCGGTGGAATGCAAGACGAAGTCGCCTCCGCGATGGTGGAACTGGCCTCGATCGCGCCCAAGGGATATCTTGGGGGTATCGAAACCACAGTCAGTGATGTGCTTGGACGCCCAGCGCGACGTTTCCGCGATTTCGTCACCGAAAATCGGGATGCCTTCATCCAGTGATCTGACGGCTGCGCCGCTCTATCTTGATCTGCCCCCTAGCGGATGCGGCTACGCGGCCTTTTCGCTAATGGCGCTGGTGGGGCGGACCGACGTAGCCGGATAACCAAAGGCTGCGCAAAGATTGAGCCGCGCCGAAAAGAGTGAACCGGCCGCCGCAGTTTCGGGCGGCCGGAACATTTTATCGCAAAACGGGATCAACCGTTCCAGCGGTTTGCGGCTTCTGCCAATCGTTGGCCATAGGCGCGCGCCGTGTCCAGGTCGCCGCCTGCCGGATACTCATCGGGGGCGCTGTCAGAGGGGGCAATCGCCAGAAGGCCGGAATATCCACCCGTCCAGTTCAACTTTTCCGGGCCGTCCGCCTTGGTGTTCGCTGGCATCAGGCCAACGCCGCACCAAAGCTGGCCGTGTTGCTGCGACAGCGTGAAGAAGTACTGGATGGTCGAGAACTTGTCGCCGTTGACCGTGGCCGAGGTGGTAAAGCCACCGCCGATCTTGTCCTTCCAGTTCTGGGTGAACCAGGGCTTCGAGCTGGCATCGGCGAATTTCTTGAACTGCCACGCGGGGCCGCCCATGTAGGTGGGGCTGCCATAAACGATGGCATCGGCCGCATCAAGCGTCGCCCAGGCTGCCTCGTTCAGGTCTCCGTCTTCAGACAGTTTCAGCAACTCGACCTCAGTCCCATCGACACCCTTGGCCCCTTCGGCAACGGCTTTGGCCTGAACTTCTGTGTGGCCATATCCACTGTAATAGACAATCGCGACTTTCGTCATGGTTCGGTACACCTTTTGCTTTGAATCGGAATAGCGCTGACCTAAGGGGGGATGGTTACGAAAAGAAAGCTGATTGTGTTTTCAAATCGCAGCCGCAGCCCGCAAACCCAACTATGGCGATTTTTAAAGATATCGCGTAGGCCTCTGTAATATATAGATATTATGCCGATACCGGGCGATTCGCCCGAGGTTTTGTGAGCGCAGCCGCACAGCAATTGTGCGCCGAGTGTGTCATAGGGTGCGCGGTTTTTCATCTGATGGTCGGATCTCTGGCACCTGCCGATAGACCATGCGGATACTCAAGAGCGGCGATCATCCGAACGGAATGAACCCGTCGCCGGGATCATCGCCTTTTGCGCTGCGCAAGCGATCCACCACGCGATATGTGCGCGGTGGATCGCTTGACCGACATCTCAACCTCTCTCGCTTTTGCAGCTCAGAGACTTTGCGCCAGACGCACCCCTTCATCGATGGCGCGCAGAGCATCGAGTTCGGCGGCCTCCTTTGCCCCGCCGATCATCGTGACCGTGACGGCGCGCGCGGCGAGGTCTTGAACCAGGGGCCGTTCCGGTTCCTGACCGGTGCAAAGCACGATCGTGTCTGCGGCAATGACCTTTGGCTCCCCGTCGATGAGGATATGCAGGCCGGCGTCGTCGATACGTTCGTAGACCACGCCGCCCAGAGCTTCGACTCCATGTTTTCGCAGCGCGTTGCGCAGGATCCAGCCCGTCGAAACGCCGAGCCCCGCGCCCGGTTTCGAGGTTTTCCGCTGAAGCATGACAACCTTGCGACGCGATGCCTTCGGGGCTAGTGGGTCGCCCGCCAACGCGCCCGACGTGGCGAATTCCGGGTCCACGCCCCATGTCTCGCAGAACGCGTCGGTGTCGTGGGCCTCGGCCGGTTCGGTCACCAGGAACTCGGCCACGTCATGGCCGATGCCCCCTGCCCCCATCACCACGACGGTGTCGCCCGCCGCGCGTTCGCCGGACAGGATTTCGGCGTAGGTCGCGACACTGGGATGATCGACGCCCGGCAGGTCTGGAATGCGCGGCGTGACCCCGGTAGAGATGACCACATGGTCAAAGCCGTTCAGATCGTCCTTCCCGGCCCGCTGCCCCAGGCGCAGCTTGACGCCGTGCTTTTGCAACTGGCCGCTATAATACCGCAGGGTTTCGTCGAATTCGTCCTTGCCCGGCGCCGCGTGCGCCAGATTCAACTGACCGCCCAGCTTGTCTTGCGCTTCGAACAAGGTGACGTCGTGGCCCAGCCTTGCGGCCTCGGCTGCCGTGGCCATGCCTGCGGCACCGCCGCCGACGACGGCCACCTTCCTTGGTGAGTCCGTCGGCGTATCCCGGAATTCGGTTTCGCGTCCGGCCCGTGGATTGACCAGACATCCGACCGGCCGATCCGAAAAGATGAAATCCAGACAGGCCTGATTGCAGGCAATACAGGTATTGATCTCGTCGGCGCGGCCCTCGCGCGCCTTTTTCACAAAAT
The DNA here is from genome assembly GCA_002366795.1 of Rhodobacteraceae bacterium UBA3069. Classification (GTDB taxonomy): domain Bacteria; phylum Pseudomonadota; class Alphaproteobacteria; order Rhodobacterales; family Rhodobacteraceae; genus UBA3069. Next base: position 69,045 of record DFBX01000096.1, on the reverse strand, counting down.
GCGGGTCGGCCAGAAAGGGTCGGGCCATCGAGATCATGTCGGCCTCGCCAGAGGCAAGGATGTCCTCTGCAAGCTCGGGCGTGTTGATTCGATTGGAGGCGACCACTGGGATCGACACCGCAGCCTTCACGTTGGCCGCCGCCTGACGCCAGGCACCGCGCGGAACCGGATAGGCAATGGTCGGCACGCGCGCCTCGTGCCAGCCAATACCGGTGTTCAGGATATCCGCGCCTGCAGCTTCGATCTTGCGGGCCAGTGCCGCGATTTCGTCGGCGGGCGCGCCACCCTCGACCAGATCGGCTGCCGAAATCCGGTAGATGACAAGGAAGTCGGGCCCGCAGCGTTCGCGCACTGCGCGTACAATCTCGACGGGGAAGCGGTGGCGATTCTCGGCGCTTCCGCCCCAGTCGTCATCGCGCTTGTTGGTATGGGTGACGGTGAATTCGTTGATCAGGTAGCCTTCGGACCCCATGATTTCGACGCCATCGAACCCCGCTGCCTGCGCATTGGCGGCAGATTTGGCGAAATCTTCGATGGTGCGGCGAATATCGGCATCGGTCATTTCACGCGGAATATAGCGGTTGATGGGGGCCCGGATCGGACTTGGGGCAACGCACCCTTCGATCTTGGCGTAGCGCCCGGCATGAAGAAGTTGCGCGCAGAGCAGGCTGCCTTCGGCCTGGACCGCCTCGCAGATCGGGCGCAGGCTTAGCGCTTCCTCCGGGTCGTCGATACGCGGACCTTCGGGATCGAATATGCCCTCGGCATTGGGCGAGAACCCGCCCGTGACGAGAATCGCCGCTTCCCCGCGTGCCCTTTCCGCGTAAAAGGCGATCTGTTTGGCAATGCCGTCAGGCTCGGTTTCCAGCCGGGTATGCATCGACCCCATGATGACACGGTTTCGCAACGTATGCTGGCCCGCGCGGATGGGCGAAAGCATGGTCCCGAAGCTCTTCGTTTGCTTATTTTCCACTGTGGGCGTCCTCCTCAAAACTACGCTTGATCTATATTCTAACATTTGTTAGATTTTTGGAAAGTACATATTTTTCGGTCATGGGGAGAAGCACCGATGCAATTCCAGCCAACAGAAGATCAAAAGGCGTTTCGTGAAACCGCGAAGCGATTCGCAACGGAAAAGCTGGCGCCCAGCTACCTGGAGCGCGCAAGTGGCCACACTTTCGATCGCGCGCTGATCAAGGAAATGGGCGCACTGGGTTTGATCGGTGCCGATCTGCCCGAGGAATTCGGCGGGCTTGGCCAAAGCTCCGTCACATCGGGGCTTATCGTTGAAGAAATCGCCTATGCCGATTTCAACGCAAGCTATGTGCAGCTTCTGGGCTCTCTCATGGGCGGTATGGTGGCCAAGCATGCCTCAAAAGAGATCGCGGCGGAATGGGTGCCCAAGGTTGTTTCGGGCGAGGCTGTGATTGGTCTGGGCCTGACGGAGCCGCGTGGCGGATCGGACGCGGCGAACCTGATTCTGAAGGCCGAGAAATCCGGCAACGGATGGCGGCTGAATGGCGAAAAGACATCCATGAGCTTTGCCAGCCAAGCCGATGCGGCTGTGGTTTTCGCCCGCACCGGCGACCCTGACGGCGGCGCGCGCGGCGTCAGCGCCTTTTTTGTCGACCTGAACCAAGAGGGCATCAAGCGCACCCATTTTGACGACATCGGCACCAAGCCTGTCGGGCGCGGATCGGTGTTCTTCGACGATGTCTACGTGCCGGCCGAAAATATGATGGCCGAACAAGACCGCGCCTTTGGCACGATCATGGCGGGCTTCGACTATTCCCGCGCGCTGATCGGGTTGGAATGTCTGGGTGCCGCGCAGGCGTCAGTGGATGAGACTTGGGCCTATGTCCAGGAACGCGAGGCGTTCGGCGCGCCCCTCGTGCAGTATCAGGGTGTCAGCTTCCCGCTGGCCGAGGCCGAAACCCAACTGACCATGATGCGCCAGCTTTGCTACTATACACTGGATTTGCGCGACCGCGACTTGCCCCATACGTCGCAAGCGGCGATGTGCAAATGGTATCTGCCCAAGACTGCCTGCGAGATCCTGCATCAATGTCTGATCCTGCACGGGCACTATGGCTATACCACCGACCTGCCGCACCATCAGCGTTACAACGACGTTCTCGGCCTGCAGATCGGCGACGGCACCGCACAGATCCAGAAACTTGTGATCGCGCGTGAAAAAGTCGGCCGGATGGCGCTGCAATACGACAAGAAGGCGAAGGGAGCTTCGAAATGAGCGATCCTGTCATCGCCAGCATCGAGGGTGCCACGGGCATCATTGATCTGGCCCGCCCTGAGAAATTCAATTGCCTGTCACTGGACGTGCATGAGCGCATAGCTGCCGCGCGCGCGGAATTCGAGGCGAACCCGGACATCCGGGCGATCCTCATCCGTGCGCAGGGCAAGCACTTTTGCACCGGTGCCGATCTGACTGAAGTGAAAGGTAAATTGAACGATCCCGCCGCGCTGGACCATTTCATCGCTTTTGGCATGAAAAACCTGCGTGCGCTCGAAACCTCCTCCCTCCCTGTCGTCGTGGCCGTGCAGGGTTTGTGTCTGGCCGGCGGGATCGAACTGATGTTGGCGTGTGACGTGTGTTTCGCGTCCGAAAGCGCCCAATTTGGCGATCAGCATGCCCAATTCGGTCTGATCCCCGGCTGGGGCGGCTCGCAACGGCTGACGCGGTTGATGGGGCAGCGCCGGGCGCTTGATCTGATGTTCTCGGCCCGCTGGCTTGAGGCGGGCGAGGCCAAAGAGGCCGGTCTGGTCAATTACATCGTGCCGGAAGCGGATCTGCACAAGGCCGCGCTGGAATATTGCCAAAAGATTGCCACCCGCTCGCGTCCCGGCATCGCCGAGATGAAGCGTTTGGCGCGGGAAGGTGCCGACCTTGGCATCGACCAGCAGATGCGGCTTGAGCGCGACGCCGCCGTGCGCGCGCTGCCCAGTGATGACGTCGCCGAAGGCCTCGATGCGTTCGAGAACCGGCGCAAACCCGCTTTTAAGGGCTGAGGAAAAACCATGGGTTTCACTTTGAACGACGAACAGCGCCAGATTTACGAATACGGCGGACAATTGGCGCAAAAGTACGACAATGCCTATTGGCTGGAGCATGCCCGCAAGCACGAGTTCCCGCACGAGATGTTCAAACAGATCGCCGACGACGGCTTTCTGGGAATCATGGTGCCCGAGGAATACGGCGGCGCGGGTCTTGGCATGACCGAAATGGCCCTGTTCATGGAAGGCACCGCCAATCACGGCATACCGCTTCTGATGATGGTGGTCGGCCCGACCATGTCGCTGGCCCACATCGCCAGCCACGGGTCCGAATTTCACAAGAAAGAGCTTCTTCCGGCCGCCTGCCGGGGCGATATCCAGTTCTGTTTTGCGATCACCGAACCGGGTGCCGGATCCAACACGATGAAGGCCACCACACTGGCCAAGCGCAGGGGCAACCGGTTCAGCCTGTCGGGCGAAAAGACCTTCATCACTGGTGCCGAGGTGTCGGATTATTGTCTGGTGGTGGCGCGGACCAAGCCGCACACCGAAGTAAGCCGCAAGACCGATGGCTTTACCCTCTTTGCCGTCGACCTGAAGAAAAAGGGCGTCGACAAGCAGCGGGTGAAGATCTCGATTCCCCTGCCCGAGGAACAGTGGACGCTTTTCTTCGACGACGTGGACCTGGGCCCCGAGGATGTTGTCGGCGAGGTGGACGAAGGATTCTCGATCCTGTTCGACAGCCTCAACCCCGAGCGGATTATCCTCGCCGCGCTGTGCTGCGGCATCGGCCGGTTCGCCCTGAACAAGGGCGTGGCTTACGCCTCCGAGCGCAACGTCTTCGGCCAGCCCATCGGGGCGCATCAGGGCGTCCAGCATCCGATGGCCAAGGCCCATACAGCGGTCGAGATGGCCAGCCTGATGACCCGTCGCGCGGCATGGGAGTATGACAACAAGCAGCCTGCCGGTGCCTCGTCGAACATGGCCAAATACGCGGCCGCCGAAGCCGGGATCGAGGCAGTGGACGCCGCGCTTCAGGCACATGGCGGATCGGGCTTTACCGAAGATACGGGGCTTTACGAAATGTATCCGCTGGTACGCCTGCTGCGGACGGCACCCGTGAACCGCGAACTCTGCCTCAGCTTCATCGGCGAAAAGGTCATGGGCCTGCCACGATCCTATTGATCGCGCTACCGTCACGGAGGACGACATGGAATTTGGAATGCGCTTCCGGCGGCAAGATGCCGCCGACAAGGTGAATGATCGCTTTTGGCACGAAATCGAGGGCATGCCTCTCGACGACGTTCGCCGCACCCAGGAAGAGCGGTTGCGCGCGCAGATGTCCTATCTCAAGGTGAACTCTACTTTCTATCAAGAGAAGTTCGCCGAGGCTGGTGTCGATTTCGACGACATCCGCACGATTGAAGATCTGCAGAAGCTGCCCTATACCTACAAAACCGAGATCCGCGATAGCCTCGCTGCGGAACCGCCCTTTGGCAAGCACCGGGCCGCGCCGATGTCGGAGATCGTCCAGATGCAGGCCTCATCGGGCACCACCGGCAGCCCCTCCTACGTGGCGCTGACCGAAGCGGATGCCGAAATGTGGCACGAGATGACAGCGCGCTGTTTCTTTGCCAATGGCGTGCGTCCCGGCGACATGGTCTTGCATGCGTTTTCGCTGGCCAAGGGTTTTGTCGGCGGCATTCCGGTGATGCAGGGTTTGCAGTACATGGGCACAATCGACGTGCCAGTGGGTGCGGATGGCGGTGCAGAACGGCTGCTGCGCGCCTGCGCCGACACGCGCCCGCGCTGCATCGTGGGCGCACCGAATTTCGTTCTGCATCTGGCAGAAAAAGCGCCTGAGGTGCTCGGCTGCAAGGCCAGCGAATTGGGCGTCGAACAGGTGATTGTCGGGGGCGAGCCTGGCGGCGGCATCCCGGCCATCCGTGCCAAGATCGAAGAAGCTTGGGGTGCGAAATGCTGCGAAATGCTGGGCGGCACTGATCTGGGCGTGACCTACTGGGCCGAATGCGATGCCCAGTCGGGGATGCATATGGTCAACATGGACTATATCATCACTGAATTGCTAAATCCCGAAAGCGGCGAGATCATTCCCTGGGAAAAGGGGGCCGAGGGCGAGATGATCTATTCCGCTATCGGCCGACAGGCGAGCCCGGTGGTGCGGTTCCGGTCTGGCGATTATATCGAGGTCATCGACACCGAGTGCTCCTGCGGGCGCACCGGACCCAAGGTACGCTGCACCGGCCGGACCGACGACATGCTGATCGTGCGCGGAGCAAATGTCTTCCCGTCGGCCATAAACAGCGTGATCACCGAACTGGTGCCGGACACCAACGGCGTCATGCGCATCGTGGCCGATTTCGAAGGCCATACCACGCAGGGCGCGCTGACGGTGATCGTCGAACGCGGTCCCGATCGCGACGCCGCAGATGACGGTGCCCTCAAAAAGAAAATCGAGCAGTGCCTGCGCGATGCGCTCGTCTTTAAGGCCGACGTTCACCTGGTCGCGCCCGACACCTTTGAAAAACCCGGCGCCGCCAAGGTCGCCTTTGTTCTGAGAGAATATCCCGACTTGCCATGACAAAAATGAAATCCCTCCTCGACACCGGGTCCGACGACTTCCTGGAAAACGATGCGCGGTATCGCGAGAAAATCGACGAATTGCATGCGCTTCGCCTGCAACAACGTGTCGGTGGCCCGGAAAAGGCGCGCGAACGACACGTGGAAAAAGGCAAAATTCTGCCGCGTGAGCGAATTGAGCGGCTGATCGACCCGGGCACGCCCTTTTTGGAACTTGGCGAGCTTGCGGGGCTGAACAAATATGACGGCGTCCCGCCCGGTGCTGGCATTATCACCGGCATCGGGGTGATCGAGGGCCGTCAGTGCATGATCATCGCCAATGACGCCACTGTGAAGGGCGGCACCTATTTCGGCATGACCTCCCGCAAGCATGTGCGCGCCCAGAAAATCGCCTGGAAAAACCGCCTTCCGGTGATCACTCTGGTCGATTCCGGCGGCGCCTTTCTCCCGGATCAGGAGAACATCTTCCCGGACGAAGGCCAGTTCGGTTCGATCTTCCATCAGCAGGTCGGCATGTCGGGTGACGGCGTGCCGCAAATCGCCGTGGTCATGGGCCCCTGCACTGCGGGCGGCGCCTATATTCCGGCGCTTTGCGACGAGGTGGTGATCGTGCGCGGTCAGGGCTTTATGTATCTGGGTGGACCGGAACTGACCTTTGCGGCCACAGGTGAAAAAGTCGATGCCGAATCGCTGGGCGGCGGCAAGATGCATTCGTCCGTGTCCGGCGTGACGGACCATCTCGCCGAGGATGATGCGCACGCACTGGCCATCACGCGCGATATCGTCAGCCACTTGGGCGAGAAGCCCCTGCCCCGCAAGACCCCCGCCGCACCGCGTGCGCCTGCCTATCCGACCGAGGAAATTTACGGCATCGTCAGCCGCGACCCCAAGGTGCCGAGCGACAACCGCGAGATCATTGCGCGTCTGGTGGACGACAGTGATTTCCACGAGTTCAAACCGCTTTACGGCGACACCATCATGACCGGCTGGGGCCGCATCCACGGTCATGAAGTCGGCATTATCGCCAATACCGGCGTGCTGTTCGTCGAGGCCGCGTTGAAGGCCACCCATTTCATCAATCTCTGCGTCCAGCGCGATATTCCGCTGCTGTTCCTTGCCGATGTGAATGGCTTCATGGTCGGCCGCGAGGTCGAGCAGATGGGCATTGCCAAGGCAGGTGCAAAGATGATCACAGCCATGTCCTCGGCACGGGTGCCGAAATTCACCATTATCACCGGCGGGTCCTATGGGGCCGGTTATCTGGCCATGCTGGGCCGCCCGTTCCAGCCGGACGCGATGTTCGCCTGGCCCACGGGCCGGTCCGCGATCATGGGTCCCGAACAGGCCGCGAGCGTGCTGGCCCAGGTCCGCGCGCAGATCCACGAACGTGAAGGCAAGAGCTGGACCCCCGAGGAGGAAGAAGCCTTCAAGGCGCCTATCCGTAAGGAATACGAAGATTTCCAGGGCGCCTACAATTTCGCCTCGAACCTCTGGATCGACAGCGTGATCGAGCCCTGCGAAACCCGCGATGTCATGGCGCTCATGCTGGATGTGACGTCGCGCAGACCCAAGGTCGAAACCAATTTCGGCGTGTTCAGGATGTGAGGAGCGAGCCATGAAAATCAAAACGCTTCTTATCGCCAATCGCGGCGAAATCGCCTGCCGGATCGCGCGTACCGCGCGGGCCAGCGGCATCACCCCTGTCGGCGTGCATTCCGAAGCCGACGCCAATGCCCTGCATGTCCGCGAGATCGGACACTCCGTCTGCATCGGCGCCGGACCGGCATCCGAAAGCTATCTGAAGATCGACGCGGTGATCGACGCCGCCAAGTCGGTCGGCGCGGATGCGATCCATCCCGGTTACGGTTTTCTGGCCGAGAACCCCGATTTCGCCCGTGCGGTCGAAGCCGCCGGCATGATTTTTATGGGGCCGACGCCGGAAACGCTTGAGCGTTTCGGCGACAAGGCCAGCGCCAAAGAGGCGGCCGTGGCCGCCAGCGTCCCGGTTATCTCGGGCGCGGAAGGCGCGCGGTCCGATCCGCAAGAGATTGCCGCAGAAGTGCGCGAGATGGGCCTGCCCGTCCTGCTCAAGGCGGTTGGCGGTGGCGGCGGGCGCGGGCAGCGGCTCGTGACCGATGAGACCACGCTTGTGGAGGACATCGAAGGCGCACTGCGCGAGGCAAAATCCACCTTTGGCTCCGAAGGGCTTCTGCTGGAGCGTTTCCTGCCCGAGGCGCGCCATGTCGAAGTGCAGATCACGGGTGACGGCAAGGGGCACGTGGTGCACCTGTTCGAACGCGATTGTACTCTGCAACGCCGCCATCAGAAGGTCATCGAAGAGGCCCCGGCCTGGGGCCTGCCTCGCACGCTTCTGGACGAGATCGCGCATGACGCGGTGCGTCTGGGCGAAACGCTTGACTATCGCGGCCTGGGCACGGTGGAGTTTCTTGTTGCGGGCGAGGAGTACTTCTTCCTTGAGGTAAACCCCCGCATTCAGGTGGAACACCCCGTCACCGAGGCGATCACGGGGCTGGATCTGGTCGCACTTCACCTGCGCATTGCCGAAGGCGCGGGCCTTGGCCTGGTGCAGGATGACCTGAAGATCAACGGCCACGCGGTCGAAGCGCGGCTTTATGCCGAAGACCCGGCAATGCAGTTCGCCCCGTCGACAGGCACGTTAACCACGCTCAGCCTGCCGGGTGGTCTGCGCATCGACAGCTGCGTTGAAGAAGGCGACGCGGTGACGCCCTTTTACGATCCCATGATCGCCAAGCTGATCGTTCACGCGCCGGACCGGGAAACCGCGTTGGCGCGGCTGGCGACAGTTCTGGACCACGTTGCAGTGGAGGGCGTGCAAACCAACCGTGCCTTTCTGACGGCGCTGGCGCGCAACCCCGAATTCGAGCGGATGCAGGTTCACACACGCTGGATCGACGGCAGGCTTGACGAGTTGACGCAGGCCGATGCCCCCGACCGGTCCGACCTTTGGAAGGCGGCTGCCGCCGTTCTTTTTGTGGCCTCGGGCCGGTGCGATCACAGCGCGGACCCCTGGACCAATCGCGACACATTCACCGGCTGGCGTCTCGGTCTCGGCGGCGACGCGCTCGAAGCGGGGCAACGCGTGACGCTGACCGACGCGGCTGGCACATCCGAAGAGTTGCGCGTCGGCCCGGTCAAGCCGGGCAGTCGATACACCGTGCGGTCCGAAGACGGTGCTGCGATCATTCTGACCGCGCGGGAAATCACACCGGGCCGCTGGCACCTGGGCGAAGGCGATGAAATCCTTCTGATCGACGCGCGGCTGCACGCCGGGGTTATCGAACTGGACACGCCCGGAGGCCGCCTTGTCTACCGCCCGGCGGCACCGCTTGCCTTTGTCGGCGGCGACGCGGCGGCGGATCGTGCCGTGACCTCTCCGCTGACCGGCATGATCGTCGAGGTCAAGGTTAGCGACGGGCAGTCGATTTCCGAAGGCGACGTGATTGCAGTCATGGAGTCGATGAAGCTCGAAATATCGATCCGCGCCACCGCCGCCGGTACAGCCAGCAATATCACCGTCTCGAATGGGGACATGGTCGATCGCGGCCAGGTCATCGCCGAGATATTACCATCCGAGGAGTGATGAGATGAGTGACTTTCCGAAATTCGTTGAGTTCAGAGAGGAAGGCCCGCGCGAGGGCTTTCAGATCGAAAAAAAGATCTATCCGATCGAAGAGCGGATCGAATTGATCGACATGCTCAGCGAGACCGGGTTGAAGCGCATTCAGGTTGGCAGCTTTGTCAGCCCGAAATATGTGCCGCAAATGGCAGACACCGGCGAACTTTTCCAGCGCATCAAGCGCAAGCCCGGTGTGAACTACACGTCGCTCTGGCTGAATGACAAGGGTTTTCGCAAGGCCCTGACAGCGCATGATGTCGATATCGACCCGCGCCTGTTGTTCTACCCCTCCGAGGCGTTTGCCCAAGCGAACAACAATTGTTCTTCGGCCGAAATGCGCGAGAAGCAACGCGACTGGGTCCGCCTTTACAAGGAAGAAGGCTACACGGTTGATGCGGCCTATGTGATGACGGCCTTTGGCTGCAACTTCGAAGGCACCATCCCGCAAGAACGCATCCTGAACGATTTCCGCTTTATCCTGCAACTTTGCGAGGAAGAACAGATCCCCGTGCCGATCCTTGTGGTCGCCGACACAATGGGCTGGGGCAACCCCGAAACGGTCAAGCGGATGATCGGCGCCCTGCGCGACATGGCACCGGAGGCCCGCATCGGCATGCACATCCATGACACGCGCGGACTTGGCATCGCCAATCTCCATGCGGCCCTGTCGATGGGGGTGGACATGTTCGAAAGCTCTGTCGCCGGTCTTGGCGGCTGTCCTTTCGCGGGCCACGGCCATGCGCGCGCCGCCGGCAATGTCTGCACCGAGGACGCGGTTTTCCTGTGCCACGAACTGGGCATTGAAACCGGCATCGATCTGGACAAACTGATCGCCGCCGCAATCAAGGCAGAAGAGATTATCGGCGCGCCGCTTATGGGCCGCGTCATGCACACAGGCGGGCTCGACAAATACCGCAAAGCAAGCTGAGGGAGTACGAAGATGGCAAAGGCACTTGATGGAAAAGTAGTTCTGGTCACCGGAGCTGGAGGCGGGATCGGCCGCGATATCGCGCTGATGGCCGCGTCCGAAGGCGCCGCTGTGGTGGTCAACGATCTGGGCGCGTCGCTGAAAGGCACCGGCCAGACCGAAACCGCAGCGCAGAAGGTGGTTGAGGAAATCAAGGCCGCTGGCGGCGATGCGATTGCCGATGGCGGCAACGTCACTGATCCCGACGCCGCGCGCGCAATGATCGAGGCCGGTGTCAAGGAATTCGGCCGCATCGACGCCGTGGTGAACAACGCCGGCATCCTGCGCGACGGTTTCTTCCACAAGATGACCTATGAGGATTTCGACGCGGTGGTGAAGGTCCATCTTTACGGTGCCTTCAACACTAGCCGCGCCGCCGCTGACTATTTCCGCGAACAGGAAAGCGGCGCGCTGGTGCACATGACCTCGACCTCAGGGCTGATCGGCAATTTTGCCCAGGCGAACTACTCCGCGGCCAAGCTGGGCATCGCCGCCTTTTCGAAATCGGTGGCGCTCGACCTCAAGCGCTGGAACGTCCGCTCCAATTGCATCGCGCCCTTCGCCTGGAGCCGGATGATCTCGTCGATCAAGACCGACACGGAGGAACAGAAGGCGCGGGTCGCCAAGATCAAGGAGATGACGCCTGCCAAGGTCGCGCCGATGGCCTGTTTCCTGATGAGCGACCGCGCGGCTGACGTGTCCGGGCAGATCTTCGCGGTGCGCAAGAACGAGATCTTCCTGTTCAACCAGCCCCGTCCGGTGCGCTCCGTCCATTCCGGCGAGGGCTGGACCGCCGATGAAATCGCCGAGCGCGCCATTCCCGCGCTCAAATCGCAATTCACACCGCTCGAAGTTTCGGCGGATGTCTTTTCGTGGGATCCGGTCTAATGGGCAAGCGCAAGGAAAAAATCAGCTCGAAAATCGGCTGGAGCACCCTGGACAAGATCAATGTGCGCGGGCTCGACCTGCCGAACGAGATCCTCGGCCACATGAACCTCGGTGATCTTGCCTTTCTGCAACTGACGGGTCGCAAGGCCACACCCGAGGAAAGCCGGGTCTTCAACGCTATCGTGATTACCTTGGTGGAACACGGCATCACGCCGTCCGCCATGGCCGCGCGCATGACCTATATGGGCGCGCCGGAATCGCTTCAGGCGGCGGTTGCGGCTGGGTTGTGTGGACTGGGCACGGTGTTTGTCGGCTCAATGGAAGGTGCGTCGAAGATGCTCTATGAGGCGCTGCCACAGGACAAGCTGGGCACCGGCGCTGACTTGGATGCGATTGCTCTGGAAACAGTCGAAAAGTTTCGCGCCAAGAAGACCATTGTGCCAGGGCTGGGCCATCCGGTGCACAAGCCGGTCGACCCGCGCACCCCGCGCCTGTTCCAAATTGCAGCCGAGAACGGCAAATCCGGCGAATACATCGCGCTTATCCAGAAAATTCAGGCTGTGGCCGAGGAGAAGTCGGGCAAGATGCTGCCGATCAACGCCACCGGCGCCATTGGCGCGATTTGTTGCGAATTCGGCTTCCCCTGGAAGATCGTGCGCGGCTTTGGCGTCATGGCGCGGGCCATCGGGCTGGTCGGGCATATCCTTGAGGAAAGCGAAAACCCGATCTCCTATGAACTGTGGCAGCGTGCCGAAGAGGAAATCCTCGAAACCTCCGGCCCCGGAGCAACCTGAGCGATGCAAACCTCGGCCCCCGAAACCCATACCGATCTGCGCGACGCCCTGCGTGCGCTCTGTGCGCAGTTTCCGCCGGAATACCACCGGAATTTCGGCGAGACCGAAACCTATCCCGACGAGTTTGTCGATGCATTGACCCGCGAGGGTTGGCTTGCAGCGATGATCCCCGAGGAATACGGCGGATCGGGCCTTGGCCTGACCGAAGCCTCGATCATCATGGAAGAGGTAAACCGCTGCGGCGGCAACGCGGGCCACTGCCACGGGCAGATGTACAATATGGGCACGCTTCTGCGGCACGGCTCGGACGCACAAAAGCAGAAATATCTGCCCGGCATCGCCAGCGGCGCGTTGCGCCTGCAATCCATGGCTGTGACCGAGCCGACCACCGGGACGGACACCACCAAGCTCAAGACCACGGCGGTCAAAAAGGGCGACCGCTATGTGATCAACGGCCAGAAGGTCTGGATCAGCCGTATCCAGCATTCGGACCTGATGATCCTGCTGGCGCGCACCACGCCGCTGAACGAGGTCAAGAAAAAATCCCAGGGCCTGTCGATCTTCATGGTCGATCTGAAAGAGGCAATCGGCAATGGTATGGAGGTCCGCCCCATCGCCAACATGCCCGGCCACGAGACCAATGAAGTGTTCTTCGACAACCTCGAAATCCCTGCCGAGAACCTGATCGGCACGGAAGGGCGCGGTTTCTACCATATTCTTGACGGCCTGAACGCCGAGCGGACCCTGATCGCGGCGGAATGTATCGGAGACGGCTACTGGTTCGTGGACAAGGCCCGCACCTATGCCGGCGAGCGCATCGTTTTTGACCGCCCCATCGGGCAGAATCAGGGCGTGCAGTTTCCCATCGCAAAGGCATTCGTGAATGTGGAGGCCGCAAACCTTATGCGCTTCGAGGCCTGCAAACGCTTTGATGCGGGGCAGGACTGCGGGGCACAGGCGAATATGGCCAAACTGCTGGCCGCCGATGCCAGCTGGGAAGCGGGCAATGCCTGTATCCAGACCCATGGCGGGTTCGGTTTTGCGCGCGAATACGATGTCGAACGCAAGTTCCGCGAGGCCCGACTGTATCAGGTGGCGCCGATCTCGACCAATCTGATCCTGTCTTATGTCGGGGAACATATTCTGGGCATGCCGCGCTCGTTCTAAGGTATTCGCGAGCGGGAATTGACTTCCATCATATGCGATAACAATCGAATCCTCCAAAGTTGCTATGACAGCAATTTTGGAGGACGATCGATATGAAACGACTTCAAGGAAAAACGGCACTGATCAGCGGTGCGGCCAAGGGTATGGGGGCCGCCGAGGCGCGGCTCTTTGCCAAAGAAGGGGCGCAGGTCATTGTCGCCGATATCGACGACGCGGGCGCAAGTGCCGTGGCGAAAGACATCGAAGACGCGGGGGGACACGCGGCGGCGGTGCATCTGGATGTGTCTGACGCCGCAAGCTGGCAAAAGGCCATCGCAGAGGGAAACAAGGCATTCGGCAACATCAACGTATTGGTCAACAATGCCGGTATCCTTCTCATGAAGCCCGTTCAGGACACCACCGAAGACGACTGGGACAAGATCTTCTCGATCAATGGCAAGGGAGTCTTTTTGGGCACCAAGGCCGTTTTAGAGAACATGAAGGCCGCAGGCGGCGGATCGATTATCAATATTTCATCGATCTATGGTCTGGTCGGCGCGCCCTCGGCGGCAGCATATCAAGCGACCAAAGGTGCGGTGCGGCTGCTTACCAAATCGACAGCGGTGGATTATGCCGAGTTCAACATCCGGGTGAACTCGATCCATCCGGGCGTGATACGCACGGCAATGACCGAAGACATTCTAAGTGATCCGGGTGTCGAGAAGGCCATGCTTGGGACAACGATCATGCAACGCGCGGGCCAGCCGGAAGAAGTGGCGCGGGCGGTGTTGTTCCTCGCGTCCGATGATGCATCCTTTATGACCGGTTCCGAAATGGTTGTGGATGGCGGATATACTGCGCAGTAGATCCAGCAACATCGGAAAACCAAAACAGATCGCCGGCTGTCAATCGCCCCTTGGGGCGTGGTGTGTTGGCGCGGTCTTGGCACGTGACGTCTCAATCTTACCGCAGGTCCATTGAATCCATCGCCCCGTCGATTTTCTGTTCGGGGATTCGCACCGCCGACACGACCTTAAACGGTGCAGATTCACTGCCTCGCAGATGGCGATGTGGGGGCTTCTTGGTGCTGCGTTGAAGTCGGAAGATGCGTTTTTCCCCTTATTATTCAAATGAATAGGAAATTCAAAATAAGAAATAGTCAACTATTGATTTAACTTTCTAACATGTGTTAGGTTTTCATTGTGAGTGCTTGGCAGAGTTGCCGAGTGAACCTCTGAAAAGAGAGGTGGGAGGAAAAACGATGCGAGGAACCCTCGACGCCAAGGGATCAGCGTTCGATCACGTTTTGATCGGTCACGTAAATTGTCGCGAAAAAGCACGTATTGAGTCATGACCACGACTACGGGAATTGCCTCAGCGCCGCTTGCGGTTCGCGGTGCGACATTGAAATTTGGCGGTGTGACAGCGCTCGACGATGTGAGCATCACCGTGAACGACAATGAATTGCTTGCAATCATCGGCCCGAATGGTGCCGGAAAAACATCTCTTCTGAATGTCACTGCAGGGTTCTATCGCCCGCAGAAGGGCAGTGTCGAATTGTCCGGGCAGGACGTGACCGGGCTGCGTGTCGACCAGATCGCCCGACGTGGAATGGCGCGTACCTTTCAGGGCACCCATCTCTTTGCTGGGCAGACCGTGATCGAAAACATCATGATCGGTCGTCACATGCTGATGAAGTCGAATGTGATCCAGGCCTTTTTCCAGTTTGGTCCAGTGATGCGTGAGGAATCCGAACATCGTGAGGCGGCCGAGGAAATCATCGACTTTCTGGAAATCGAAGCGATCCGGAACAGGCCCGTGGGCACTCTGGGTTACGGGCTGCGCAAGCGGGTTGATCTGGGGCGAGCACTGGCACAGGAGCCTTCGATCCTGATGATGGACGAGCCGATGGCCGGCATGAACTCGGAGGAGAAAGAGGATCTTGCCCGGTTCATCCTCGATGTGCGCGAGGCTCGTAAGATTCCCGTCGTCCTCGTCGAGCATGACATGGGTGTGGTGATGGATCTGGCAGACCGGATCGTGGTGCTGGATTTCGGGCGGGTCATCGCCGAAGGCACGCCCGAGGAGATCCAGAAAAACCCGTCTGTGATCAAGGCATATCTGGGGTAGCGGAATGGTCAAACAACGAACAGCAATGGTCTATTCAGACCCGGCCGTCACGCAGAGCGAAACCCTGCCACAGGTATTGCTGGCCCGGGCAAAATCCGCGCCGAACGCACTTGCCGAGCGCCACAAGCGCCTTGGCATCTGGCGCGAATTCACCTGGGCTAATGTGCTTGAAAGGGTCCGTGCCGTGGCGCTCGGGCTGGAGAGCAAGGGCCTGACAGCCGGCGATTCCGTCATGATGATCGGCGAGAACGAGCCCGAGCATTTCTGGGCGGAATACGCCGTACAGTCACTGGGCGGGAAGGTCCTGTCTGTCTATCCCGATCAAACCGCCGAGGAAATTCTCTATCTGGCAGAAGATTCCCAGACGCGGATATTTCTGGCGCAGGATCAGGAGCAGGTCGATAAATGCATCGAAATCGCAGACCGGTACAAAGGTGCCATAGCGATTGTATACTGGGATGATTCGGGCCTGTGGGGCTACGACCACCCGCTGTTGCATTCCTTCGAAAGTGTGAGCGAAGCCGGACGTCAGATCCACGCCACAGACCCGTCCCGCTTTGAAGAGCACGTCAAGCGCGGTCGGGCTGAAGATACGGCTTTGCTGTCCTATACGTCGGGGACCACGGGAAAGCCCAAGGGTGTTGTCATCAGCCATCGCTACCTGTTTGACAACTGCTCGCGGGTAATGGGGGCGATCGACATCGCGCCGGGCACCGAATACCTGACCTACATTTCCCCGGCTTGGGTGACCGAACAGATTTTTGGCTTGTCGATCGGGCTGATCGCGCCAATGGTCGTGAACTTTCCCGAAGGCCCGGAGGAAGTGCTTGATAATATCCGCGAACTGGCGGTTGACGCTTTGGTGTTCAGTCCACGGCAGTGGGAGAATCTCGCATCCATCGTTCAGGCCCGGATGCTGGGCGCAGGCAAGGTCCGCAATGCGATGTACAATTGGGGGATGAAGGTCGGTCGCGACGTTCATGTCGAACGGCTGGAAGGGCGCAACCCCAGCCTTGCTGCGCGCCTGCAACTTCCCTTGGCCGAGGCGCTGGTCTTGCATCACCTGCGCGACAATCTTGGCCTCGGTAAAGCCAGGAACGCGATGAGCGGCGGTGCCCTGATGGCCCCGGACGTTTTTCGCATGTTCCACGCGATGGGGATCAAGCTGCGCAACGTCTATGGGGCGACCGAGATCGGGCTTCTGACCGCGCATGTCGGCGAAAGCTATCAGCTTGAGACAAGCGGCAGCTGGATGCAAAGCAACACGACCTATGGCGAGCCGCTGGAATACCGGGTTTCGCCGGAAGGTGAATTGCAGGTGCGGGGCGGATCGGGTTTTGGCGGATATCACGACAAACCCGACAAGACCGCCGAGGCGCTTACTGAAGACGGCTGGTATGAAACCGGCGACGCGGTATCGATGACCGACGAAGGAGAGCTTTTGTTCTTTGACCGTGTCAAGGACATGCGCCGCCTGGCAAACGGGCACAGCTACCCGCCGCAGTTCATCGAAACGCGGCTGCGCTATAGCCCCTTCATCAAGGACCTCATGACACTGGGCGACGAAACCCGGGATTTCGTCAGCGCGCTGATCAATATCGATATGGAGGTGCTTGGCCGTTGGGCCGAAGAGAACAAGATCAGCTTCTCCACCTATACCGATCTGTCGCAAAAACCCGAGATTCTGGACCTCATCAAAGGTGAAGTGGCGCGCATCAATGCGCTTCTGCCCGAAGGTTCGCGCGTGGCGCGGTTTGCGAATTTTCCGAAAGAACTCGACCCGGACGAAGGCGAGTTGACCCGCAGCCGGAAACTCCGGCGCGCATTTCTGGAAGAGCGATATGCGAAACTCGTCGAGGCTATCTATTGCGGCGATGACGAGACCGACCTTGAAATCGCCGTTACCTATCAGGATGGCCGCCAAGGTGTGCTCAGGGCCACGGTTCGTGTGTCGGATGTCGAAAACGCATCGAAGGCTGCCAACCAGCAGTCGCAAACTTAAAGGAGGTCGGCGAAAATGGTTTATTTCATCAATGACATCATAACCGGGGCTTTGATCGGCCTACTTTATTCGCTCGTGGCCATGGGATTTGTCGTGATCTACCGCGCCAGCAAGGTGTTCAATTTCGCGCAAGGCGAACTTGTCATTATCGGCGGCTTCATCGTCTGGTACACAACCATGCAGGTCGGGCTTAGCCTATGGCTGTCGATACCTCTATCGCTGGTTCTGGCGGGCCTGGTAGGGTATCTGATCGAGCGGATTTTCCTGACAAAGCTTATCGGAGAATCGGTCTTTTCAATGGTCATGGTCACAGTTGGCCTGTTGATTTTGTTGCGCGGGCTTGTGCTGTTGCTGTTCGGCCCCGCCGTTCGGCCCTTCCCGATTATCTTCCCGCTGAAGCCCCTATTCCTTGGTGATATGCTTATCCCAATGAATCTGCTGATCGGCGGGATCATCACTATTGTCGCCGCCATCGGGCTGTCGTGGTTCTTCAACCGGACCCGTTCCGGCCTGCGGATGACTGCGGTGGCAGAAGATCATGTCGTGGCGTCTTCGATGGGAATTTCCGTGAAGGGCTCGATCGCCTTCGCCTGGGTTCTCGGAGCGATCTTGTCCACGATCGGTGCAATGATCTTTCTCAGCGGCAAGTCGCTGACCTTCCTGGCCTCGGATATCGGATTTGCTGCGCTGCCAGTGGCGCTTTTTGCCGGGTTGGAGTCGATCGGCGGGCTTATTCTAGCGGGAGTGATCATCGGCATCGTCCAGAGCCTGACCACCAATTACCTTGATCCGCTGATCGGGGGCTCGCTTGGCAGTGTCGTGCCTTACATTATCATGCTTGCCATTTTGCTGATCCGGCCAACGGGCCTGTTTGGCTGGCGCACCATCGAACGGGTGTAAGCCATGGATCCTTCCGGCATTTTCCCCACAAGCTATCGCACCGACAGACGCGTTGTCCGCACGCGCTGGCAGGTGGCGGCCCTTGCCCTGTTCGTCGTTCTCATGCTGGCGGCGCCCTATCTTGTGAGCGGGCGCATCATCGCGGTGCTGAACTTGATGATGATCAGCGCCGTCATCGCCGTCGGGCTTCAGATTTGCACAGGCTATGCGGGCCAGATCAATCTTGGCCAGGCAGCATTCATGGGTGTCGGTGCCTATACCGCTTCGATACTTGCCTCGAAAACCGGCATGACATTCCTGTTGACCATTCCGCTGGCCGGGTTCGCGGCTGCGGTGTTCGGCTTTTTCTTTGGCCTGACCGCGGCACGGATCAAGGGGTTTTACCTAGCGCTCACCACCATTGCGGCTCAGTTCCTGTTCCACTTTGCTGTCTTGAACCTGCCATCGACTTGGATGGGTGGATCAAACGGCATCACCGTGCCGCCTGCGGAACTTTTCGGACTGCGCATTGTTGGCGAAACAGCGCAGTTTTACATGAATTTTGCCGTCGCGGCGATCATGATCGCGGGTGCGTTCGGGATCGTGCGATCACGCTTTGGCCGCGCCTTTGTGGCGGTCAGGGACGATGACGTGGCGGCCGGTATCATGGGGATCAATGTCGCCGCCACCAAGGCGAATGCCTTCCTGATCGGCGCGTTCTATGCCGGCGTCGGCGGGGCGCTTTGGGCCTATCTGATACGCTTTGTCGGCGTAGATCAGTTTACATTATTTCACTCGATCTTCTTTGTTGCGATGATCATCGTCGGCGGAATGGGGTCGATCGTGGGGGCTTTGGTCGGTGTCTTCGTCATCCGCATCATCCAAGAGACCATCGCGACTGTCGGTCCCAATATCGCCGACTCGGTATCCTTTCTGGGCGGCGACATCGTGTTTGCGGGCATGAATGTCATTCTTGGCGGCGTGATCGCCTTGTTCATGATCCTTGAACCCAAGGGGCTGATGCACCGCTGGAATATCCTGAAATCATCTTATCGTATCTGGCCGTTCCCCTATTGACGAACAGGGCGGCTTCAAACTTGGGAGGAATTACAATGACCTACAAGACAAGACTCGGGCTTCGCGGCCTGCTGGCAGCGGGTGCCATAGCAGTCACTGCAGCCATGCCGATCAAGGCGCAGGCGGAAACGACATACAATCTGGCTCTGCTTTCGGACTTTTCTGGCCCCTATGCCGATATCATGCCCGTGCTGGCTGGTGGACGCGAGGCCGTGTTCACTTGGTGGAATGCGACCCGAGGCAAGGAACTTGGCGTTACGCTGAACTTCAAGAACTACGAAACCCGCTATGACGCAGCACAGGTGGCGAGCCTTTGGCCGGGGATCAAATCAGAACTCAACCCGATTGCAGTGGTCGGGCTTGGCGGGCCGGACGTTGCCGCCCTTTCTGAACGCCTGCCGGAAGACAAAATCCCGATGTTCATGGCTACGGCAGGCTACGGATTTGCCTGGAAGGCCGATGCCTGGATCTTCAACCCGCGTCCTACCTATTCACATGAAAGCGCAGGCTTCCTCGCATGGATGAAAGAGCAGCGGGGCGGTGACGAGCCGCTCAAGTTCGCAGTTATGGCCTCTGAGGCCTCGCCTGCCTATGTCGATATGGCGAAGGGTCTGGAGCTTCATGCCGAAGAGAACCCTGAAGAGCTTGAACTCGTCGAGGTCATCTATACCGAAGTGCAGCCGACCGACCTGACGGCGCAGATGCGCCGCGTCGCACGGTCGGGTGCCGAAGCGCTGATCATTCAGACAAACACGTCGATCGTGGTTGCAGCGAAACGCGGGTTGCAGGCGAACGGTGCCGACATCCCGATCATGATGAGCTCGCATAACGGGCTGCCTGCCTCTGGCGGCGCACTTGGCGGACTTGAGCAGCTCGAAGGCGATTACGAAGCCTACGGCATGGCGATTGCGGCCGAAGAGGATACCACCGCGCGGCAATTCTACGAGACACTGGCTGCGGATCATGGTCTCGAGGCGCCTTGGAACGTTGTGACCGCCATGGGTGTTTCTCAGGGTCTCTATACCGTGACCGTGATCCAGCACGCGATTGAAAAGAACGGTGCAGAAGGCCTGACCGGCGAGTTGGTGCGCGAGGCGCTTTTTGCTGCGCCGATCACCACCGAGGAAACTTTCGGGTTCCTGCCGACCTTGTCCTTCACCCCCGAAGCGCCTTTCCCGTTGGAAGGCCTTAAGGTGAATGTGGGCACCGTCAAGGATGGCAAGATCGTCATCGAAGCAACCGGCGTCGACGTTCCCAACATTCATAAATGGTAAATCGAATCCGGGCGCCGCAATCGCGGCGCCCGTCCTGATCCTCAGCCCCGGGCACAAAGACCATGCTGGAACTCAACAACGTAGAAGTGACCTATTCAGACGTCATCTTGGCGCTCAAAGGTGTGTCCATGACAGTACGCGAAGGTCAATGTGTTGCTCTTCTTGGCGGCAATGGCGCGGGTAAAAGTACAACGCTCAAGGCCATTTCCGGAACGCTAAAATCCGAGGACGGAACCGTTTCCGCGGGGTCCATCATGCTGAACGGCACGCCTGTTCAGAACATGGAAGCGTCGAATGTTGTGAAGAACGGCCTGATCCATGTGATGGAAGGTCGGCGCGTGTTGCGTCATCTGACTTCTGAGCAGAATCTGATCGTGGGCGGGCATATGGTGCCCAATTCCGCCGAACTGAAAAACCGGCTGGATCATGTTTATACCCTGATGCCTCGCCTTGCGGACCTGCGCAACCGCACCTCCGGTTTCATGTCCGGCGGCGAACAGCAACTGCTGCTGATCGGCCGGGCCATGATGGCGAACCCAAAAATCATCGCGATCGACGAGCCGTCGCTGGGACTGGCGCCCATGATGATTCGGGATGTCTACGAGGTGCTCAAGCAACTCAAATCGGAAGGCACAACGTTCTTCCTGGTCGAACAGAACAGCGCCGCAGCGCTGTCGATCGCCGACTATGCCTATGTGATGGAGAACGGGCGTATCGTGATGGACGGCCCGGCTGACAAGCTCGCCGATAACGAAGACATCAAGGAATTCTATCTCGGTGTCACCGCCTCCGGTGAACGCAAGAGCTATCGCGAGATCAAACACTATCGGCGCCGCAAAAGATGGCTGGGATAAGAAGGGAAATACAATGAGTGAACTACTCGACATCAAGGGACGCACCGCATTTGTAACCGGTGCAGGACAAGGCGTGGGCCGTCAGGTCGCGCTGTATCTGGCCCAGCACGGCGCGGGCGCCGTTGTAATCAACGATTTTCACGCCGAGCGCGCCGAAAGCGTTGCCGCAGAAGTGGAAGCGGCGGGCGCAAAGGCGCTGCCGCTGGCGTTCGACGTATCCGACTATGACGCTGTCGGCGCGGCTTTTGCCACGGCGCAGGAAACCTTTGGCAGTGTGGATATTCTGGTCAACAATGCTGGCAACGCCGGACCAACGTCGCGGCTTGACGATCTTGTGCCGTTCTGGGAATCGGATCCCGACGAATGGCGCCGTTGGATGGCCACCAATTTCGACGGCGTGCTGAACTGCACCCGCCACGCCATGCCGCTGATGGTCAAGGGCGGCTACGGGCGCATTGTGACAGTCATTTCCGATGCAGGCCGCGTCGGAGAGCCGCATCTGGCGGTTTACTCCGGTGCCAAGGCCGGGGCGGCAGGCTTTATGCGCGCCATTGCAAAGGCCGGCGGCCGGTTCGGGATCACCGCGAATTGCGTCGCCCTGGGCGGCACGAGAACCCCCGCTGTCGCCGATCTGATCCCGGATGCAGAGACCGAAAAGCGGGCGCTATCGCAATATGTGATCCGCCGCCTTGGCGAGCCGGAAGACCCGGCTGGTATGATCCTGTTCCTGTGCTCGGATGCCGCCAGTTGGATCACCGGACAAACATATCCGGTGAATGGCGGGTATTCCTTTGCCTGCTAAAGCCCTAAGTGGGCGGCTGCCGTTAGTCGGAGCCGCCCGCAAAGACGCTTTCATTGTCGGCCCCGATCTCGGGCGGCAAACCCGTTATTTCGGATTCGAAATTGTCGAACTTCAGCGGCTGCACCAAGAAGGTTTCTGTCTTGCCGCTGTCGTGAGCGATGGTGCGCAGCAACTGGCGCGCGCGCACATGCGGGTCATCCAGCGTTTCGACCAGCGAATTGAGCGGTCCCCAGGGCACGCCCGCCTTGTCAAACAGGTCGCCCCAGTCGGCGCGCGTCTTGCCGACCAGAACCGCCGCGATCTCTTCGCGCAACTCGTCCGTTCGGGCGACACGGTCGCGGCCTTTCAACCCGGCGAGGTCCAACCTGCCGATCACATCGCAGAGCGGTTGCCAAAACCAGTCCTCATGCGCGATCGACAGCGTCATCAGCTTGCCGTCCTTGCAAGTGAACACGCCATAGGCCGGCTCGGCGATGAACTCGCCCAGAGGCGTGCCATTGGCTGCGGGCACCAGAAAGGCGGTGAGCATCGAGACCACCGCATCGGACATGGAGACATCCACGTAACGCCCCTGCCCCGTTCGCTGGCTCGACAGTGTCGCCGAAAGGATCGCGATGGCCGCGAACAGCGCCGCGCCGACATCCGCCAACGGCAAGCCCGGCACCGGTCCCGGCTGTTCGGCTTCGGCCTGATCGGCCAACAGCCCGCCAACACCTTCATAGCTCAGATCATGCCCCGCCCTGTCGCGATAGGGGCCGTCCTGCCCATAGCCCGAAATCGAGACATAAACGAGCTTCGGGTTGACCTTTCTCAGGTCTTCGAATCCGGCGCCAAGCGCCGCGAGTTTGCCGGGGCGGAACCCTTCAACGATGACATCGGCAGATTCCACAAGGGTGCGAAACTGTGCCAAGCCCTCGGACGATTTCAGATCGAGCGCCACGCTGCGCTTGCCGCGGTTCAGCGCCCGAAACAACGGCGGAAACTGCCGGGCCGGATCGCCGCCCCCCGGTCGTTCAATCATGATGACCTCGGCCCCCATGTCCGACAGAAGCATCGTCGCGTAGGGGCCGGGAAATTGTTCCGCGAGGCTAAGTATTTTCAATCCGGCCAGTGGTGCATTGCTCATATCGGGCTCCAAGTCTCGTTTGTTTTTCCGCGTGCGGGTCCACCCCATAGCAGCGCAATCCGCCGCGGAAAGCAACCGCTAAATGCTATTATTCGTTTTATTTCAGGAGCTTACCTTGACTGAAGCACCCAAAACCCTGTCCGTGGAACGCCTGGAGCGGACCGAATGGATCACCTTCCAGCGGGCCGAACACTTGAACGCAATGTCGACGCAGATGCTGCGCGAAATGACCGCCGCTCTGGAAACCGCGATTGTCGACGATGCAGTGCGCGCCATTGTTCTGACCGGATCGGGCCGCGCTTTCTGCGCGGGTGCCGATCTGAAGGAAGTGGCAGGTGCCAAGCATGAACCCGGCGAGCCCGACCTTCTCGATCTCGTCGATCACACCTTCGGTCTGATGCGTCATGGCCCCAAGCCTGTGATCGCCGCCGTGAACGGGCTCGCCATGGCGGGCGGCCTTGAAATGGTGATGGCCTGCGATCTGGTCTTTGCCGCCGAAAGCGCGCAGTTGGGCGATGCCCATTCCAATTTCGGCGTCTTTCCGGGTGCGGGAGGCGCGGCGATCCTGCCGCGCCGGATTGGATTGAATCGCGCGAAATACCTGTTGTTCTCAGGTGAGAACGTGTCGGCGCGGGAAATGATGGACTGGGGGCTGGTCAACAAGGTCGTCGCAGACTCAAAGTTGCGCGATGCCGTTCAGGCCTTCACCGACAAGCTATCCAACAAGAGCCCCGCCGTGCTGCGCCGCATGAAGGCGGTCGCCAACCGGTCGCTGAACGTGGACGAAACCGCCGCGTTGGCCGAAGAAATGCTGAACCTGCGCGCGCATATGCGGTCGTGGGACATGCGCGAAGGGCTGACGGCTTTTAATGAAAAACGCAAACCGCAGTTTCGCGGTTACTGAATAAGGAGACTGTAGGATGCAGGATATTTATGTCGTTGGCGTCGGGATGACGCCGTTCGGGAAATTCCGGGACAAAACCATCAAGAACATGACGGGCGAGGCCGTCGCTGCCGCACTTTCGGATGCCGGACTGGCGGCTGATCGTATCGACGGCGCGTTTTTCTCGAACGCGGTGCAGGGCCATATGGAAGGCCAACACATGATCCGCGGCGAAATTGCGCTGCGTGAAATGGGCATTCAGGGCATTCCGGTGGTGAATGTCGAAAACGCCTGCGCCAGCGCCTCGACCGGGTTCAAGTTGGCGGTGGATTTCCTCAAGGCCGGCAATGGCGAGTGCTGCTTGGCCGTGGGCGCCGAGAAAATGTATTCCGACGACCGCGCGCTGATGTTTTCGGCCTTTGACAGCGGTTGGGACGTCAGCAACGGCGAAGAGGTCGCGCAGCGCCTCGCCGATCTGGGTGCCGGTATCGAGGAACCCGAAGGGTCGAAATCGCCCAAGCCCTATAGCGTGTTCATGGATGTCTACGCCGGTTTTGCGCGGCTGCACATGAAAACCTTCGGAACCACGCAAGAACAGTTTGCCGCCGTTTCTGCCAAGAACCATGCGCATTCTGCGCATAACCCGTTGGCCCAATACCGCGACTCCATGAGCATTGATCAGGTGCTGGCCGCGCCACCTATTACCTTTCCGCTCACGCTGCCGATGTGCGCCCCCATTTCGGACGGCGCGGCGGCGGCGGTGCTTTGCACCGGTGAAGGGCTTAAACGGCTGGTCCTCGATCCAGCCCGCGCGATAAAGGTCAAGGCCGCGATCTTGCGCTCCGGCACCGACCGTCCGCCCGAGGATTACAAGAACCACCTGACTCGCTTGGCGGCACTTCAGGCCTATGAGCAGGCCGGTCTTGGCCCCAAGGACATGTCATTGGCCGAGGTGCATGACGCCACCGCCGTGGGCGAGGTGATCCAGATCGAGAATCTGGGCTTTGTCGAATTCGGCGAGGGTGGCCCGGCCAGCCTGCGCGGAGAAACCACAATCGGCGGACGTATCCCGGTGAACCCCTCCGGCGGTTTGGAATCCAAGGGGCACCCGGTCGGGGCCACCGGGATCGGCCAGGTTTTTGAATTGGTCACACAGCTGCGCGGCGAAGCCGGCGCACGCCAGGTCGAAGGCGCGCAGAACGCCATTGCCGAAAACGGTGGCGGCCTGCACGGCGTCGAAGAAGCCGCCGCCTGCGTCACCATTCTAGGTCGCTGAAACAAGGAAAAGAAAAAATGGAAAATGTGATCGCCGCCGCTCAGGCAATCTATACAGACGAGCAACGCATGTTGCTGGAAAACTTCCGCAAGATGGCATTGGCAGAGTTCGCCCCGCTGGCCGAGAAATACGAACAACTTGGTCACCCGCCCGATGCGGAGACCCTGAAATCCCTGTTCGCCAAGGTCGAGGAATTCGGGCTGATCAGCGGCCTGATAACGGAAGAGGACGGCGGCGCAGGGATCGACCGCATGACCTATGGCATCCTTTACGAGGAACTGGCCCGCATCTGGGCCGATCTGGCGATTGCGGTGCTGATTCAGGGCCACGCCGTATTTGCGGTCAACCTTCTGGGCGACGCGGCGCAGAAAGAGGCGTATCTTGGGCCGCTCCTGCGCAGCGAACGCATCTGCGCCACCTGCATTTCCGAGCCGGAGGTCGGCTCGAACGTGCGCGAGGTCAAGACCCGTGCGGAACGCGAGGGCGACAAGATTTTCGTCACCGGACAGAAGCTCTGGATTTCCAACGGCGCGCAATCGGACTTTGCCATCGTGGTCTGTAACCTCGATGACGGGATTTCCATGGTCATCGTCGATCGCGACAAGGGCGGCTATGAAAGCCGCGAGTTGCGCAAATTGGGGCTTGTCGGTGCATCGACCTGCGAATTGTTCTTTGACCGGGCCGAAACGACAGAAGCCCACGTTCTGGGCAACTCCGGCGGCGGTCTGTTCCAGACATTGAAGCTGTTCGAAAGCGCGCGGGTTTTCGTCGGTCTGACGAGCATTGGTATTGCCCAGGCAGCGCTGGAATGCGCCGTCCGGTATTCCAAAGAGCGCGAGCAGCATGGCAAGCCGATCGGCGGGCACCAATTGATCCAAGGCTATCTGGCCGACATGGCCACCCATCTCGATGCCGCGCGGCTTCTGTGCCAGCGTGGGCTGCAACTTCTGGATCTGGGCGTGCGCTGCGACACCCAGACTTCGATGGCGAAATGGTATGCGACGGAGATGGCTGTCGAAATCGCCGGAAAGGCTGTGCAAATCCATGGAGGCAACGGCATCACCAAGGAGTTTCCTGTCGAACGGCATTTCCGCAATGCAAAGGTCATGCCGATCCCGGATGGTACCACCGAAATTCAGAAGCTGGTCATCGGACGAAACCTGACGGGTTTGAGCGCGTTCTGAAAACAGGTGCCCGACTCCGGTATTCGGTCACACCGCACGCAGGCAGTGGAGTTGCAACGTGGGTGGCCCCGTCATTTGGCGCGGCTCGCGGTTCATCGCGACGAGCGAAGCTGTCGCCGCGGAAACCTACAAGCAGATGATCGTGCACGGCGGGGCGATGACATTCTCTACGCAGCCACTTCAGCGGCGTGAACGTCAGTGATATCGAACCATCGGTCCGGGCCGTCGGGCTGGGTACAGACAACCAGACCGGTGAGGGCAACAAGCTCAATCCGGCCACCGGCGACATCCGCCCCAAGGCCTGCCTCAACATCTGGGGCAGCGCCCAGGGGGTTTGTGCAGTGCACGCGGTGACAACCACGGCGGACTACGTCGACCGCCTCGAGCGGGAATACCATGCTGTGAAGGATGCGCTCTGCGCCTGACGAATGAGGGCGGCAGGTCACCCCGCCGCCCTCTACTATTCCGGCCGCTGATCACGGTTGCTTCGGAAACGTTCTCAGCCGTCTTTCTGGTTGACGATCAGGTCAGTATTCTCAGGCAACTCCGCGACGACGCTTACCGCGTCGGCACGAATTCTCGAATACTGTTTGAAAGCTTTGGCGCCGGCGGCTTCGGCCGCGGCTGCGTCGGCGCTATCTTCAAGCACAAGGGAAATGCGGATCATGTCGCGATCGTTT
Organism: Rhodobacteraceae bacterium UBA3069; assembly: GCA_002366795.1. Classification (GTDB taxonomy): domain Bacteria; phylum Pseudomonadota; class Alphaproteobacteria; order Rhodobacterales; family Rhodobacteraceae; genus UBA3069. The sequence goes on along the minus strand of DFBX01000096.1, from coordinate 41,812 downwards.
TCCCGCGTCACCACGGCCTGCGCGGCCTTGGCACCCGGCGTGGCGATGACGACTTCCTCGATCGCGCGAGGATAGACAAATATCTCGCGAACCTTGACCGCCGCGCCGACCCGGCCCTGCAACGCGGAAATACGGCTGACGCGGCCATCCTCGTCGCTTTCCAGCGCAAATGCACTGTCGCCGGTGCCAAACCTGATCATTGGCCAAGTGGCGTCACGCGCTGTTACGACAACCTCGCCCGGCTCGCCATGGGACACCTGCTCTCCGTTGACCGGATTGCAGATTTGCACCACACGGTCGGGGTGGGCCACATAGCCTTCGCCGCCATCCTCATAGGCGACAAGACCCAGATCGGCGGTGGCATAGGCGGCCCAGGTGGACACGCCATAATCCGCCTCGATCCGGCGGCGTTTGGCCATCCAGTCGCCCATCTCGCCCCCGAGGAAGGCGGTCTTCACCTTCCAGGCGTCCCGGCCATAGGTCTCGATCACTTTGTCGGCCAGCGTCAGGAAGAACGCGGTCGAGGCGCAGATCGAAGTCACGCCGGTTTCGACGATGATCTGTGCCTGAAGTTCGGTGTTGCCTACGCCACCGGGAATGACCGTTGCGCCTGCGGCCTGCGCCGCTTCGTCAAACAACAGCCCCGCCGGCACGAGGTGATACATCCAGGTGTTCAGGATAATGTCTCCTGCGCCCACACCGGCCGACCTGAACAGCAGGTCCAGACCGTGCCCGCCGCCGCCCGAAAGCGACGGTTCGAAGATCGGGCCGGGTGAGGCGTAAATCCGCCCGACATCCTTCAGATCAGAGCCGAGGAACCCGCCGAAAGGCGGGTCGTCACGCTGAAGCTTCAGCAGCTCTTCCTTTTTCATCACCGGCAGACGCGTCAGATCCGCCAGTGTCTCAACGGCTGCCGGATCGAATCCGGCAGCCGCAAACCGGGCTTTCAGGCCCGGAGCCCTTTCGGTCGCTGCAGCATAGGCATGCGCGATGTCTTTATAGATACTTAAGGACATGTCTATGCCTCCTTTACCCAACGTTGATTAAAGTGGGCAGTCTTTGCGGAAGTTGGGCGCACGCTTTTCGCGGTGCGACAGCACACCTTCCTTGACATCTTCGCCCATGAAGCCGAGCATCTCCAACGCGGTCGAGGCGTCGAAAATCGGACCGGCCTGGCGCAGCCAGTTGTTCAGCGAATACTTGGTCCAGCGGATCGCGCTCTGCGAGGCGTTGGCCAGCTCGACAGCTGTGTCCAGAGCGATTTGCTGCAGTTCCTCATCCTCGACGCACATGGAAACCAGACCGATGCGCTCCGCCTCTTCGCCGGAAACCGGTTTGCAGGTCATCAGGTAGTATTTCGCTTTGGCCATCGAGGTCAGAAGCGGCCAGATGATTGCCGCGACGTCACCGGCGGCAACACCCAAGCGCGGGTGACCATCGACGATCTTGGCGCGCTTGCCGGCGATCGAGATGTCGGCAAGGATGGCCACGACAAGGCCCGCGCCCGCCGCCGGGCCGTTGATTGCCGAAATGATCGGCTTGTTGCAGTTGATGATGTTGTAGACGAGATTCTTGGCCTCTTTCCACGTCTTCATGATCTCATGCGAATTGCCGATCATGTTTTCGATCAGGCTAAAATCACCGCCAGCCGAAAACGCCTTTCCTGCGCCGGTCACGATCACCGAGTTGATGTCGGGGTCGCGGTCGATATCGATCCACATATCCGTCATCTGGGTGTGGGTTTCCGCGTCTACGGAATTAAACGATTCCGGTCGATCGAAAGTGATACGCAGGACTCGATCCGCCGGGTAGTCGAATTTCATCTTGTGGTATTTTGCATAGCGGTCAGACATGCTTCATTTCCTTTGTTGGATGTTAGTGTTGATTTAACCAGGCAATCCGAGGACGGCCTTGGAAAGGATGTTGCGTTGAATTTCGTTCGATCCACCGTAGATCGTTGTCGGCCGGGCCTTGTAGAAACTCGCCAGAGCATCGACGTTCACATTGCCGACCTGAAGCGGGCCTATCGTCCCGCCATCAGGGCCGGCTGCTTCGATCATCAGTTCGGTGATGCGCTGAAAGCACTCCGTCACCCAGATTTTGAGCATCGAGACATCCGCCCCCAGCGTCTCGCCACGTTTGAGCTGGTCAGCGAAACGGGCATAAAGCGCAGCATGATCCTCAACGTCGAGTGCGGCCTGCGCAAAACGGTCCCGGAACACGGGATCGTCGAAGGCGCCACGGCCGCGGGCAAAGCTTTCGAGTTGCCCAAGCGCGTTCTGCGCCAGGCTTGGCGATCCGATGAAGATGCGCTCGAAGCTCAGAAGCGCCTTGGCCATGGTCCAGCCCTTGTTCAGCTCGCCTACGAGGTTTTCCTGCGGCGTGCGGGCATTGTCGAAGAAGACCTCGCAGAACTCGGTTTCTCCCGACAGGGTGGTGATGGTGCGCACCTCGACACCGGGCTGGTCCATCGGTGCCAGTAGGAAACTGATGCCCTGCTGTTTTTTGGGCGCGTCCGGATCGGTGCGCACCAGCATGAAGATGTGAGTGGCGTCATGCGCCATCGTGGTCCAGATTTTCTGACCGTTTATGACGAAATGGTCGCCATCAACGTCTGCGCGTGTGCGCAGATTGGCAAGATCGGAGCCGGCACCCGGCTCGGAATAGCCCTGACACCAGATGTCCTCGCAGCTCAGAATACGTGGAAGCCAATAGTCTTTCTGCTTCTGCGTGCCGAACTTGATGATCAGCGGGCCCACCATCTGCACGCCCATGTCACGTCCGCGGTTCACACCCCAGCGTTGCTGTTCTTCGTAGAAAATCAGCAGCTTAGCCGCATTCAGCCCCATGCCGCCACATTCCGTGGGCCAAGCCGGAGCGACCCAACCCTTGGTGTGAAGCTTGGTATGCCACTGCTCGATCTCGGCGAATTTCGGACGGTGCGGCAGATGGCGGAGTTCCTCAGGATACTCCGCCTCGAAGAACTGGCGGATTTTCTTGCGGAACTCCGCGTCGGTCATTGCGTTCCAGTCGATCATTATGCTGCCCCTTCTTCTTCTCGCGCATCGAACCAAATCCGCCGGTGATAGGCATCGTCGCCCAGCCAGGCCGAGAGCACCAGTGCCCGGTTCAGATAAAGCCCGATATCGAACTCGTCGGTATAACCGACCGCCCCGTGCAGCTGGATGGCGTCGCGGGTGATCTTCTTGGCAGCCGTGACGGCGCGCGCCTTGGCACGGCTGGCGAGTCGCGCGCGAATCTTTGGATCCGTTTCGCAGTCCATTTGGGTCAAAACTTCGCGCACGCCGGCCTGCGCAACCTCACGCATAACATGAAGGTCCACAGCGCGGTGCTGGATGACCTGGAACGACCCGATGGGCTTGTCGAATTGCTCGCGGGTCTTGATGTAGTCCAGAGTGATTTCAAAGGCGCGATCGCTCAGGCCGACGAGCTCGGCCGCGGCGAGTGCCGTTGCGTCGCTGATCGCCTCGGCGAGCGCGTCTTGTACCGTGGGACCCTCGGCCATTTGCTCTGCCGGAGTTCCCGAGAACGAAAGCTCGCCCATGGAACTGCCGTCGGCCTGCGCGCGCTTGTCGATGGCAAGCCCGTCTGCGGTGGCCTCGGCCAAGACCAGGACCGGACCATTATCCCCCTTGGCCACAACAAGGAAACCATGCGATCCAGCCGCGCCGATCACCCAAGCCTTGCCGCCGGTCAGTTTTCCGTCTGCGTAGCGGCAGGTCGCATCGGCGGGCGCTCCGCCCGGGCCGCGTTCCTGCCAGGCAACAGCCAGTGATATTTCGCCGCTGGTGAGCTGTTCCATTTTGGCGTGATCCGGGCAAAGCCGCCGCAGAAGGCCGAGGCTCAGCCCGACTGTCACCACCACCGGTTCCGGGGCAATCACACGGCCGACTTCCTCGGCGATGACGCCCCCGGCGGCCAAGCCCATGCCAAGCCCACCATTTTCCTCGGGAACGGTCACTCCGAAAACGCCGGCCTCGGCCAGTTCGCGGATCATGTCCGCGTCCCAGCCGCCATCGGCATCGCGCAGTCTTCTGGATCTTCCACTGCCGCCCGCGCGCTCAAACAGGGTGCGCGCGCTCTCACGCAGCAAGCGAAGGTCTTCTTGGTCGCTGGAAAGCATATCAGTCTGTGTCATTTTGTTTTCGCTGGATCATAACGGGGGTGTCGGTTGTAAAAACGACCTCGCCCTTGGGGTTTTTGGCGCTGAGCGTGTAGTTCAAAACACCTCGGTCGGGCTTGCTTTTTGACGGCGTGACCGAATTGACCGTCAATTCGACATCAAGGGGTTCATTCGGGCGAACGGGCCGCAACCAGCGCAGATTGTCGAAGCCCATGCCACCAATATTGGCAACATCGACCATCATCTCCGTCATGACCGGCTTGAATACCTCAAGCATCGTCTGAAAGCCTGAGGCGATCAGGCTGCCATGTATGGTGGCTGCATAGTCTTCGTCGGTGTGCAGCCGTTGCGGATCCCACTCCTTGGCGAATGCCTTTATGGCCTCCGGGCTCATCGGGGCGCTGCGAAAGCGAAAGACCTGGCCCGGCGCGAAATCCTCCAGATACTTCAAAGCCCCCCCTCCTTAGAGAAACTGGAATCGTACCCACTCGAATCCTTGGAAATTCGGACGCGGTTGAACTCTTCCAGTCTTGGGTAGGTTTCCTTGAAAGCCACCAGGAATTCCTCCATCGGCGCGTCGAAATAGAGTCCCCGGTCATTCACATATTCCATGTGCCGGTGGTTCTGTTCGTCGAACTCGTGAAAGAGCGCATCGTGATACCCGTCAAAGACCAGAGGCTTGACCCCGAAACGCTCACACAGATCCATGTTGAACGCAGGCGTGACCTTGTAGGACTCACCGTCCAGCCACAACTGAACGTAGCCGTGATAGATAAACAGGTCGGTGCCCATCAACTCCTGCAGCTTGGGCGTATTCAGGTGGTTGCGCACATCCGCAAACCCCAGAGCGGCGGGGATACCGACAGCACGCAGGCAGGCCGCAAGAAGGATTGCCTTGGGCACGCAGAACGCCGCTTCTGCCCCGGCAATTCGACTGGCGCGATAAGAATCTTCATCCAGTGCGAAACAATAGGGATCATAACGGATATCGTCGCGAACCGCCTCGAACAAGCGGATCGCCTTGTCTCGGCTGGATGCATCCGCAGGGAGATCACGCAAAGCTGAAGACACGAAACCCTGCACTTCGAGGCTGTCGCTTTCGACAAAATGCGACGGCATGACATAGCGCTCTGCCTCTGCCGGCAGGTCATCTTTCGACTTTACCATTATTTCCCCCCCCCTCATTTTCTAACAAGTGTTAGATTAGAGACTGAAAGCCCGCGCGTCAACGGGATTCATTCTGTCTTTCGCGAATCCACGCCGAAGCGGGCGTTGTCTTCGCCCAAGTCAGCCGCGCGACCTGCCGAACCCGCGTGAGAGCGGAATTCCGGCGCAATCGGCAGCGGCAATGCAGGCACGTCCCGACCGGAAATATCCAATTTCCGCTCGAATACGCCACGCGCGATGAAATGCGGATCGGTCGCGGCTTCGGCGGGTGTTTTCACCACCGAACAACAACAGTCCGCCGCCATCAGCAATGGCTCCCAATGCGTCGACGGCTGGCTTCCCAGGCGGCGCGCAACCTCTGCGGAACAGGCAACGGGATCGCTCCAGTCGTCGCGAAGCTCCTCGGGTTGACCGATAACATCACAGAAAGCTTGCCAGAATTTCTCCTCCAGCGCACCGACCGCGATCTGCCGGCCATCCGACGCCGAATAAAGCCGATAGCGCGCAAGGCTACCGGTCAGACGGCTGGCGGCGCTGCCAATTTCCTGTCCGGCAATCACGCCTTCTGCATGCGCCCAATAGGCGAAGGCGAAGGCACCCTCGGACATCGCAATGTCGAGGTGAACCCCCTCGTTGGTCTTTTGTCGCGCCATCAAGGCAAGCAGGATGTTGACGACAGCTGGATAAGTGCCGCCCCCGATATCTGCGACCAGCCCGAACGGCATCGTTGGTTGCTCCTCCGGTCCGCGGCTCAGCGACAGAACACCCGCATCCCCCACGTAATTCAAGTCGTGGCCCGCTGCGGTGGCCTTTGGTCCGGTCTGGCCATAGCCGGTGATCGAACAGTAGATGATACCCGGATTGATCGCGCGCACGGCCTCATAGCCCAGTCCGAGCCGATCCATCACGCCGGGGCGGAACTGTTCTACCAGAACATCGGCCTTTTCAAGCAAGGGACGCAGAACATCGAGCGCGTCCTTAGACTTGAGGTCGATGGCCACCGATCGCTTGCCGTGGTTCAGCACGGCAAATCCGATGCTCTCACCGTCGATCTTGGGATCGGTGTGTCGCGCGTCCTCGCCTATGGCGGGTCGCTCGAACTTGACGACCTCGGCCCCGGCCTCGGCGAGCATGAGCGTCGCCATCGGGCCAGGAAGAAGGGTGCTGAAATCCAGCACCAAAATGTCCTTAAGAGGTTGCGTCATTGCCCTAGCCTCACGCGAAACGCGCGGCCCCGTTGTTCAGAACCAAGACATCGCGCGCCGGGACCGAAGCGCGGAACCGAGCCTCGCCGCCCTCTTCCCAGATTTCGAAACGCACGGTTTCGCCGGGATAGACCGGCGCGGAGAACCGTACATCCAGACCGATAAGCCGGGCGGAATCATAATCCAGCGACGCCTTGAGGATCGCCCGGGCCGCCAGACCATAGGTCGCCAGACCGTGCAGGATCGGGCGATCGAATCCGACTGAACGGGCGACATCCGGGTCAGCATGAAGCGGGTTATAGTCACCGCTAAGGCGGTATATAAGCGCTTGACGCGGCAGAGTTTCGATATCACAGACATGATCCGGCGTGCGGTCAGGCAGCACTGCGGGAGCCGGACCGGCCTTGTTCTCACCGCCGAACCCGCCGTCGCCTCGGCAAAAGGCCGACATCGCCACGCGCGCCAGCTTGTCGCCGCTGTCCGCATCGATAATCTCGCGGCTTTGGTAGATGACTGCGCCCTTGCCCTCGCCCTTGTCGGAAATGAAGTCGATCTTGCTGCGGCCAATGATATTGGCGTTCACAGGCAGCGGCTTGTAGATATCCAGCCATTGCTCGCCGTGCAGCACTTTCTGCCAGTTCACGCCGGTCTTGGGATTGCGCAGCCAGAAGCCGGGATACCCCATGGTGACGGCCATCGAGGGAACCGCCTTCAGGCCGTCCTCATAGACATAGGCCAATTCTTTCTTGTCGGTCGGATCCTCGCCGAACCCCAGCCCGAGCGCGTATAGGATGGTATCCCGCTCGGTCAGTGTCTGCTCGATCTCTTCGAAATCCCAATTCGAAAGTGCTTCGAAATCCAATGGCATGATCTTTCCTCCCTTGATTGGGGTCAGAGGGTGTTTTGTGACCCCAGAATTGCCGTGACCTGGCTGGACAGCACACCGCCGTTACCATGGGCCAGCGCCAAGTCGATATCGTTCAACTGAATACCGGGCGCGTCGCCACGGATCTGGCGGGCCGCCTCGATCACGGTGAAAATACCGTACATGCCGGGGTGCACACAGGACAGACCCCCGCCATTTGTATTCACCGGCAAGACGCCGCCCGGCGCGACACGCCCGCCTTCGACGAAGGCACCGCCCTCGCCCTTGGCGCAGAAACCCAGATCTTCGAGAAACAGAATGGTGTTGATGGTGAAGGCGTCATACAGCTCGACCGCCTGAATGTCGCCGTGCGACACCCCCGCCGCCGCAAAGGCACGCTTGCCCGACTCGCGGGCTGCGGTCACTGTGAAATCCCTCATCTGCGAAATCTGCCGGTGCGAACTTTGCGCCGCACTGCCCAGCACATAAACCGGCGCCTTGGGGAAATCCTTTGCACGGTCCGCGCGGACCATCACAATCGCGCCGCCGCCATCGGTCACCAGACAGCAATCGCGCACGGTCAGCGGGTCTCCTACCATGCGCGCGCCCAGCACGTCCTCGCGGGTCAGCGGACCGCGCTGGAACGCTTCGGGGTTGTGCCGCGCCCAGGCTCGCGCCGCCACGGCCACATCGGCCAGCTGTTCGCGGGTGGTTCCGTATTCATGCATGTGCCGTGCTGCCGCCATCGCATAGGCAGAAATCGGATAGCGCGGATTATACGGTGCCTCATAGGCCGGCGGGCGCGAAGCCGTCACCAACCTGCCCGATGCGGTGCGTTGGTTGGAACCATAGACGATCAGCGCAACATCACACAGACCGGCGTCAAGCGCCATGGTCGCGGATGTAAGGTAATTCACAAAGGACGACCCTCCCAGCATGGTGCCGTCGATGAAGCGGGGCTGAATGCCCAGATACTCAGCCGCCATGAGGGCCGGCATGCTGTCTTCCATCATGGTGCAGAACAGCCCGTCCACGTCGGGCAGCTTCAGCCCGGCATCGCCAAGCGCGGCAAGCGCGGATTGCGCCATGACATCATAGGCCGTCAGTCCATGCGCCTCGCCGAAACCGGCGTGCCCGGTGCCCACAATCGCGGATTTTCCCCGAAGTTGATTGGTCATGCGTTATGCCTCCACCGGCTTGAAAAGCACGGCCGGGGCACCCTCGGCCTCGCCCACGAAAGCGGTCACGGCCATGTCGATGATAACGTCACCGGGGGCGATACCCTCGACCCGGCTCATCATCCGAACGCCTTCCTCCAGTTCGACCATGCACACGTTGTAGTCGCCGCCGCGCTCGGGCTTCTGGCGCACGACAGTGGTGGTGTGGACCCGGCCCTTGCCGCTGGCCGGCTCCCAGGAGATTGCAGATCCATGGCAGTGCGGACACAAAACCCTGGGAAAGAAGTGATATGCCCCGCAGTCATTGCACTTGGGCAGCAGGATTTCCTTGTTGGCGAGTGCGCGCTGGAAAATCTGATCTGGTCCTGTGGCGTCCGGCACCTGCGTTCTCCTTAAAATGATCCAGTATCTGCTTGTGCGTGTTGATAACATTTCTAACATCTGTTAGAAATTGTCAAGCTCTTAGGATCACTTGCGAGAATTCCATGTCAGGTACAAACTCAGCCCCCCTCTCCGGCAAGCTTGTTGTCGCGCTCGAACAGGCGGTGGCAGCGCCCTTTTGCTCGTCGCGGCTGGCCGATGCCGGTGCACGCGTGATCAAGATCGAGCGCAAGGGCGCAGGCGATTTTGCCCGCGCCTACGATACCGCCGCGAACGGTGAAAGCGCCTATTTCACCTGGCTCAACCGCGGCAAGGAATCAGTCGCGTTGGACATTAAGGCCGACGAAGACCTGGAAATACTGCTGGGAATGCTGGAAAACGCGGATGTTTTTATTCAAAATCTGCTTCCCGGTGCGCTCAAAAAACTTGGGCTTGATTCGGCCACCTTGCGAGAGAAGTTTCCGCGCCTTGTGACCTGCGACATCACCGGATACGGCGAAGACGGCCCAATGCGAAACGCCAAGGCCTATGACCTTCTGGTGCAATGCGAAAGCGGGCTGGCTTCGGTGACTGGCACACCGGACGGGCCGGGCCGGGTTGGTGTTTCTGTCTGCGATATCGCCACCGGCATGACGGCCCATGCCGGGATCTGCGAAGCCTTGGTCGGGCGTGACCACACCGGCAAGGGACGCGGTGTTTCGGTGGCGATGTTCGACGTGATGGCCGACTGGATGGCGGTTCCGCTCCTCTTCCACGACTATGCCGACCAGCCCACGCCCAGAACCGGGCTTGGGCACTCTGTTATATGCCCTTACGGTGCATTTCGCTGCCGGGGCGGTGATCTGGTCGTCATATCGGTCCAGAACAGCCGCGAGTGGGACCGGTTCTGCGCGCAGATTCTAGGCGACCCGGCGCTGGCCAATGATCCGCGTTTTCATGACAATTCGGCCAGAATTCAGCACAAATCCGCGCTAGAAACGCTTATCACGACCGCGTTCGGTTCACATGACCGTGCCGAACTCTTGGAGTTGCTGGACGCTGCCGGAATTGCCTCGGCGGCGGTGAACGATGTGGCCTCTTTGTCAGATCACCCGCAACTCGACCGTTCGACCATCAACACCCCTTCCGGACCGGTCAGCGTCGCGATGCCTCCGATACGGCGCAGCGGCACCGAGGCCGCGCTTGGCCCTTCCCCTGCTTTCGATGCCGACGGCGCCGCCATTCGCGCCGAATTCGGCTCTCGTTCCTAGAACTGGAAATCAACCCAAATGACCGCCGCAAAGAACACCGCAATCCTTGATGGCATCAGGATCATCGACTTGACGTCAGTGGTTTTCGGCCCCCTGGCGACCCAAATGCTGGGCGACCTGGGGGCCGATGTGATCAAGGTGGAAGGCCCCGAGGGCGATCTTTTGCGCCAAGTCCAGCCGTCACGCAACAAGCTGATGGGGGCCGCCTTCCTAGGGGCCAACCGCAACAAGCGCAGTGTCGTGCTCGACCTGAAAACTCAGACCGGGCGCGACCGGCTGCGCAAGCTGCTGTCCGATGCCGATGTAATGATTTCAAGCATCCGGCCTGCGGCGCTTGCCCGATTGTCGTTGGATCCCGAAACACTGCGCCACGAGAACCCGAATCTGATCACGGTATCCGCAACCGGCTTCGGTCAGGACGGACCCTATGCCGCCAAGCCCGCATTCGACGACTCCGTCCAGTCGGTTTCGGGATTGGCCAGTCTGGCGACGTTGCGCGACCCCAAGGCCCCGCCCGCTTATGCCCCCACGATCCTTGCCGATAAACTCGGCGGCGTGACGGCCGCCTATGCCGTAATGGCAGCCCTGCTCCACCGCGAGCGCACGGGCGAAGCCCAGCATGTCGAGGTGCCGATGTTTGAAACGCTGGCATCGTTTCTGATGGTCGAACACATGGATGGTGCCACCTTCGAAGAGACCCCGCAGGATTTCGGCTATGCGCGGATGCTGGTTCCACACCGACGCCCTGTCCAGACGGCGGACGGCTATATCACAATTCTTCCCTACACCAACGTTCAGTGGGCGCGGTTCTTCAAGGCGGTCGGGCGCGAGGATATGGTCGACCATGCTTGGGTCACTGACATGGACGCCCGCAGCCGCAACATTGGCGCGGTATACGATATGGTGGCGCAGATCGCGCTGACGCGGACAACAGAAGAATGGCTTACCCTGATGGAGCAGGCTGACATTCCCGCCACGCCGGTGCGCAACCTGACGGATCTGCCAAGCGACCCCCATCTTGCCGAGACCGGTTTCTTTCAGCAGATTGATCATCCGACCGAAGGCGCTATCTGGACGACACGCCCGCCAATTCGGTTCTCAGCAACGCCCGCGCGACACGACCATCGCCCTGCTCCCAAGCTCGGGGAGCACAGCGACGAGATCCTGGGACCGGGTGAAGAGTAACCCCACCCGTTACAGGACGGATCATATATCCATCGAACGTGCGATCAGTTCCTTCATGATCTCGTTTGTACCGCCATAGATCATCTGAACCCTGCTGTCGGCATAAAGGCGTGCGATCGGGAACTCCATCATGAAGCCGTAGCCACCATGCAGTTGTAGACATTCATGCATGACTTCGTTCTGCGTCTGACTGCCCCACCATTTCGCCATCGAAGCCGTGGCCGCATCAAGCTCGCCGGCCTCAAGCCGGGCAATGCCGTCATTCACGAAGCTGCGCAGCAATTCGGCCTTGGTCTTGCATTCCGCCAGTTTGAAACGGGTGTTCTGAAAATCCATGATCCGGTTGCCGAAGGCCTTGCGGTCCTGAACGTATTTGACCGTCTCGTCGATGGCGAAATCAATGAAGCCAAGGGCGGTGATGCCAATCATAAGCCTTTCCCAAGGCAGTTGCTTCATCAGCTGATAGAACCCCTGCCCTTCTTCCGGGCCAATCAGGTTGGCCGTCGGCACGCGCACATCCTCAAAGAACAGCTCGGCCGTGTCCGAGCCCTTCATACCCAGCTTCTTCAGGTTCCGTCCGCGGCGAAAACCTTCCGCGCCTTCGGTTTCCAGAACGATCAGCGAAACACCCTTGGCGCCAGCGCTGCGATCCGTCTTGGCCACGACAACGATGATATCGGCGGTATGTCCGTTGGTAATGAAAATCTTCGAGCCGTTGATCTTGTAATGATTGCCGTCCTTTTCCGCGTGGGTCTGGACGTTCTGAAGATCGGACCCCGTTCCCGGCTCGGTCATGGCGATGGCCGCGACACTGTCGCCGCTGATCAGCCGCGGTAACCATTTTTTCTTCTGCTCTTCACTGCCATAGGCGTTGATGTAATGGATCACGATGGTCTGGATGCCATAGCCCCAACCGGTGTCACCTGTGCGCCCCTGCTCATATACGGTGATCGCATCAAACCCGATGCCGCCACCGAACCCACCATAATTCTCGGCAATGGATCCGCCCATGACACCCTGTTCGCCAACCGTCGTCCAGAATTCGCGGTCGACAATGCCCTGCTCTGCCCATTTTTCGATGTTTGGAGCCATTTCGGCATCAAAAAGCTTGCGGGTGCTGTCCGCGAACATCTTGTGCTCATCGGAGGCCCAGGTTGGGGAGTTCTTGATCAGAGACATGTTGTTTTCCTACGGAGCATTGCTTGCATCTCAAGAAATCTAACAAGTGTTTTATTTTTTGGCAACGATCCAAAGCACTTGCTAACGAAGCGTCATATACCTCCGAGTCTTGCGCATCAGGCGGTTCTCGGGCCGCTGAAAAACCAAACCCCCGCGCACGAAAAATGGCCCGCTGCGATCAGCGGGCCTTCTCTGGTTTCAATGTGATGCTTGTCAAAACTTTTCAATCAGCTCCGGCACAGCCGTGAACAGGTCAGCCACCAGTCCAAAGTCCGCAACCTGGAAGATCGGCGCTTCTTCATCCTTGTTGATCGCCACGATCACCTTGGAATCTTTCATGCCAGCAAGGTGCTGGATTGCGCCAGAGATGCCCACAGCCACATAAAGATCAGGGGCAACAATCTTGCCGGTCTGACCAACCTGCCAGTCGTTGGGGGCATAGCCCGAGTCCACAGCCGCGCGGGACGCACCAACAGCCGCGCCCAGCTTGTCCGCGAGGGCTTCGATGATCTTGAAGTCCTCTTCAGAGCCAACACCACGACCACCGGAAACAACCACACCAGCCGAGGTCAGCTCGGGGCGATCGCTTGCCGCGACCTTGTCTTCGACCCATTCGGACAACCCGGAGGCCGCCGCGCCACCGATGGTTTCGACCGAGGCCGAGCCGCCTGTGGCAGCCGCGTCAAAGGTCGAGGTGCGGAAGGTGATCACCTTGGTCGCATCCGAGGATTTGACGGTCTGGATCGCGTTGCCCGCGTAGATCGGACGCTCGAATGTGTCGGCGTCGATCACGGCGGTCACATCGGTCAGCACCATGACATCCAGCAGTGCAGCCACGCGGGGCAGCACGTTCTTGGCGTCGGTGGTGGCCGGGGCCACAATGTGGCTGTAGTCGCCAGCAAGGCCCACGATCAGATCAGCGGTCGCTTCGGCCAGACGGTGGCCAAGGGCCGCATCCTCGGCGCAGAGCACCTTGGACACACCTGCGATGGTGGCGGCCTCGGCCGCGGCATCTGCCGCAGTGCCACCGGCGCAAAGCACGGTAACGTCACCCAGCGACGCAGCGGCGGACACGGCCTTGGCCGTTGCGTCCATCGCCAGAGCGCCATCATTCACTTCTGCAAGAAGAAGAACAGCCATTATACAGCCCCCGCCTCTTTGAGTTTCTCTACCAGTTCGTCAACCGAACCCACCATGATGCCTGCGGCACGTTCTGCCGGCTCAGCGGTCTTGAGGATCTCAAGACGCGGTGTGACATCGACGCCGTAATCGGCTGCGGATTTCTCATCCAGCGGCTTTTTCTTGGCTTTCATGATGTTGGGCAACGAGGCGTAGCGCGGCTCGTTCAGGCGCAGGTCAACGGTGATGACCGTGGGCATCTTGACCGAGATGGTCTGCAGACCGCCATCAACCTCGCGGGTGACCTTGGCGCTGTCGCCGTCGATGTCCACCTCGGAGGCAAAGGTCGCCTGGGACCAACCCAGCAGCGCCGAAAGCATCTGGCCAGTGGCGTTCAGATCGTTGTCGATCGCCTGCTTGCCGCACAGAACCAGACCCGGCTGCTCTTCGTCAACAATGGCTTTCAGGATTTTGGCAACGGCCAGCGGCTCGACGTCGCTGTGTACGTCATCGGCGGCCACAGCCAGAATGGCGCGATCCGCACCCATGGCCAAGGCTGTGCGCAAAGTTTCCTGAGACTGCTTCACACCAATCGAAACAACAACAACCTCATCGGCCTTGCCTGCTTCTTTCAGGCGGATGGCCTCTTCGACTGCAATCTCGTCGAATGGGTTCATCGACATCTTAACGTTGGCGAGATCAACACCGCTTCCGTCCACTTTCACACGAACCTTAACGTTGTAATCGATCACGCGCTTGACAGGTACAAGTACCTTCATATTGCGATCTCCTTGATTTCTTGATGTTGTTTCGACCATTTTAGCGGTCTTTGAATTCGGGCTTTCTTTTTTCCGAAAACGCTTTCATGGCCTCGGGAAAGTCATGTGCGCACAACAGAATGCTTTGGGAATCCCGCTCGATGTCCAGCGCCTCAAGATAGCTACACTCCGCTGAGGCGCGCATCACGCGCTTTGCGATCTGTACGCCAAACATTGGATGTTGGGCGATCTCGCGGGCGATCTCAAGCGCGCGTTCTTCGACCTGTTTGGCCGGAACGCATTCTTCCACGACGCGCAGTTCTTTGGCGGTGCGCCCGTCGATCTCACGACCTGTGAGAACAAGCATCCGCGCCACCCCCGCACCGGCGCGCTGTTGTAAAAGCCAGCTCGACCCGGTGTCGGGACAGCCGCCGACGCGCGCAAAAACCTCGCAAAGCCGTGCATCTTCGGCCGCCACAACGATATCCGCAGACAGGGCAAGGCTGAGGCCCGCACCGAACGCGACTCCGCAGACGGCGGAAATCAGTGGTTTGCGAAAGAGATATGCAGCACGTCCGCCATCATGAACCTTGTCGACCATCTCGGAGGTGGCCCTGGCTCCCTTGGCGACCTCGGACTGGAAGCCGACAAGATCCCCACCGCTGCTGAAATGTTCGCCACCGGTCATGACCACGGCGCGGACCGTATCATCCTGTTCAGCTTCGCGCAGATGCGCCACCAATTCCTTGACGAACGCGATGCTGTAAGGGTTGCGCTTCTTGGGCTGAACAAAGCGCAGGATGCCGACAGGGCCATCTCTTTCAAAGCGAATAAGTTCGGTCATGCCAGCCTCCTTCAGGTTCCGGTCCAGATCGGCGCGCGCTTTTCTGCAAAAGCCTTGGGGCCTTCGATAGCGTCATTGCTGGCATAGACGACCTCATGCAGGCGCTTTCCCTCTTCCAGACCGCCTGCGCAGCCTAGGTCCATGGTGGCACGAACGCTGCCTTTTGCCGCCACGACCGAAAGCGGGGCCACCCCTGCAATCTGTTTGGCAAGGGCATACGCCCGCGCGCGCACAGCGTCCGGCGTTTCCTCCAGATAGTTGGTAAATCCGTAATCGTGCAGCCGCTCGATCGGCATCAGATCACCGGTCAGAACGATTTCCATGAGGATGGGTTGTGGCAGCATTGACAACGCAGGAGACGCCCATGGCGACCCGCGCCCGATCTTGACTTCGGTGATGCCGACCTTGGTGCCTTTGAGACCGACGCGAAGATCGCAGTTCAGCGTCAACATCATGCCTCCGGCCATCAAGGATCCGGTCATAGCGGCAATAATCGGCTTTTTGCAGGCCCGCATGGTTTCGTGAAACGGATCGCGCATCTTGGACAGGATATCGACACCCTCATCCCGCGCAATCTGTGTGGCTTCCTTCAAATCCAGACCGGCGCTGAAGATACCGCAGTCGGCCGAGGTCAAAATGGCCACGCGAATGCTGTCATCCGCTTCGATTTTCTCCCAGGCATCGGTCAGCCCATTGGTTGCGGCCACGGACAGCGCATTTTTTCGTTCGGGCCGATTGATGCTAACCGTAGCAATGCCGCCTTCAATCGTCACGTCGATGGGGTTCATGACTCTCGCCTCTTCTGGTCGGAATATTTTTACTTTTACGCCGTCTGGTTTCCCCCGCGGCATGATTGCCGCGGGGGACATGACACTCATTCGACGATGAACGCCTCTGAGCTTTCCTTGATCACTTCCCACACCACATCGGTATACTCGGCGCTCCAGTCGGTCAGCGGAACCCAGCTTTCGCCATCCCACTGTTCGACACGCGTCTTGCCGCCGCCACCGTGATCCTCGGATGTCACGGTTACTGGGGCCATCAGGCCATTGGCGTCGAAGCCTTCGATCGACTCATAACCCGCCTTCATGTTTTCGGGCGTCAGCGGCCAGCCACTCTCCTTAATCCCCAGCCGAGCAGCCTCGAAACCCGCCGAATAGATCGCTAGGCCCAGATTGTAATACACGTCACGGACCTTTTCTTCCGGACCGCTGCCTTTGCCGTTGGCATAGTAGGTGTCAAGCATCGTCTTGACGATCGGTACTTCCTGCCCGCCGGCCACGTTGGTCCCGCGAAGGACGCCCTTTGCTTCCTGCTCGCCAATGTTTCGGATGTCGACCTCGTTCATCCAGTTCACCGACAGGTAGCGGTCGATCGGGAATCGATTCCGACGCATTTCCTTGGAGGCGACCACATGTCCGCCTGCCAGCAACCAACTGATCACATAGTCAGGCTTGTCGCGGCGGATCTTGCTCCATGCCCCGGACTGGTCCGACCCCGGCAGCGGAACTGGATAGAGTTCCAGTTCAAAGCCCTCTTTTTTGGAAAGGGTTTTCAGAATCTCGATCGGCTCCTGACCGAACGGATAATCGAGATAAATGAATCCAATCTTGGCGTTATCGAGATTGCCGCCCAACTGGTCCTTGATGAAGGCAACATCATTGGCCGCCTGCTGCCAGTAGGTCGGGCCAACCGGAAAGACCCATTTGAACACTTCCCCGTCCACGGCGTCACCACGTCCGACAGCGGATTGCATCAGAATGTTGCTGTCTTTCATGACACGCGGCAAAGCTGCGTTCGTGACCGGCGTGGACAGGAAGTTGAAGATAAAAACACCTTCGCGCTTGAGTTGCTCATAGCATTCCACGCCGCGCTGCGGTTCGTTGCCGTGGTCGCGCACGACTATTTCGACCGGATGGCCTTCGATGCCACCGTTGTCGTTGGTATACATCGCGAGGTCCTGAGCGGCTTGGGCCACCTGGGGCGAAATGAAGGTGTAGGACTTACTGAGGTCGAAGCAGAGTCCAAACCGGATCGCCTCCTTGTCCTGGGCGGTCGCGACTGTCGCGCTTGCTGCCAACGCAGCGGTGAGTGCCACCGCCTTGATATGCTGTTTGATTTTCATCTTTTCTTTCTCCCGTTGATTGAGTTTATGGTGGCTTTATCGTTATTCGGGCGCGCTGCCGCCCCCCGTGACGCCGACCCTTCTGGTAACTGTTCGTCACTATCCGTATTTCGAGGAACTTTCCTTGACCACGTCCCACACGACATCGCTGTATTCGGCGATCCAGTCGGTTTGCGGAACCCAGGTTTCTCCATTCCACATCTCGATCCGTGTCTTGCCACCGCCACCGTGATCTTCTGCTGTCACGGTAATCGGCGCCATCAGACCGTTTGCGTCAAAATCTTTCAAAGATTCAAGGCCAGCCCTGTAGGATTGCGCCGTAATCGGCAGCCCTTCAAGCTCGACCGCCTTGCGCGCCGCCTCGAACACGATGGAATACATCGCCAGCCCGGTATTGTAGAAAACGTCCTGCGTCTTCTCCAGCGGACCAGAACCCTGCCCCTTTTCATAAAGCTCGGCCAAAATCTCGTGGCGCAAGGCCACGTCAGGGCCGCCTACCACATTGGTGCCGCGCTTCAGACCGATGGCCGCCTCGTTGCCGATATTGGCGATATCGACCTCGTTCAGCCAGTTGACCGAAATGTATTTCTCCATCGGGATGCGATTGCGCTTCATCTCTTTCGACGCGACCACATACGCCCCGCCCAGCATCCAGACGATCAAATGATCGGGCTTGTCACGGCGCACCTTGGACCACACACCGGCCTGATCCCTGCCAGGCAGCGGCACCGGATAGAGATCGAGTTCAAAACCCTCTTTCTCGGACAGGGTCTTGAGAATTTCGATCGGCTCCTGACCGAACGGATAATCGAAATAGACGAACCCGACCTTCACGTCGGACAAATCACCGTCATGTAGGTGCTTGATATAGGCAACATCGTTGGCGGCCTGCCCCCAATAGGTCGGTCCGATTGGATAGACCCAATCGAAGACCGTGCCATCCACGGCATCGCCGCGACCGACGAGCGACTGCATCAGGATGCGTTCATCTTCCATGGCCCGCCGCAGGATCGCCAGTGACACCGGCGTGGACAGCGTATCGAAGACAAAGACGCCCTCGCGGCTGAGCTTGGAATAGCATTCGATCCCGCGCTGCGGTTCGTTGCCGTGGTCGCGAACGATAACTTCCACCGGCTCCCCACCGATTCCGCCCTTCGTGTTTATCAGCTTTGCCAGATCCATCGCGGCCTGCGAAACCTGCGGCGAGGCAAATGTATATGCTTTGCTGAGGTCATAACAGACGCCTACCTTGAATGGTTCGGCCAGAGCCTGCGTCCCGGTGATCAGGCCGCCCATCATCGAAATTATGGCTAACGCCTTGGTAAGTTGTTTCATCTTGCCCTCCCTGAAGAATGTCTGTTGAAAACTTCAGCTCAGCCAACGCTTACGTCGGCTATAATGCTTGACGTTGTGAAAATCGGTGCCTTCCCCGCCGCCCAGATAGAATTCCTGAATGTCGGAGTTGGACTTCAGAGCCTCGGCTGTGCCGTGCATGACGACGCGGCCGTTTTCGATCAGATACCCTTGCGAGACAATCTCCAGCGCGGCCAGGGCGTTCTGTTCCACAAGAAGAACCGACATACCGTCCTCCTGGTTGATCTTTTGAAGGATGCCGAAGATCTCTGCCACCAGGAATGGTGCAAGGCCAAGACTTGGTTCGTCGAGCATCAACAGTTTCGGCTGGGTCACCAGCGCGCGGCCGATGGCCAGCATCTGCTGCTCGCCGCCCGACAGATAGCCTGAAAGCGAATTGCGTCGCTCGGCAAGCCGGGGGAAATAGTTGTATATCTTTTCTTTTTCCACATTCAGTTCTGATCGGGACATTCCCATCGGTGCAGCTGCCGTCAGGTTCTCGTCCGGAGTCAGATGTTCAAAGACACGTCGTCCTTCGATGACGTGACAGATACCCATTTCCACGCGCGTTTGAGCGAGCATCTCGGTAATATCGGTTCCTTCGAACTTGATCTCACCCCGGCTGACGCGTCCGCGTTCCGCTTTCAGAAGACCGCTGATCGCTTTCAGCGTCGTGCTTTTTCCCGCTCCGTTCGATCCCAAAAGCGCGATCATTTCGCCCTTTGGTACCTGAATCGAAACACCTTTGATCGCCAGCATCACGTTGTCGTAAAGAACCTCGACACTGTTCATCGACAGAATGGGCTGGGCTTCGACCTTTTCTTGCATCGGCATTCCTCTTTACTTTCTGAGCTGATCGAAGGGCCAGACCAGCAGATAGTCCCTGATGTTGCCGTAGAGCTTTCCCAGCCCCAACGGTTCGATCAGAAGAATTATGACAATCAATGCGCCATAGACCGCGTTTGGGATATGGGCGAGCGTTTCAACATTGATCTGCATTCCGAGCGATTGGCTTGCCGTGGCGACAAATCCGTTCACCAGGCCCGGCACAAGCAGGATCAAAGCAACGCCGAAATAGGATCCGATGATGCTGCCAAGCCCTCCGACGATCACCATCGCCAGCACTTGGATCGAAACGGCCACCGAAAACTGCTCCGGCGCGGCCAGGAAGAAGAATGTCGCAACCAGCAAGGCACCACTAACGCCCGCAATAAAGGACGATGTCGCGAAGGCCAGAATTTTGTAGTAGAAACTGTTCACACCCAGGATCGCTGCGGCAAAGTCTTTTTCCCGCACGGCGACCAGGGCGCGCCCCAGCCCGGTGCGTTTGAGATTCAGCATGAAAATCGTCACCAACACGCACCATCCGAAGGCGACATAGTAATAGCCGGTATCAGAGGTGATCTCCTGCCCAAGCAGCGCCAGTGTTGGAGACTGGAGCGATGCGTGTGAGCCTCCCGAAATCGCTGGCGAGTGGGTTAGCACCCAGTCCATCACGAATTGCATCGCGAGCGTCGTAAGCGCGAGATAGAGACCTTTCACCCGCAATGCGGCAAAGGCGAACAGGCTACCGATCACCGACGATGCCAGCCCGCCGATGATCAGGGCGAATTCCCAAGGCACCCCGAACCGCGCGGCGTGGATCGCCGAATACGCTCCAACGGCCATGACCGCGGCATAGCCCAGATGAAGTTGGCCGGCCCAACCGGTCACAAGGTTCAGTCCAAGGGCGGCAGCCGTCCAGATCAGCCATGGTAGCATGTAACTGTTCAGGTAGAGGGACGGTAGGATGAATGGTGCCGCAAGACCAAACAGGAAGACGAAGGCAGCCAAATTCCGGTCAGCAGGTACCTTGAAGATACGGCTGTCCGATACATAGTTAGCGTGATGGATACCGGAAAGTCGATAAAACATCCCTTACACCCTTTCAATGTCGTGACGACCAAACAGTCCGTGCGGACGGATCATGACCGTAAGAATGAGAACAGCTGCGACGATAAGCTCCCGGCTTCCGCCCCCGACAAGCGGATCGAGGAAGTCAGAGCCCACGTTTTCTACGATGCCGAGAATAATGCCGGCGACCACCGCCCCAAGAATACTGTCGAGACCACCCAGAACAGCGACCGTCAGACCTTTGAGAAGCAACAGTGACAGCGCCTGGTCCACACCCTGGATCTCGCCCCAGATGACGCCTGCGGCCACGGCAACGACCGACGCCAGCGCCCAGGACAACCCGACGCCGCGCTCGACCGAAATCCCGACCGACCAAGACGCCATGTAGTCGTCTGCGATCGCCCGCAATTTTATGCCTGTCCGGCTGCGGAAAAACAGCATGAAGGCGACAAAGAGACCGATCGCGACCCCGGCACCGACGAGATGGATACGACTGATGAAGATGTCGCCCATGAACAGTGGTTCATAGCTGACTCCCAACTCCATCGAACGGGACGTCCCACCCCAGATCGCAAGCGTTGTGCCGCGCAGGAAAATGTCGAGGCCCAGTGTCAACATCAGGATCATGACGACAGGACGACCAGCGAGACGGCGCAGAGCTACACGCTCAATGCCAAATCCCAGACCGAACATGATCACCGCAGCAAGCGGAATGGCGAGCCACAGCGGCAGACCCGCATCATGCGACAGAGCAAGAACCACATAGGCCCCGACCATTGTCAGCCCGCCTTGCGCCAGATTGGGCACCGAGGAGGCTTTGTAAATCAGCACGAGGCCGATGGCGAAAAGCGAATACAGAAGACCCGTTAAGGCACCGTTGATCGCAAGCTCTGATAAAAAGATCCAATCCATTTACACCTCCCTGATGGGAAGGCTTTTTTCGACCTTCCCTACTTCCCCGGTCTCGTAAGTCACCTGAGCACTTACATGGACCTCTTTTGAACCGTCGTAGAGCGCGGCGATAACATCGGCATAGCGTTCCTGAACGACCTTACGACGCAGTTTTCGGGTCCGTGTGATTTCCCCATCATCCGGGTCGAATTCCTTCGGCAGACTGACAAAACGCTTCAACTGCAACGGCTCTGTGACGGCCTTGTTCACCCGCTGGAAAGCTTCGTGCAGCAGCGTGGCTACTTCGTCGCGCTGGGACAGATCGGCATAAGACACGTAAGGTACGCCGTTCACCTCGGCCCAGTGACCCACCGCTTCGAAATCCACGCAGACCATCGCTGTCAACTCATCCAGTCCCGCACCGAGAACAGCCGCATCCTTGATGTACGGGCTGAACTTCAGCCGGTTTTCGATATAGTTCGGAACATAGCGTTCACCCCCGGCCGTATACATGACCTCGGAGACACGCCCCAGAACCACAAGCTGGCCGTTTTCCTCCAGATAGCCGGCGTCGCCGGTATGCAACCACCCTCCTTCGAGGGCCTCGGCGCTTTCTTCCGGCTTGTTGTAATAGCCGGCGAACACGCTGTCCGAGCGCAACAGAATCTCGCCGCTGTCAGAGATCTTGACCTCGACACCCGGCGCGGGTTTGCCAACGGTATGAAGCCGCACTTCGTTGGGTGCCTGCATCGCGCTGATCGCGCTGATCTCGGTCTGACCGTAGAACTGGCGCAGTTTGATCCCGAGAGCGCGATAAAAGACAAAGGTGTCTTCCCCGATCGCCTCGCCGCCAGTAAACGCGTTCTTCAAGCGGCTCATGCCGAACTGGTCTTTGATCGGACCGAAGACGAACGTCTCGCCCAACAGTCTGCCCAACGGTTCCAATGCGCCGCCACTCTTGCCGTTCAGCTTGCGTGTTTCGGCAGCAACGGCCCGGTCCATGAAGAAATGGTACAACCACTTCTTCAACGGGGTTGAATCCTCCATTCCGACCTGGATCGTCGTCAGCATCTGGTCCCAGCTTCTGGGTGCCGCCAGATAGAAGGTTGGTGCGATTTCGCGCATGTCCCGCACGACGGTTTCCTGCCGCTCCGGCACGTTCACGGTAAACCGGTACAAAAGCGCCGCCGCGACCGTAATGGCATAGTCCCCGACCCAGGCCATCGGAAGATAGGCGAGAATTTCCTCATCCTCTCCGTATGCACCCGCTTCATGGCCGTTCTTAGCCGCCGCCAGAACGTTCTTCTGGCTCAGAACGATACCTTTCGGCTTGCCGGTCGTTCCCGACGAATGCAGGAAAATCGCTGGATCGTCGGGTTGAGTTCTGTTCAGAAGCTCATCGCGGCGGCGCGGATCTTCGTTGAGATCGTGCTGGCCGACTTCGATCAGGTGATCCCATGACATAAGGCCATCGTCTTCATAGAATCCGAGCCCTCGCGTTTCATCGTATATGATATGTGCGATGCCGCTCGCGCCCGCATCCCGTAACTCAAGGATCTTGTCGACCTGTTCCTGATCTTCCGCGATGGCCGCAACGATTTCGACCTCGCCAAGGAAATGCTGAAGCTCTTCAAGCGTCGCGCCCGGATAGGCCGGCATCGCGTAGGCCCCGAGTAGCGAAATCGCCAGCATGCCACCGTATAGGCGCGCACGGTTGTCGCCCAGAATCAGCACGGCTTTGCCTGGCTCTACACCAATTTTCTCAAGACCGGACGCGCAGGCCAAAACCTCTTCTACGTACTCGGCCCAGGTGCTCTCTTTCCAGATTCCACGCTCTTTTTCGCGTATCGCGATACTCGCCCCGTGGCTGGACGCGTTCCGCCCCAGCAATGTGCCGATCGTCTCGATGGTTGATGATTGCAATGTTGCCCCTTCAGCCATGCGACCCTCCAACATATGCCTCAATGACTTTTGGGTTCTGGATAACTTCCTTCGGAACGCCGCTGGCGATCATTTCGCCGTAGTTCAGCGCCAGCATGCGGTCGCAAATGCCGATGATGACATCCATATGGTGTTCGATCAGCAGAACGCTGACGCCACGTTCGGCTCGAGCGTCCAGAATGAAGCGGGACATATATCCTTTCTCCTCTTGGTTCATTCCTGCCATCGGCTCGTCGAGAATCAGCATTTCCGGCTCCGCTACCAGTGCGCGCGCAAGCTCGACCCGCTTTTTCAGGCCAATCGGAAGACCATCGACCATCTCGTGCCGAATGCTCTCTAACTGCAGAAACTCGATCACTTCCTCGACGATTTTTCGGTTTTCGATTTCTTCACGCTGTGCGGCCCACCAATAAAACGCCGTGCGCAAAACGCCCGGGTTCATGTGAATGTGCCGCCCAAGCAAGATGTTATCCAGAACGCTCATCCCGTTGAATAGGGCGAGGTTCTGAAACGTTCGGGCAACCCCGAGCTTTGCAACCTTGTGCGGCGCCGTGCCCGTGATGTCCTTCCCAGCAAGCCGGACGGTCCCCACATTTGGAGGGTAAAACCCGGTGATCGCGTTCGTAAGCGTTGTCTTGCCACTGCCATTTGGACCCACGAGTCCAAAAATTTCCTTCGGGCGAATGACGAGATCCACACCTGTGACAGCGACAATGCCGCCAAACCGCCGCTCGATCCCGCTGCACTCCAGTATCGCCCCATCATCGGAACCGATTGCTTTTTTACTCTTCGTCGTCATCTAGATCCTTTGTCCCCACTAAGGTTCGGAGCATGCGTCAGGATATCCGGAAATAATCCGGCCGCCCTGTTGGCCAGGGATCCCCCCACAACTGCTGCCCGCCATCGATGTTCAGAACTTCACCAGTTACGAATTTCCCGGAATTGGCCGCCATATAGACAACGCCTTCGGCGACATCCCATTCGTCGCCTGCGTGCCGCATTGGATTGGAGTCTTGAAAGGTTGCCGCGCCCTCCTCGGGATAGTTCCCAAAACCGTTGCTTTCGCAACAGCCCGGCGCCACGCAATTCACGCGGATGTCATGCGGCGCCCACTCCACGGCGACCGACTTGGACAGGTAAATCACCCCTGCCCGGGCCGCACAGGTATGCGCGATACCGGGCATACCGCGCCAGATGTCGGCCACGATGTTCACGATTGAACCCGGTTGCTTATTCTCAACCCAGTGGCGCGCAGTGGATTGCATCATCCACCATGTGCCATTGAGGTTGGTGTCTATGACCGCGTTCCACCCCTTCGGTGAAAAATCCAGAGCGGCCTGTGGAAACTGCCCGCCTGCATTGTTCACCAAAACGTCTAAGGAACCGAATTCCTGATTTACCCCACTGACGAAATTCTCGACCTGTTCGGGGTCCCGGATGGTCATGGGCATGGCAAAGACTTTGGCACCCAGGCCTTCGAGAAATTCCTTGGCCGAAGCCAGTTTTTCCTCGTTCCGTCCATTGATAGCAAGGTTAGCGCCCAGCTTGGCGAACAGGGCCGCAATCGCCAGACCCAAACCACCGCCTGCGCCGGTTACAACAACGGTTTTGGCTGCGAACAGATCGCGTGCAAAAACGGTTGAGCGTGATGACAAGTCTTCTCGCGAAGACCCGAACTGCGTCTTACTCATGACGCCTCCTCCCTATGTGTCCCCATTCGGGGTTATTCACTTAATCTAACGCGCGTTAGAATTTTAATCAAGGCAACAATGCCTGATTTTTTGGCACATCGTCATCACTTAGTAAGACTTTGGAAGTCCAAGAGCTTTTTCAGCTATGAACGACAAAAGCATCTGCGGCGTCACCGGCACGATTCGGAACAGCAGCGCCTCTCTCACCAGTCGCTCGACATGATATTCCTTGGCATATCCGAATCCGCCAAAAGCAATCTGCGCCGCCTCGGTCGCCTCGACTGCGGCATCGGCTGCCAAAAGCTTGGCTGCGTTCGCCTCTACGCCGCACGCCTCTCCCGAATCGTAAAGCGCGGCGGCATGCATCACCATGAGATTGGCAGCCTCCACCCGTGCCCAGGCCTGGGCCAGCGGATGCTGAACCCCCTGATTCTGACCGATCGGCCGCCCAAAGACCACGCGCTCGCTGGCGTATTGCGCTGCGCGTGTCAGAGCGTTGCGCGCAATCCCGATGCATTCGCCGGCCACAAGGATGCGTTCGGGGTTCAGCCCGTGCAGGATCTGCCGGAAGCCCTTGCCCTCTTCTCCGATCAGATCGTCGACCGGGATCGGTAGACCGTCGATAAAGACCTCATTCGAATCGACCGCCTTTCGCCCCATCTTCTCGATCTCGCGCACATCCACGAAATTGCGGTCGAGGTCCGTATAGAACAGACTCAATCCTTCGGTCGGGTCCGTCACATCCTCAAGCGGTGTCGTTCTTGCCAGAAGCAGCATCTTGTGCGCAACCTGCGCCGTCGAAATCCAGACTTTCTGGCCATGCACGACATACCGGTCACCCTGCCGCACCGCCATGGTCTTTAATTTGGTCGTATCTAGGCCGGTCGTTGGCTCGGTCACGGCGAAACAGGCCTTTTCATCACCGGAGATCAGGGGAGACAGCATGCGGCTACGTTGCTCATCTGTCCCGAATTTCACGACTGGGTTGAGGCCAAATATGTTCATGTGGATCGCTGAAGCACCGCTGGCACCGGCCCCCGACTCCGCGATCGCCTGCATCATGATGGTTGCCTCGGTGATCCCGAGACCGGCACCGCCGACCGTTTCCGGCATGGCGATTCCAAGCCATCCGCCGTCGGCCATCGCTCTGTGCAAATCATGCGGAAACCCACCGATGCGATCCCGCTCCAACCAGTAATCATCGTCGAACTGCGAACATATTCGCAGAATCTGGTCCCGAATTTCCCTCTGTTCATCCGTCATTCGAAATGTCACGGTGTACCCTCCCCGCTATCTAGACTCACAAGCCCCGTCTCGCAAAGGGCCGTGATCCGTTCATCGTCAAAACCAAGATCGCGCAGAATGCTGCGAGTGTCCGCGCCAGGCGGTCGCCCCAGCCAGCGAAGTTCGCCCGGCGTGGCACTCAGATGCGGCACCGGCCCGATGACTTTCGTCTGCTCGCCCTCGACCGATACGATGTCGCCGCGATGGCGTATCTGCTCGTTCGTCGTGATCTCCTCGACGCTCAGCACCCGCGAGGCAACCGCGTCATGGCGGGCGAATTCCGCCTCCACTTCTTCAACCGTGTGCTGCGTGACGAAATCATTGATGGCATCGAAGACCACGGCCATATGCTGCGACATCTCGGCAAGGGTCGCGAAGCGCGGGTCATCCGCCAGCGCATCTCCGCCGACCGCCCGCAGCAGGCGTTGCGCGGTTTCCGCGCTGCCTGCGGAGACGGTCAGCCACACCCCATCGGACGTACGGAACATGCCCCCCGGCGCAAAATCCATCGGCTGGCGCAACCCGTTGCGCCGAGGCGAATGGTTTGCGCCTGTCAGTGCGGGGACGGGATAGTCCATCAACCGAAGCAGAGCCTCGAACACCGCAAGATCGACGACCTGACCGCGCGCGGTTCCCTTTTCGCGGGCAAGCAGCGCGATCATGATGCCCAAGGCGCCCATCAGCCCTGTCGTGCTGTCGGCGGCCGGAAACCCAGGATGCATCGGCGGTCCGTCGGCGAAACCGGTCAGATGCGCCAGACCGCTCATGGCTTCTGCCGCGCGCCCGAAGGCTGGCACGTCCCGCATCGGGCCTTTCTGTCCGTAGCCCGACACGCGCAGAATAATCAGATCCGGGTTCCACTCATGCAGGGTTTCCGGCCCGACACCGGCACGCTCAAGCACGCCCGGCCGGAAATTTTCGACAAGCACGTCGGCACCTTCAACCAACCTGTGCAGGATGTCCCGGCCTTCGTCCAACTTCCAGTCCAGGCCCAGAGTTTTCTTATTGCGGCCCAGAGTCTTCCACCAAACACCAACCCCGTCCTCGGCCTTGGGTCCGAGGTCACGCATCATATCCGTTCGGTTGGGCGCCTCAACCTTGATGACTTCTGCACCGAAATCAGAAAGCAAGGCAGTTGAAAGCGGTCCGGCAATAACATGACCAAGTTCGATGATTTTCAGGTGATCAAGTGGTCCAGTCATCCGCTCTCTTCGCCATCATTCTAACATACGTTAGATTATTAGCGATGTAGAAGGCAAACCTCAAGACATGAGATAAGGAAGCTGGATTGATTCGTCCCGGCACACAGCGTCAAGCTGAGACCATCTCGAATTGCGAACTGTTCCGCTCCTGCTCTGGCTTCAGAGGCTTGATCCGAAACAAGAGCGCATAAAGCACCGGAACGGCGACAAGCGTAAGCACCGAGGCAAATGCAAGACCGCCCATGCCCGTCACGGACATCGGGACGACGAGCCAAAGGATCAGCGGCTGGCGGACCTTGTTGAACATCAGAATCGAAATCGTCAGCATCACGAGGAAGCCCAGCGAAAGCTGCTTACCGAGGCTTGCCTGAAGACATCATTGTTTTCACGAAAAGTGCTCAAAAAAATTGATGAAATCGGGCTGTACATCGCTGATAGCAAGGCCACTTTGCTGGCCATCCAGCAGAAAACGGTCGCCGCTCAATGCGCAGCGTTCTGTGCAAAAAGTACCCGCTGCCCATGCTGCGACCGAAGGTTGCGCGGCAAGGCACTGCGGCTGGTCCGCCCCGAACCTTCTACCTTCCTTGGCGACCGCCTGCCCAATCATGTCACGCCAACACCACCTTGGCTGAAAACGAAATGGCCTCACTTGTGTCGCTCGGCATCACGGCCGGCTTGCTGAAGGACGTGTTGCCCATCGAAGCAAGGCCCGGCCCCGACACCGTTCGCAGGCATTGGGGCACCTCGCGTCCCGGATTGCAGACGAGCTTACTAAAGAGCGCACCAGCTTTATTGACACCAGCCCGAATCAACGGACCGCGCTTCCCAATCCCGAGGGCCCAGTCACCGTGCGCATCGACGGCGAATAGACGATTGCCTTGCGCTTGAGGAGTGGCGTGTGGATCAGTTCGACGCTGGAAACCGTCAAACTCTTCCACGATGAGGCCTGCAGCATATATCAAAATCAGGGCAAGTGTGGTTGTCGCTCGCACTCGCTCCACATCGGTCATTGCCTCCACTTTGCTAGGTTTGACCATCAGGCTCATCTGCCTGCCCGAGGTCGGCACTGGCGCAATATGCCGTTTCATCAGGTTTCTCCCTTGCAATTCCATAATCGTGCAGAGAATTTGTGGGAACAACAGCACCCTTGACCAGAACTACAATTGCATTCAATTGCGTACATCATGCACGAAGTCTCGCCGTTGTTCAGGATTTTTATAACACTTGCGCATGCCTGAACGACGATCATTCGGTTTGTAAGTCAGAGTCAGAAAACGAGTTGAGGCGCGCCAAAAGACAGCGCGCGTCAATGGACCATGCGTTGGGCCAGGCCAGTCCGTGAAGCGAAAACGGCAGGTCGCGCACGGTCTTCCCGGTAGCCCGGCGTACGGCATTGGCCACGGCGGGACCGATGGGTGGTGTGCCCGGCTCGCCTATGCCGGTTGGGGCCTCGGTCGATTGGACGATATTGACATCCACCTGCGGCATATCGGTGATCCGCAGGGGCGTGTAGTCGTAGAAGTTCGACTGGTTTACCTCACCCTCGGTCAGAGTGATCTCTTCGCGCAAGATGGCCGAGAGGCCGTAGCCCAGGCCGCCCTCGATCTGCGCTTCGATGTTCGAGGGGTTGATCGGCACACCACAATCGACCCCACAGGTTACGCGCTCGACCTTGACTGTGCCGTCCTCACGCATACGAACATCCGCAATCTGGGTGACGTATGAGCCGAAGCTCTTGTGAACCGCGATGCCCCGTGTCAGGCCGTCCGGTATCGCACCGGCCTTTTCGGCCGCCAGTTGCAGCACGCCGCGCGCGCGGGGGGCGGTGAGATAGCGCAGGCGGAATTCCACCGGATCGGCACCCGCCGCCTCCGCCAGTTCGTCCATGATTGTCTCGACCACATAAGCCGTGTGGGTGTCCTATGTCCCGGCGCTGCCGAGTGACGCCGTGGCCGCGATGGAGAACATTCCGACCTGGATGGCAGGACAGGCAAAAGCCGTTGCCGTTTACAACCGTCCTTTCTGGCGCGAAGCGGGCCTGTCGGGAGACGCGATGAGCAGGTCCGGCCCGATGGTGGAATGCCACGATGCAAGCCCCGCCGAGGGTGGGCCTTACGCCATATTCGGATTTATTGGCGTTCCGTCCGCGAGCAGGCTCGATACCCACGCCCTTCGCCAGCAGTTGTGCATGCAATTGTCCCGACTGTTTGGCCCCGAAGCATACGAGCCCAAGCATCTTTTTCTCAAGGACTGGGCGGTCGATCCGTTCACGGCAACCGATCTTGATCACCGGCCTGTTCATGCGCACCCCGACTACGGTCTTCCGCAATTTCTGTCCCGGCTTTGGGACAATGCGTTGATCCTCGCCGGCACCGAGGTCGCACCGAAGTTCGGAGGCTTTCTCGAAGGAGCGCTTGAGGCGGCGGAACGCGCTT
Organism: Rhodobacteraceae bacterium UBA3069; assembly: GCA_002366795.1. Classification (GTDB taxonomy): domain Bacteria; phylum Pseudomonadota; class Alphaproteobacteria; order Rhodobacterales; family Rhodobacteraceae; genus UBA3069. Next base: position 11,722 of record DFBX01000096.1, on the reverse strand, counting down.
ATTTCGCTCTCAATCGAAATGGGGATTGAGATTTGATGGCAGCCGACGCCAGAACTGCGTTGACGGATGCCGCCGAGCACGCCGTCTGGTCGCGAGGGTTCGACGGGTTCAGCTATGTCGATCTTGTTGATGTCGACGGTATCCCCAAGGCCTCGACCCCTTTGCCATTCCCAACAACGAAGGACTGATCGAAGGCTCTGGTAAAAGTCTGCGCGAACGACTGGCGATGTCACCACCTATGACGCACTGGCGGAAATGCTATCCATCCCGAGCCGATAGAAGGCTCTGCGGCTTGAGGCGATGCCCGCCCGCCATAATCTGTAGGGTCAGCCGACCGCTGCTGCGCCCTCCGAAGCGATGTTCTGCTTCGGAGGCTTGATCCGAAACAAGAGCGCATAAAGCACCGGAACTGCGACCAGCGTCAGTACCGAAGCGAATGCGAGACCGCCCATGATCGTCACCGCCATCGACGCAAAGAAGGCATCCGGCAGAAGCGGTATCATCCCGAAGATCGTCGTACCGGCTGCGAGCACCACAGGGCGCAAACGGCTGACCGATCCGTTTATAACCGCCTTGTAATCGGGCACACCCTCCGCGCGTTGCAGGTCGATCTCTTCGACCAGAACGATGGCGTTCTTCATCAGCATGCCCGAGAGTGACAGGAAGCCGAGCAGGGCCGTGAACGTGAAGGGCAACCCTGTGAACAGCAGCCCCAGGACCATGCCCGTCACGGACATCGGGACGACGAGCCAAAGGATCAGCGGTTGGCGGACCTTGTTGAACATCAGAATCGAAATTGTCAGCATCACGAGGAAGCCCAGGGGAAGCTGCTTGCCGAGGCTTGCCTGCGCATCTCCGGCGCTTTCGAATTCGCCGCCCCATTCCATCACATAACCCTCGGGAAGCGGGATGGCCTCGATATCGGCCCGGACACTTCGGAAGGCTTCGTCCGCGGTCAGGTCGCTGCGTGAACCGCCAAGGGCGGTGATGGTCCGCTCGCGGTCGCGCCTGTGAATGAGCGCCTCGACAAGGCGTGTTTCGAAACGTTCCACGAGGTTGGCCATTGAAACATAGGACCCGGCCCCATCGGACCACACAGACAGGTCACGAAGGCGGTCAACCCCGTCGCGTTCGCTCTCGGAGAGGCGGAGATGGATCGGGATCACCTCGTCGTCCTCGCGTAGCTCACCGACACGCAAACCGGACGTTCCGTAGCGGATGGTGTCCGCGATCGCTCCGCGCGTTGCGCCGGCCAGACGCAGACGTGACTCATCGACGATGGGTTCGACAAGGATCTCTCGCTGGCGCCAATCGGTGCGCGGATTGGTGATCGTACCGGCATCCTCGTAAACCCGCGTTGCATCATCTGCGAGCTGGCGCAGAATGACCGGATCGGGCCCCGAAAAACGAACCGCCACATCGGCACCGGAAGGCGGTCCGAACACGATCTGTTCGACGCGGATCAGAGCGTGCGGGAATTCGGCAGGCAGATCTCGGTTCAGCCGGCTCGCGATAGACGGGATTGCCTCGGCGTCGGCAACCCGGACGATAAGCTGGCCGTAACTGGGATCCGCCTGCTCGGGATTATAGGTCAGCATGAAGCGGCTCGCGCCACGCCCCACAAGCGTTGTCACATCCGTCACGTTGTCCTCCGCCAGAAGCATTTGCTCCAGCCGCTTCATCTCATCGTCCGTGACGTTGATATCGGTCCCCTGTGGCATCTGGACCTCGACGTAGAAGATCGGAGTGTTCGACGCTGGGAAAAAGGCCTGCTTAACCTGCCCGAAGGCCATCACAGACCAGACGGTAATTCCCACGATTGTCAGAACGACCACTACCCGGGTACGCAGAGCCAGCCAAAGGAACCCGCGGTAGATCCCGTAGAACGCACCTTTGTAGGGATCGTCCGAGGTCTCTTTTGGCGCGCGAAGCAGCAGCTTGCCGAGATAGGGCGTGACGGAAACGGCGAGCGCCCAGCTCATCAGCAGCGAGATCGCGATGACCGCGAAAAGCGAGAATAGGAATTCGCCGGTCGCGTCAGGCGACAACCCGATTCCGGAAAACGCCATGATTCCGATAACTGTCGCACCAAGCAAGGGGATCGACGTGGCGCTTTCGGTCTCGGCCGCGGCGTCTTCCGCCGTCTTTCCACGCGCCATCCCGATAACCATCCCCTCGGTGATGACGATGGCGTTGTCGACAAGCATCCCCATGGCGATGATCAGCGCGCCAAGACTGATCCGTTCCATCGCGATGCCGAAGACCGACATGAAGAACAGCGTCGAGAAAACGGTCAGCCCGAGAGTCACGCCCACCACCAGGCCCGCGCGCCAGCCCATGGTCAGCATCAGAGCAGCAACGACAATGCCGACCGACTGTCCGAGACTGACGAGAAAGCTCGAAACGGCCTCGTCTACGACGACGTGCTGTTCGTAGATCGGAATTATTTCGACACCGTCCGGCAATTCTGCCTTGAGCCGTTCCAGACGGGCTGAGACCGCCTCGCCGACCTCTACCACGTTCCGGTTTGTCAATGCCGATACGCCGAGGGTGAAGGCCGGGGTTCCATTCTGCCGAATGACCTGGCTGGGCTGTTCGGCCTCATCGCGGGTTACTCTAGCGATGTCATAGACCGCGACCTGACCAACTTCTCCTGCTACGCCGAGCCGAAGTTCCCCGATCCCTTCCGGGCTGACATACCCCGGTGGAACCGACAGGCCGATCCTCGCGGGACCCTCGGTAATCTCACCGTTAGAGAACACCTGGTTTTCGTCGGCAAGAACGCCCAGGATCTGGTTCGGAGGAAGACCCAGCTCTGTCAGGCGTGACGACGGGATCGAGATGTTGATTACCTCTTCGGCGAGACCCTGAACCTCGACCTTGGCGACGCCATCCACAGTGACCAGCCCGAGCCGCAGAGTCGTGGCCAGATCGCGCTGTTCCGATGGGTTCAAACCTGCGGTAGTCACCGCATAAAACATGCCATAGACGTCGCCGAAATCGTCGTTGATGATGGGCGCGCGCGCCCCTGCGGGAAGGTCCCCCTCCACGTCGCTGATGCGGCGGCGCATCTCATCCCAGACCTGCGGGATCTCGTTCGGACCGTAGGTCTGCTCGATCTCGACGGTGATCTGAGCCATGCCCGGCATGGACTTTGATTCCACTCGATCAAGTTGCTTCATCTGCTGCAGCGCGTTTTCGACGACGTCGGCGACCTCCTCTTCAACCTCCACGGCCGTGGCGCCCGGGTAAGGCACGAAGACAAGCGCCGTTTTGAGGGTAAAGCTGGGGTCTTCGAGGCGACCCACAGTATTCAGCCCCCAATAGCCGCCGACGAAGCAAAAGATGATGGCCAGCCAAGCCGCCACCGGACGCTTGATGCTCGCACGTGAGATACTGAGTGCCATGGGTCTGTACGTGTCCTATTAAATATGGGATCAGAGACCCGAAACCACCACTGTCTGATTGTCCCTGAGCCGCCACCAACCGCCGGAGACGACCAATTCGCCGCCTTCCAGGCCTTCCAGAACGACAATCTCGTTATCGACCGGAAGACCCAACCGGACCGTCCTGCGCGTGACTTGGCCGGAGGATTCCTGATAAACCCAGATGGACGGCTCGGTTCGGCTTGTCGTATCCACTGCCGAAACCGGAATGATGACAGATTGCTGGCGATCTTCCTCGGCTGCTACCGAGATGCGCACATCCGCCGTCATCCCGGACAGGAGGCGCGGATCGATATCACCTTTGATTGCAGCCTCCAGGTCGTAGGTCTGCGCCGTCGGATCGGCATCGGTCGCAAACGAGCGCAGGACGAGCGGCGCGGTGTAACCCGGCACTGCAGGAAAACTCGCGACGATGTCGAAAACGTCGGGCGCCGACCGTGCAATAGCCGCAAGTTCTTCCGGCAGCGAAATCATGATCCGCATCTCGCTGACATCTTGCAGGCGCGCGACCGGTGCGGCCGAGGTGACGTTGACGTATTCCTCAACGAAGGTGCGCGCCACGATCGCGTCAAAGGGCGCAGCGATTTGGGTCTGGGAAAGGCGCCGCTTGGCCTCGCGAAGAGCAACGTCTGCCTGTGCGAACTGGGCGCGCGCAGTATCGAGGCGCGCATCGGCTGCGACCCCCCGCTGGGCAAGACTCGACGCGCGCTCGAGTTCGGAATTCGCAAGGTCAAAGGAGGCCTGAGCCCGATCGACGGCAAGATCAAAATCAGCTTGATCGAGTTCCGCAATCAAGTCGCCCTCGCGAATTCTGTCGCCCGGCTCGACGTCGAGAGAAAATATCTGTCCGGGTACCTGAAACGCAATGTCCACCGTACGGGCAGGTTCGACACGGCCGGCAACCGCGCGGGATTGATTGACCACGCGGCTAAGCGCACGGGCCACTTCGACCGTTACCGGTCGATCGTATTCGGGTGCTTCCCCCATGCCGGTCTCAGTTTCCCCGGCGTCTATTTCCGTCTGGGCCAATACATCAGTCAGGGACCCCGGAAGGAACGGCAAAGCCAAGGCTGCCGCAGCTGCCAGCATGATGACTGAAGCGATCCGCTTCCATCTTCGGTTGTCTCTATTCGAGTTCATCGATCATTGTCCTTAATCGTTCGATGACGCGTTCTCCGATATCCCCGCCGCCCTCCGGCAGCCGCAGAAGTCTTTGGAACCGCAACCCCTGGATCGCCAAGACGGCAATCATGGCAGCCAGGGCATCTTTCGTGTCGGTTAGGATACGCTCAAGCTCGCCGGTCAGTTCAGTCCGCAGCTGCTCGATCCGCTGCGGCGGCCGCGAGTATCGCCATGGACAGGTCATCGTCCACGTCTTGCAATTGCAGAACCGTTTCAAAATACCCACGTAAAGTGCGTGATGGATGCCCCTCCGGCACTTTCGCGAGGAACTCCCGGTGCGCGGCTAGCATCTGATCCAACAGGCCGGGAAGCAGGGCCTTCTTCGTCGGAAAGTTGTAGAGCACGCCACCCTTGCTGAGGCCCGCCTCCTTTGCGACCCCCTCGATCGTTATCTTTCCCGCTCCTTCACGCGCGGCGATCGCGCGCGCCGCACCGAGAATTCTCGGAGAGGCGTTTCTGGATCCCGCTGCCTGCCTTCGCTCATTCACAACTGTACTGTCCGGTCGGTTTAGGTTCCGGCAAGAGGTAGTCCGAGGCATCAGCAAGGTCAAGCGTTCGATCAAGCCCACTCTGAACAGGGGTGCCACCGCGTCTGTAGAACCATGTGGATGCGGGCGGCTAACCCCTTTACGCCAAGGTATTACCCGCTGAGTAGATCCCTAGAAACGCGTCAACCGCCCTCTTGGAATGCTCTGACGCATCGATCGGCTGGTCGACGGCTAGCAGTCGCGGCATGATGACGCCGGAGACAGACAGATGAATAAATTGACTTGCGGCGCTTTGAGCGTCTTGCACTTTCAACGATCCCGCCTTGTGCAGGCCTTGAAGGACTTGCCCGACAATTCTGGTGGCCCGTCTGGGACCCGCGTCCATATATATTTCGCCTGCCTCCGGCAGTACCGCAACCGCGCCGATGCAAGTACGCAAAAGACGAATGTAGTCATCATCCAAGACCAGCCTGATCATGCGCCGTGAGAGTTCCTCCAAGACGGCTCGCGGTGCGTGGTCGCCTGAAAGCGGCCGGGAAATCTCAGCCGAGAGCCTATCACATTCAGCTTGCACAACGCTCAGAAAGAGCATGTTCTTGCTCGGGGAATGGGCGTAAAGCGTCGCCTTAGACACTTTGGCTTCCTCGGCAATCGCATCGACGCTGGCTCCCTCGAAACCACACTTCAGAAAGACCACCTTGGCTCCGCTCAGCACATCGGCAACTTTACTTTGCCTCATGTCAATCACCTGATGCCGAAACGTGATATCGAACGCGTTGTGTCACATGTCTGGCCTTCCTCAAAGCTTGCACACTCGCGCATTTGCCGAGTCGGCACATTCAAACAGTCCCCAATTCATCGTCTGCAAAGACACCCTCATCCTTCCATCGTTCCGCGATATGTCCCAGTGTGTCCAGAACGCCTCGCAGGTCGTTGCCACGCGGCGTCAAGCCATAGGTGACTGCGGGCGGAATCGTCTCCGCCTGTTCGCGCCAGATGACTCCGGCGCTTTGAAGCATCCGCAGGCGTTCGGTCAGCATGCGGGTCGATATTCCCGGCACCGCGCGTTTCAGCGCACCGAACCTTTGCGGCCCCTGATCGCTCAGGACCCAGATGATATAGGTCGTCCACGGTCCCATGAGCAGACGCAGAATCGAGTCCATCGGGCACTGTGGTGGGGTCTTGGGCATCGGTGTTCGCTCTTTCGAAGGGTAGTTACTTTTCCGTACCTACTTTATTTTATGCCGCTAGTCAACTATTTGACATGGCGTAAATGCTACCCGGAGGTTTCCTGCAAGGCCAGAAGGACAAAAAATATGAATCGCATGCCAACTCTTTTCATTCCTCATGGGGGCGGCCCTTGCTTTTTCATGAACTGGGATCCGCCTGATGCATGGGACAGGCAGCGCAAGTTTCTAGAGAACTTCCCCGCCAGCCTCCCCGCGAAGCCAAAAGCGCTGCTGGCGATCTCGGGTCACTGGGAAGAGCGGGAGTTTACCGTCCAGTCCAATCCCGCGCCGCCCTTGCTGTTCGATTATAACGGCTTTCCGCCGCACACCTATCAGCTGACTTGGCCGGCACCGGGTGATCCCGCTTTGGCCGCCCGTGTGGGTAAGCTTTTGCAGGGCGCGGGCTTTGAGGCCGGGACCGATTCCGCGCGCGGCTTCGATCACGGCGTCTTCGTGCCGCTGAAGCTGGCCTTCCCTGGGGCCGATATACCCACCGTCCAGCTCAGCCTGCGTGCCGATCTCAACCCGAAGGCGCATCTGGCAGCCGGCCGGGCACTGGCGCCGCTACGCGACGAGGGCGTTCTTATCATCGGATCGGGCAACACCTATCACAACATGGGGGTGATGATGCAGAGCATGCGCGGCGAGCCGCGGGGCGACACGGCTGGGACCGCGTTCGACACCTGGCTAACCGAAGCAGTGACCTGCCCCGATCCCGACGAACGCAACCGCAGGCTCGCGCGCTGGTCGCAAGCACCGGGCGGTCGCGATGCACATCCACGCGAAGAGCACCTGATCCCGCTTCATGTCGTGGCGGGCGCCGCGGGCACCGATATCGGTCGGAAGACCTTGGAAGATCAGGTTCTTGGTGCGGTCGAAAGCGCCTTTCGCTTCGGCTGAAAAGAAACTCTGGAAAGGAGAACACAACATGTCCAACGCAATCAAGGGCCCCTTCATCGTGACCGGCGCATCCGGTCAACTCGGCAGTCAGGTCATCGACAATCTTCTGGCGCGCGGGGCCGAACCCATCGTCGCGATCACCCGCACACCGGAAAAGCTCGCCGCGCTGCGGGAACGGGGAATCGACGTTAGGGCGGGTGATTTCAATGACCCGGCCACACTCGGCGCAGCCTTTGATGACGGCGGGCGACTGCTGATCATCTCGACCGACGATCTCGAGCCGGGCAAACGGCTCGCCGCGCACAGCAACGCCGTCTCTGCCGCCAAGGAGGCCGGTGTGTCGCACATCGTCTATACCTCTCTGACCAACCCGGACGAGAACAACCCGATCGGATTTGCGGCAGATCACCGCGAGACCGAGACCTTGATCACGCAGACCGGCATCCCTCATACAATTCTGCGGAACTGCCTTTATGCCGATCTCTTGCTGATGAATGGGCAACAGGCTGTCGGCGCGGGCGCGCTTTATGCCGCGGCGGGTGACGGCAAGGCAGGGTATGTGACACGCGCCGATTGCGCGCGCGCCGCCGCCGCCGCCCTTATGGCCGAGGCCGGTTCGACAGTCCGCGATGTCACCGGGCCCGAAACCGTCGGTCAAGCCGACATCGCCGCGACCCTGTCCCAGATTGCCGGGAAAGAAATCCCTTATGTCCCGATCACCCGTGACGCCTTGCTGTCCGCAATGGTCGAGAATTGCCTGCCAGAGTTCATGGCGGATGTGTTCGCGTCCTTTGACGTGGCCATCGCCGAAGGCTATCTGGACGTGACCACCAGCGACGTGGAGGGCCTGACTGGGCAAAAACCGCAGTCGGTCCGCGATTTTCTGCTGGCGAACAAAACCGCTCTGACCGGCCAGGAATAACCAGATTTACGGAGGCACTGTCATGCTGAAGATACCGCCACGCATTGGGCCAAAGCCCGTCACCACGCCCTGCGCCCCGCATACGCAGGTCAGTCAAAACCCGGACGCCGCGTCCTATCGGGCATTCAAGGACAGGGCCTTCGATTTTCCCTTTGTCACCCGCCAGCCATCGCGGATCTCGGTACCCGGTGCCGAGGCGTTGTGCCTCAAACATGGACATGGATGCGGTTGCCGCGAGGCTTTCATGATCGGAAATGAGTTCGCCCACATCCACCCACCGCGGGACGGCAGCCTGCATATGATGCTGCCGGAGGATGCCGTGCCACAGATCGTCGAGCTGGGCTGGGCAGAACCGCACCCGATGGCTGCGGCGGGCATAATCCCCTCAACCGCAGTCATGGTCTACGCGCCAAGGGACAATGCGGAAATCGACACCGTTCTCGATCTCCTGCGCCTGTCTTATGATTTTGCGTGCGGGAAACTCGGGCGGGTCGACAGCGTCGTTCTCTAGCGGGATGGACCGAACAGTAACTATTGCGGGCTCCTAACTCGGTTTCAGCCTAACAGTCTGCTGAAGAAGTCGGCCCTCGACCGGGTTTGAGGGCCATGATTCACCGGGTGTACGGTATGCGTGCATGACGCGGCCTCTCATCGTCGCGCAACCAGCTGCCGGGGCAACCGGAACGAGTTGTTGGCGGCTATCGTTGGAAACAAGGCCGAACGCGTTCAACGCCGCGACAGACTGTCTGCGTCATGCACGCATACCATACGCCCGGACGCGAAACCTAGGAGATAGCGGCGATGGGAAACCGCCCCGCATTGCCGACTATTCAGAAGCCTGTTAAAAAACATAGCACCTTCAAAGATTGGAATGAAACATCCAGCTTGCTCAGGTGGCACCCGATCGGTCATTAATGCACCAGGCGGCGCCCGCGATGCGAGCAGGAGCAGTTTAATTGACGAAGCCGAGGGGCAAGGCGAAACCGACCACTCAAGCAGGGCCGATTGACGCGTTTACAAGATTGCGAGCAGAGGGTTTATTGGTGAAGTCTTTGACCGATGACTTCTCGAAATCCGGCCCATAACAGCAATCGAGCACAACATGACAAACACCAGATATTTTCTCTTCACAGCGATTGTCGTGGCCGCAGCGGTATTGGGCTTCCTGTTCTGGCAGGACAACGGCAACGGCAACGGCGCGGTCCCCGAGGGTTTCGCGCGCGGCAACGGGCGCGTCGAAGCGGTCGAGATCGATGTGGCCTCGAAGCTTCCCGGACGGATTGAAGCGATCTTGGTGCGAGAGGGCGAGCTCGTCGAGGCTGGACAACCGCTGGCCGCGCTTGACATTCGTCAGCTGAAAGCCAACCGCCACCAAGCAGAGGCGGAACTGCGCCGTGCCGAGATCGCGGTCAAGAACGCCGGGCTGATGATCCAGCAGCGTCAGGCCGAAGTGCGCGCGGCCGAGGCGGTTCTGGCGCAGCAGCAATCGGCCCTCGATGCCGCGCAGCGCCAGTTCGCCCGCTCGAAGGCGCTGGCGGGAAGCAGTATCGCGTCCGAGCGGCAACTCGATATCGACCGGTCGAACGCGCTTGGTGCCGAGGCCGCGGTCGCCTCGGCCGAGGCGAGGCTTGCGGCGGCGCGGATCGGGGTGTCCGCAGCCAAAGCGGCAGTGGTCGGGGCCGAAGCGGCGGTGGCGGCGGCAACGGCGACGATCGAAGCGATCGACGTACAGATCGAGGACAGCACGCTGAAAGCGCCCCGGCCAGGACGGGTGCAGTACATCGTCGCACAGGCGGGCGAAGTGTTGGGCGCCGGCGGGCGCGTGATCAACATGATCGATCTCAACGACGTGTACATGACGTTCTTCCTGCAGACCGCCACGGCGGGGCGTGCCGGACCGGGGACCGAGGTCCGCCTGATCCTGGATGCCGCACCGAACATCGTCATTCCCGCCGAGGTCTCCTTCGTGTCGGACGTGGCACAATTCACTCCGAAAACGGTCGAGACCGAGATCGAGCGCGAGAAGCTGATGTTCCGGGTCCGCGCACGGATCGCGCCGGAACTGCTGGAGAAATACCTTGATTACATCAAGACCGGTCTGCCCGGCGTCGCCTGGGTTCGGCTGGATCCCGCGCTGCCCTGGCCGGAGGCCGCTGACGGCAGGGTGCTGGAATGACGGCCTCCGGACCTGTGGTGCGGGCAGAGGGGCTCTCGCTCCTTTATGGCAAGGTCCGGGCACTCGACGCGGTTTCGATCGACCTGCCGGCGGGCTGCATTGTCGGCCTGATCGGACCTGATGGCGTGGGCAAATCTAGCCTTCTGGCGCTGATCGCCGGGGCGAGGAAGATGCAGGCGGGGCGGCTTGACGTGCTGGGCGGCGACATGCGCCGCGCGGGGCACCGTGCCCGGATCTGCCCGCGGATTGCCTATATGCCGCAGGGGCTGGGGCGCAATCTCTATCCCACGCTCTCGGTGCGGGAGAATGTGGACTTCTTCGGCCGGCTTTTCGGCGAGAGCCGGGACGAGCGCGACAGGCGGATCGCCGAGCTGCTGGAGGCGACCGATCTCGCGCCCTTTGCCGATCGTCCGGCGGCCAAGCTCTCGGGCGGCATGAAACAAAAGCTGGGCCTGTGCTGCGCGCTGATCCACGACCCTGATCTGCTGATCCTGGACGAGCCGACAACGGGCGTCGATCCGCTGTCGCGGCGCGAATTCTGGGCCCTGATCGCGCGTATCCGCGCCGCGCGTCCGGGCATGAGCCTGATCGTCGCCAGTGCCTATCTGGAGGAAGCAGCGGATTTCGATCACCTGGTCGCGATGGACGAAGGCAGGGTGCTTGCCACCGGCAGCCCCGCCGAGATCCTGAACCGCACCGGTGCCGCCGACCTTGACGAGGCTTTCATAGCACTTCTTCCCGGGGAAAAGCGCGCCGGGCACCACGATCTGACTGTCCCGCCGCGTGACCCCGCAGGGCGCGACGGCTACGTCGTCGAGGCCGAAAACCTGACGGTCCGGTTTGGAGACTTCGCAGCGGTCAAGGACGTGAGCTTTCGCATCGGGAAAGGTGAGATATTCGGCTTTCTCGGGTCAAACGGTTGCGGCAAGACGACGACGATGAAGGCGTTGACCGGGCTTGTGGAACCTGCCGAAGGAACCACGCGAATCGACGGCCAAACGGTTGATGCACGCGACATGGCCACGCGCAAGCGCATCGGTTATATGACCCAGTCCTTCTCGCTGTATTCTGAGCTAACGGTTCGTCAGAACCTCGATCTTCACGCGCGGCTTTTCGACATGGCACCCGCCGAGATCGCGCCGCGGATCGCCGAGCTTGCGCAACGGTTCGATCTTGAGGATGTTCTCGACAGCTTGCCGCTGCGACTACCGCTTGGAATCCGTCAGAGGCTGTCGCTGGCCGTGGCGCTGATCCACCGCCCGGAGGTGCTGATCCTCGACGAGCCGACTTCGGGCGTCGATCCGGTGGCGCGCGACATCTTCTGGCAGGCGCTCGTGGACCTGTCCCGAAAAGACGGTGTGACGATCTTCATCTCCACC
>DFBX01000012.1 GCA_002366795.1 Rhodobacteraceae bacterium UBA3069 | reverse complement strand
TACCTGCCGGGATGTGACAGCTATGCAGAGGAACCGCTGCCGACATGGCTATTTCCAGAATGACTAAAACAATGTTATCCTCTTATTATAAAATGGTAATTTTTAAAGGCCTATCGCGATTTCATCACGCGGTTCACATATTTGGAGCATCCATGACGCAATCATTCCGCGCGTTTCTGGGCGGCTGCGCCCTATTGATCCTTTCCACGACAATGGCACCGGGGCAAACGGCCTCTCGCGTGGGGCTGCTCCCCGGCGAGGAAGTCACCGTCGATGTCTATGCCCGCCCCGAATTGTCCGGCGCGCGACTGATCGACGCCGCAGGGCAGATTGCCATTCCGCTGGTCGGCCGGATCGACGCACAGGGCCTGACCGCCCCCGAGCTTGAGGAAAAGATCATCGCCGCGCTGCGCAAATCGGGGCTGGATCAAAGCCCATCGGTGACGGTGACGGCTACGCGGCGGCTTGATGTCTACGTCGATGGCGCAGTCAGCAACCCCGGTGCCTATCCGTGGCGGCCCGGCCTGACCGTGGCGCAGGTGATGGCGCTGGCGGGCGGTCGGATCACCGTGTCATCCGATGAGCTGGCCCGACGCTGAACGCCCTGCGGTCCATCGAATTCGCCGCCGCGATGGAACGGCGGACGCAGTCGCTGTCCTTGCTGGAATCGCGCATCCTGTCGGAATTGGCCTATGTGCGCACCGCCTACGGGACGGGCGGCGATGCCTCGGTCGATTCGGCGCGGTTTTTCACCCTGCCCGACCGTCTGGCCGCCAATCCGGCGCTGGCCGACCTGATCGACACGCAGCGCGATGTCTACCGCCAGAACACCGAAAGCCGCGCCAAGCGCCATGCCTCGTTGCTGGACCAACAGCGACTGACCGCCGAACGGCTGGACCTGCTGAAGCAACGCCGGACCGAAGTCGAGCGCGAGACGGTGATCATTGCCGAACGGCTGGAGGCGTTCCAGAAACTGGCAAAGCGCAAGCTGGCCGTGGCGACCGACCTGATGAACCTGCAACGAGCCAGTTCCTCGGCCAATTCCTCGCTGCTGGAGGTGATCGCCATGATTTCGGAAACGGAACTGACGCTGGAACAGCGACGGCTGGACCTGGCCACCTTTGCCGTGAATGCGCGGGGCGAATTGGCAGCAGAGCTGTCGCAGGTGCGATCCGATCTGCTGGACGTACGCGCGCGGCTGGATCCGGCGACACGGGCGGGCATGGTCGGCGCCTCTTATGACGAGGCAGCCGACGGGTTACCCGCCTTGAGCGGCGACAAGGCCGCGATGCTGGACGATGGCGGCGCGCAATACGCCATCACCCGTGTCAGCCTGGACAGGCCCGGCGCGGCGGCCAGCATGGGCAGCCCCGCATCGCTGGTGATGCCCGGTGACACGATCAACGCGATCAGCGCAGCAATCTATTAATATCAACGCCTTGCGAGACGCAGTTCAAGCGCCGTGGTAGGCGCGGTACCATTCCACGAATGCGGCCACGCCTTCGGGCACGCCGGTCTGCGGCGCATATCCGGTCAGCTGTTTCAGCAAACTGGCATCGGCCCATGTGGCGGGCACGTCACCCGGCTGCATGTCCATCGGGTTGCGAATGGCCTTGCGCCCTGTGGCCGTTTCAATCGCGTCGATGAAATCGCCCAAGGGGACCGGGGCAGAGTTGCCGATGTTCACCACCCGGAATGGGGCGACGGGCGACAGGCTGTCCATATCCCCCACCGGCGCGCCGACCGTTGGCACCGCGTCCAGCAGCAGCCGGATCGCCTGCACCAGATCGGTGATATAGGTGAAATCGCGGCGCATGTTACCGTGGTTGTAAACGTCGATCGCCTCCCCCGCCAGAATGGCGCGGGTGAACTTGAACAGCGCCATATCGGGGCGTCCCCAGGGGCCATAGACCGTGAAGAACCGGAACATCGTCACCGGCAGGCCGAACAGATGCGCATAGGAATGCGCCATGGATTCGGTCGCCTTCTTGGTCGCCGCATAGAAGGACATCTGGTGATCGGCCTTCATGGTCTCGGCATAAGGCATATCGGTATTGGCCCCATAGGCCGAAGAGGTCGAAGCCAGCAGCATATGTTGCGGCGGATGGGCGCGCGCGGCCTCCAGCAATTCGAACGTTCCGGTGATATTGCTGTCTAGGTAGCTGCGCGGTGCCTCAATCGAATAGCGCACGCCCGCTTGCGCTGCGAGGTGGATCACAACGTCCGGCTTTTCCTCCTCGAACAGGTGCATCAGCAGGCCGGGGTCTTCGACCCGCCCGTGGACCGACCGGTAATCGCCGGTCAGCCGCGCCTCGCGTGCTTCCTTCAGGGCCACATCATAGTAATCGGTCATGGCGTCCAGCCCGACAATGCGCCATCCCTCGGCCAAAAGGCGTTCGCATACCGCCGCACCAATGAAACCCGCCGCCCCCGTGACCAATGCCGTTCTTGCCATGTCTGCCCCTTGTGACGGGGCGCATGGCCCCGCTTAATCTGCCCCGAACAGATCGCGCGTGAACACCTTACCGCGCACATCTGCCAATTCATCCGCCATGCGGTTGGCGACTATCACGTCAGCCCCCGCCTTGAACCCGTCCAGATCATGCATCACCCGCGAATGGAAGAACTCTGTCGCCTCAAGGCCCGGCTCGTACACCACCACCTCGACCCCGCGCGCCTTGATCCGCTTCATGATCCCCTGGACGGAACTTTGCCTGAAATTATCCGATCCGGCCTTCATGACCAGCCGGAAAATGCCCACGCGGCGCGGATTTCGCGCCAGTATGGCATCGGCAATCACATCCTTGCGGGTGCGGTTTGCATCGACGATGGCGCGGATCAGGTTCTGCGGCACCTCGGCATAATTGGCCAACAATTGCCGCGTGTCCTTGGGCAGGCAATACCCCCCATAGCCGAAAAAGGGGTTGTTATATCCCGCCCCCACCCGCGGGTCCATGCAGACCCCGTCGATGATCTGGCGGCTGTCCATGCCATGACGCATCGCATAACTGTCCAATTCGTTGAAATAGGCCACGCGCATCGCAAGATATGTGTTGGCGAACAGCTTGATCGCCTCGGCCTCGCTTGGGCCGGTCAGCTGCACGGGCACATTGTTGGCGCGCGCGCCCTGCACCAGCAGATCGGCAAAGCGCCGCGCCTTGTCGCAGGTGCCCCCCACGACGATACGGCTGGGATAGAGGTTGTCATGCAGCGCCCGCCCTTTGCGCAGGAATTCGGGCGAAAACAGGATGTTATCCCGCCCCGTTTCCGCCCGCATCCGCGCGATGAACCCCACGGGGATGGTGGATTTGACAACGATGGTCGCCTGCGGGGCCATTTTCAGAACCTGCGCAATCACGGCCTCCACGCTTGATGTGTCAAAACTGTCGGTTTCAGGATCGTGATCGGTGAGCGTGGCGACAATTGCATAATCCGCACCCTCCAACGCCTCGGCCGGGTCCAGCATCGCACGCAGGTTCAGGGTCTGGCGCGTCAGGTAATCAGACAGTTCCGCATCGACGATGGGGCTGATACGGGCATTGACCAGCCCGACCCGCTGCGGCGACAGGTCCACCGCCCGCACCGCGTTATGTTGCGCCAGCAAAACAGCATTGGACAGGCCCACATAGCCCAGCCCGAAAACAGCGATTTTCATGGGAAATCCTTTCCCGGCCCAAGGCAGCGGGCGGCGGTTGAAATGACTTTGACAGCGCGGCGGCGCAGCGCCGCATGAAATGCAATCGGGCCTGGAAATATCGGCGACCCCTGAAAATTAACTTAGCGTAAATCGCGGCCCGCGTCCATCGCCGGACGGGTCAGGAAAACCAGCCCCTAGCCCTTGATATCGCGCAAGATCACATTGGTCTGGGCCGACCGCACGGCGGGGCTGCGAAACAGAAACTCCTCCAGAAAGCGGTTATAGGCCGCCAGATCCGCGCAGCGCACCCGCAGGTGGTAATCAGCCTCGCCGGTGGTGGCATAGCAATCGCGCACCTCCTCGCGCAGGCGCACCGCGCGGTTGAAGGCCTGCCCCTGATCGGCATCATGACGGTGTAGCTGCACGTGAACGATGGCATGAAAATCCATCCCCATGGCCGCGCGGTCCAGCACCGCACCGTAACGCTTGATCAGCCCCGCCTCTTCAAAGGCGCGCACCCGCCGCCAACAGGCGCTGGTGGACATGCCCACCCGCGCGGCCATCTCGGCATTGGACAGGCGGCAGTTTTCCTCCAGCAGCGCCAAAAGCGCGCGATCCTTGGCATCCATCTCCATTCGGCACCTCATTTCACATTTTGATCATTTTGCGATATGAATTTTCATTTTGCCAGAAATACTCAAAAACTCCGGCACCGCAAACCAGTGCCCCCCGCCTATCCTGTTCCAGCGCGCATAACAGGAGCCCGAAATGTCAGACCCCCGCCCCGCCTTCGCCAGCTACCAATTGTCGGACCGCTACACCCAGACACAAGGGCGTGTGTTCCTGACCGGCACGCAAGCATTGGTGCGGATCATGCTGGACCAGGCGCGACGCGACCGCGCGGCGGGGCTGAACACCGCCGGTTTCGTGTCAGGCTATCGCGGATCCCCGCTTGGCGGCGTCGATCAAGAACTCTGGGCCCAATCGGACCTGCTGGAAAGCAACAAGATCAAGTTCCTTCCCGCAGTGAACGAAGACCTTGGCGCCACCGCCGTCTTGGGCGCGCAGCAGGTGCCGCTAGTCCCCGATGCCGAGGTCAAGGGCGTGTTTTCCATGTGGTATGGCAAAGGACCGGGCGTGGACCGGTCCGGCGATGCGCTGAAACATGGCAACGCTTACGGCACATCGAAAAAAGGCGGCGTGCTGGTGGTTGCGGGGGACGATCACGGCTGCGTTTCATCCTCCATGCCGCACCAGTCCGACGCGGCCTTCCTGGCCTGGTTCATGCCCACGTTGAACCCCGCATCGGTGGGCGAATACCTTGAATACGGCGAATATGGTCTGGCCCTGTCGCGCTATTCCGGCACCTGGGTCGGTTTCAAGGCGATTTCCGAAACGGTGGAATCGGCGCGCTCGGTCGCATTGCGCCCCGACCGCAGTTTCACCTTTCCGGACATCGACCTGCCCCCCGGAGGTCTGCATATCCGCGCGGGCGACGGCCCCTCGCCCGAGATCGAAACCCGGCTTTACCACAAGCTGCGCGCGGTCGAAGCCTTTGTGGAATCCAACCCGATCGACCGCGCCATCTATAACCTGCCCGACGCGCGCTACGGTTTTGTCACCACCGGCAAGGGACATCTTGACCTGATGGAAGCCCTGCGCCTTCTGGGCCTGACCGAGGATCGCTGCCGCGCCCTTGGCATCGACATCTACAAGGTCGGCATGGTCTGGCCACTGGCCCGTCGCGACGCGCTCGCCTTTGTCAAAGGCAAGTCCGAGGTGATGGTGATCGAGGAAAAGCGCGGCATCATCGAATCCCAGTTCAAGGAATATTTCTATGACTGGCCGGGCAGCAAACCCGAACGCATGGTCGGCAAGCACGACGCCCGCGCCACCCGCGATCTGGTTCCCTGGACGGGCGAACTCAGCCCCCGCCTGCTGGCCCCGCTGATTGCCGAACGGCTGCACCGCCTGTTCCCCGACGAGGGCCTGCCCGCACGCGCCGCCGCCCTGACCGCGCAGGACCCGCCGGTTCTGAACGTCACCGGCGCGACCCGCACCCCCTATTTCTGCTCGGGCTGCCCGCATAACAGCTCGACCCATGTGCCAGACGGGTCCAACGCGCTCAGCGGCATCGGCTGCCATGTCATGGCCAGCTGGATGGACCGCGACACCGATGGGTTTGCCCAGATGGGCGGCGAAGGGGTGCCATGGGCGGCCGCGTCGCTGTTCATCGGGAAACAGCATGTATTCCAGAACCTTGGCGAAGGAACGTGGTATCACTCTGGCTCTTTGGCGATCCGTCAGGCCGTTGCCGCAAAGGCCAATATTACCTATAAGGTGCTGTATAACGATGCGGTCGCCATGACCGGCGGGCAACCCGTGGACGGTCCGGTTTCTGTGCAGGCCATCGCGCAATCCGTCCGCGCAGAAGGGGTGCAACGCATCGCGCTTGTGTCCGATGACATCGGCAAATTCAAGGCGGCCGATTTCCCTGATGGCACCACCTTTAACGACCGCACCGATCTGGACGCGGTGCAGCGCGCGCTGCGCGAGGTAAAGGGCGTGTCGGTCCTGATATACGAACAGACCTGCGCCACCGAAAAACGCCGCCGCCGCAAACGCGGCACCATGGCAGACCCCGATACATTCGCCGTGATAAACCCGCTGGTCTGCGAGGGCTGCGGCGACTGTTCCACCGCGTCGAATTGCCTGTCGGTCGAACCGCTTGAAACCGAATTGGGCCGCAAAAGGCAGATCAACCAATCCTCCTGCAACAAGGATTTTTCCTGCCTGAATGGCTTCTGCCCCTCTTTCGTAACTGTCACCGGCGCGAAACGGCGGCGGCGCAGTGGCGCGGATATCGCCCTTGACCCCTTGCTGGCCGCCCTGCCCACGCCCTGTCTGCCCGCACTGGACACCCCCTTTGACCTGCTGGTCACGGGCGTCGGCGGCACTGGCGTCATCACCGTAGGCGCGCTGATCACCATGGCCGCCCATATCGAGGGGCGCGGCGCCTCGGTGCTGGATTTCACCGGCTTTGCGCAGAAATTCGGCACGGTGCTGTCCTTCATCCGGCTGGGCGAAGCGCCCGATACGTTGAACCAGGTGCGGATCGACAAGGGCGCGGCGGATGCGGTGATTGGCTGCGATGTGGTGGTGTCCTCGGCGCCCAAAGCCTCGGCGCATTATCACCAGGGCACGCGGATGGTGCTGAACACCGCCGCCATGCCCACGGGCGATCTGGTGTTGAACCGCGACGCCGACCTGCGCGTGGACCGCCGCGTCGATGCAATCGCGGGCGCGGTCGGGGCGGAAAACTTGTCGAACATGGATGCCAATGCACTGGCCGAATCCCTGCTGGGGGATTCCGTTTTCGCCAATGTGATGATGCTGGGCTTTGCTTGGCAAAAGGGGCTGGTGCCGGTATCCGAAACGGCGCTGAAACAGGCCATCGGGCTGAACGGCGTCGCGGTTGCGGCCAACACCCGTGCTTTCGATCTGGGCCGCGTGATGGCGGAAAACCCCGATGCCCTGACCTCGCGCAGCGCATCATCAGCGCCGCACAAGCCCCTGCAAACACTTCAGGAAATTATCGACTATCGCGCCGCCTTCTTGACCGAATACCAAAATGCCGCCTATGCGGCGCGCTATCGCAACCGGCTGTCCGGGCTGGCGCATCTGCCCGAAGCCATGCAGATCGACGCCGCTAAATCACTGTTCCGGCTGATGGCCTACAAGGACGAATACGAGGTAGCGCGCTTGCATACACAGACCGGTTTCACCGACCGGCTGAAAGACCAGTTCAAGGGCGATTTCAAAATCCAGCACCATCTGGCCCCGCCGCTGCTGCCCAATGGCAAAGATGCAAAAGGCCGCCCCCGCAAACGCCGTTTCGGCCCGTGGATCAATCCCGCCCTGCGCGGTCTGGCCGCGCTGAAATCACTGCGCGGCACATGGGCAGACCCGTTCCGCATGACGGCGGACCGCAAGCTGGACCGCGATCTGCTGGCGTGGTTCGACAGGGTGCTGGACCTTGTGGCGCAGCATTACGCGCCGGACACCGCCCCGACATGCACCGCCCTTTTGCGCCTGCCGCAGGACATTCGCGGCTACGGCCCCCTGCGCGAGGACGCGGCCGCCAAGGCCCGGACAGACGCCCGCACTCTGACCGCAGCCCTGAAACAGCCCGGCGCGGCCCACAGCTCCGCCGCCTGACCCCGGCCTAAGTGGAAGGATCGGCAAATTTTGGCCGTTTCCTTCCGCGCGGATCGCCGCGCCGCAGCATGATTGCGGGTCATCCTGCCTGCGACCATGCAACCCGTTGACCCATACTGCAAAATCTCGTCAGGGTTGTCTTTTTTCAAACGTCAACCCTGCACCCGACGTCAATCAGCGTCAGTATAATCCGTGAATAATCCATTAATAATGGGGCGCAAGCACGCCCCGGACCGGCGCGAGATTCTCGAATCAGGCAAAATCCGCTACAATCATAACGCTTATTGGCCAATCAGCTTTTTAAACGGACCACTGTGGTTTCCGGTCCTTTCTTGATGAAAACAACTTTTCAAAACGGAGGGTATCATGCCCCTAAAGGACTTGTCCGGCGAAGACCGGATGGACTTCCAGCAACGGCTTGCCCGGCTGGATCTGGACGAGAAAATCGTCACCAATGACACGCTGATCGTGGAAAGCGGAAAGGGCACGCGGCTGGATTCGAGCGGCGAAAGCGCGATCCGCCCGCTGATCCTTCAGACCAGCGATATTTCGGTGCTGCGCAAATGGATCGGCACGCCGGAACACGCGGTGCAAAAGCGCAGTGTCGCGCCTTTCGCGGGCATATTGCGCTCCAGCCGGCTGGAAGGGATCGACCTGGGCCGTGCGCTGAAACCATCCAAGGCCGGGGCTGGCGCGGCGAAATCCGGCAGCCGCATCACCAGGTCGGCCAAGTCCAAGGCAGGGGGGCGCACGCCCAGCCTGTCACTGGCCGAGGCGACGGGCCTGCGCGGCGACATGCTGATGGAAAAGGTCGAGGCATTCCGGAAGGCCGATCTGACGAAACGGCCGGATCTGGCGCTGTCCTCGGTCGAGAAGGAAACCATCCGCGCCGCCGCGCGCGAATTGGTGCATGGCGATGCGCAAAGCGTGTCCGAGTTCAAGCCCGCGGTCGAAGCGTTTTTCGTCGATTTCCAGGTCGCGGTCTGGCTGTTCACCGCAATTCGGATCGAGGCAAACGCCACCCTGACGCTGGGCACCGGGGTTCACAACCTGACCGCCTACCGGATGGTGATCGAGGATGGCGGGCTGGTGCGCTCTTACGGGCATCTGCATGTCAACGTCACCCAGATGAAGAACCCGTCAAGCGGGCCGTCAGTGGTGTTGCCCTCGCATGTGCTGACCGGGCCGATGCGCCCGACGCACGGGTTCTGATCCTCAGACAACACTCTATTTCGAAAGGATAATTACAATGCCTGGAAGTTTTGAAGTGCATTCAGCCAACGGCCCCATCGGGCCTGATGGCACCCCCGGCGGCACCGGCGCGGCCGGGGCGCAGGGCAACAAGGCGCACTGCCACTGGTATGGCGACACCGGCCCCACGGGGGGCGGCAATGGCGGCGCGGGCACCAATGGCGCGCGCGGCGGCGACGGGGGCAATGCGCCCTCTCCGCTGGACCTGGTGATCGAAACCCGCGACCTGATCGGCAATATCGAGGCCACCAACTTCGGCGGCAAGGGCGGTGACGGCGGGCGCGGCGGCAACGGTGGCGCGGGCGGTGTCGGCGGCGCGGGCGGCAATGGCGACGGCTGCGAGCCTTCGGCATCGGGCGGTCGTGGCGGCGATGGCGGCGATGGCGGCCTGGGCGGCGACGGCGGTGACGGGGCCGATGGCGGTGACATCATCGTGCTGTACACCAACCTCGTCGATGGCGATTTCGAAGGCACGTCCGAGGTCGGCACCCCCGGCGCGGGCGGGGCTGGCGGCTCTGCCGGGCCGGGCGGCACCGGCGGGCGGCGCGGCGGCGATGGCAACTTCGCGCAGGCCGGCGCTCCGGGGTCTCCCGGCGCGCCGGGCAATCCGGGCGAAGAGGGCGCCCCGGGCGAGGTCATCATCCAGCTGGACCCCTCGCCATGAGCGCAACGCGCACGCAAGCCGGGGGCGGGCGGCAACAGCCGCCCCCCTTTCCGCCATCCGCAAGCCTGGACGGCAGGGCCGATGCCTTTGCCGCATCGCTGATGCAGCGCGCAGGCCCATCCGCGGATGCCCTGCGCAGCCTTTTGGTGGTGGCCGGGGTGATGGACCGGCAGGGCCGGATGTGTCCGCGCAACAGCACCGCCAGCCGCCTGAACAGTAATGGCGCGCCCTTGCAGATGTGCCTGACAACGCCCGCAGATCGCGATGCACAGACCGAAACGCGCCTGCTTATTGATCCGTTCTTTGACCGTCCCGCGACGCAGCGCATCGCGGAGTCCTTGGCGCTTGCCGTCGATCTGGCCCGCCATGCCGGCCTGGATTTACCGCTATCGCACCTTGGTCCCATGGCTGCCCTGCCGGGTGTCGGCGCGGTCTGGCTGGCGCTGCCGCTGACCCACCGCGGTCGCCCCCTGCCCAACCCCGCAGCGGCAGGTCTAGCCGCCTATCTGAACCCCGAGGTATTCGGCTATGCCCCATGGCCCGACACGGTATCGCGGCTGGATGCGCTGCTGCCCGCATCGGCCCGCCGTGCGGCCCTGCTGGACAGGGCGGCGGACATGGCCACCCCTGTCTGCGTGGCGCTGGAAGCTGGCAAGGGCCGCGCCCTGCGGGTCAAGCTGTATCTGCGCGCCACGGGCGGGGACTTGGGCGCGCTACTGTCCGAACTGAACGCGGGGCAGCGCCCCAAGGGGCCGCTGCACATCCTTGCGCCGCGCGCGCCGTGGCCCGCCACGGGCGTGACACTTGGGCTAAGTTTCTGCCCCGAAAGCGGTGCGGTGGACGGGGCCAAGCTGGACCTGTGCCTGTGCCCGGACTGCCGCGCGGCGGCGGGGGTCGCGGGCGGTATCAGGCAACGTCTTGGCGATTTGATACCGCGCGCCGCCATGCCGGAAAACGCGGACCTGGCGCTTCTAGGCTTTGCCGGCGGGGGCAAGGGCGGGCGGATGAACGCCTATTTCGCCCCTTGTGACGCCCCGTGCTAGACCGCACGACCCCAAGCGGCCTGCATTTGGCCCACGAACGCGCCACCGGGTTTTTGCTTGCGGCGCAGGGGCAAGACGGCGCATGGCGCGATTTCCACTTGCCGGTCGGCATGTCCGACGGCTGGATCACCGCGCTTTGCGCCGCGCATCTGCGCCGGTTTGGCGGTGCCAAGGCCCGCGCTGCCACCACAGCCGCGGCGGATTACCTGGAACGCACAAGCCGCGCGGGAACTTGGGGGTACAACGCTGGCATCCCGCCGGATGCGGACAGCACCGCATGGGCCGCACTGGCGCTGGAGGGCACCGCGGTGGCGGTGGACCTGCCCTTCCTGCGCGCGCATCAGCGCCGCGATGGCGCGGTGGCGACCTACCTGGCAAACGATGGCTGGGGCGGCGCGCATGGCTGCGTCACCGCCCTTGCCGCGCGGGCCTTTGACCGGCTGGGCAATTGCGGGGCTGCGGCGCGGGCGCGGGGCTGGCTGCACGACGCGGGGCCAAGCGCGCGCGCTGGCTACTGGTGGGCCAGCCCGTTCTATCCCGCATGGGCCGTGGCCAGCGCCTTTGCAGGGCGCGCCAATGCGCCGCCGCTGCCGCCACTGGACACGGCCCGCTCGATTCTGGATCTGGCCTGCGCCCTGCGCATCGCTGCCCTTTCGGGGCAGGCTGCCCCCGATTTGACAGCGCGGCTGTGCGGGCTGCAAATGGCGGATGGCGGGTTCCCACCGTCGGCCTGTTTGCGGGTGACCTATCACTGGCTTGCCACGCCCGAACAGGCGCCCGCGGGGGATGCGGGGCGCATCTATGCCGACAGTGCGCACATCCTGGGCACCTGTTTCAGCCTGGCCGCCATTGCCGCGCAAACGCCGCTGATCGAGGCCCGCCAATGACCGCGCTGCTGTATCGCATGACCTGCCCGCGCTGCCGCCGGATCGCGCGGGCGATGCGGCTGGCCACGCTGGGCGCCATTGCCCTGACCCCCCTTCGGCGCGAGGAAGCCGACCGCATCGCCGATGCCTCTGACACCAAGGGCAAGCTGCTGGTGCGGCGCGGGGGCATGTTGCTGTCCGGCGCGCCCGCCGCGCGTGCCCTGCTGCGGGCAAGCTGGCCGCGTTGGGCCATGCTGACGGCATTTTGGCTGGCTGTCCTGCTGGCCGTTCAGGGGGGCGGAAGATGAGGGTCCGGCATCGTTTGCAACAGGCTTTGGGCGCTGACCCCCGCCTGCATCCGCAGCGCGGGGGCAAGCCATGCCTCGGCTTGGACGGCAGTGCAAAACCCGGTAAATTCAAACCATTGCGGCGCGTGCCTATAGGGGTTGCCCCCGCGCCACGCATGGCCCAGCAAGGGGCGCGGATCCTTTGCGAACGGATGCCTGCCCCCCAGCATCATCGCCGCCAGAATGGCAATGGCCCGCAAATCATGCGCCGGGCCGCAACAGGCCACGCCCGGCCCGCCGTCGTAAAAGCCCCCCGGCCCCCAATCGCGTGGCTGATCCGGCAGGCCCGCCCCGCTGGCACGGTCGAAATCCAACAGGGTTACGCTCTGGTCATGTACCTCGCGGCCCGATACCTCGTAGCACGACACCAAAAAATTCCCCATTCCCAGATCGTTATGCGCCAACCGGGCGGCATGGACCGCGCCCAGCGCGTGCAGCATTCCGCGCAAGATATGCAGCCGCCGGGCAAGGGGCGGGCTATCGGCCAGCCAGTCGCCCAAAGCCTGCCCCTGCACCAAGGACATCACCAGCGCCGGGCGCTCTTGCCCGCCCTCCTTGGCCAAAACCACATCGCGGATGGTGACGACCTGCCAGCCCGCGCCGCTGCAATCCGGCCCCAAAAGCCGCGCTGCTGTTGCCTCGGCCCGCAGGGCCAACGGGTCGGCGCGGGACAGCACCTTGACCGCACAGCGCGCGCCACTGGCCAGATCACGCGCCGCATAAGCCCGCGCGATCCTGCCGAACCCGATCTCGCGGCCCAGCGCATAGCCATCACAGCGCGGCCCCGTCACACACCCCCCATGAACGGAGACGCAAGATGACCCAGACCATTGCCCCCGAACGGCCTGCAACCTGCACCACTGCACCGCATGTCGCCTCTCCCGGTTTTGTCGATCCGAACGTGCAGCAATCCTATCACCAGCTTGGGTTCCAGACCATGCCGCTGCTGCACCCCGAAGACGTGCAGACACTGACGCAGCTGTTCGACCTGCTGCTGCCCGAATTGCCTGATGGCTTTGCCTCGACCGTGTTGATGCCGCCCGATCTGCGCCGCGCCGCCCATCTGGCGATTTGTGATGTGCTGGCCGCACCGCTGTCGGGGGTCTTGCAGGATTTCCGCGTCGTCATGGGCAGCCTGGTGGCCCGCGCGCCCGGCAGCGACCAGCGCGACCTGCCGCTGCACCAGGACTGGAGCTTTGTTGACGAGTCCCGCGCGCGCTCGGTCTCTGTGTGGATTCCCTTGCAGGACGTGGACGCGGAAAACGGCTGTTTGCAGGTGGTCCCCGGATCGCACCGGCATGACCAGCCCCTGCGCGGCATCGGGTCCGGGTTTCGCTATCGCGCCGCCGAGGCAGAGCTGCGCGCCCGCCACCTGCATGACCTGCTGATGCGCGCAGGCGAGGCGGTGTTCTTTGACCACCGGCTGATCCACGGCTCGCGCGGGAATGACAGTGCCCTGCCGCGGCTTGCGGTGGGTGCGGTGCTGCTGGAACGGGATGTGCCGCTGGTCATGGGCCAGCCAGAGGAGCAAGGCTGGCGTTTTGCCCCCCTGCCCGACGATTTCCTGATGGAGGCCGACCTGACCGCGCTGGCCCGCAAGGGCGCGGGGCGCGAATAGCAGCGGGCGAACGCCGCCATTGGGACAAAGACAGAAAGGAGTGGTACCCGAGGTCGGACTCGAACCGACAAGACCGTTAAGTCGGGGGATTTTGAATCCCCTGCGTCTACCATTCCGCCACTCGGGCACGCGAAACACGATGTAGCGGCAGGTTTGCCCCGCGTCCAGACGCAAAACGCGCCATTTCCCCTTTGCCCCCTCCGATTGCTGCCGCTAGAACGGGGCAAAACAGGGCGGGCAGAATGATCAAATCCCTTTATGACTGGACTATGCGCAAGGCAGACCACCGCCATGCGCTGTGGATTCTGGCGCTGGTCGCTTTCGTCGAAAGCTCGGTCTTTCCGATTCCCCCAGATGTGCTGATGATTCCCATGATCCTTGCGCGCCCTTCCCGCGCTTGGCTGATCGCGGGGGTGGCGCTGGTCGCGTCGGTGCTGGGGGGGATGCTGGGCTATGCCATCGGTGCCTTTGCCTTTGACAGCATCGGCCAGCCGATCCTTGCATCGATGGGCAAGGCCGAGGCGATGACCGAATTCAACGCCCGTTTCAACGATTTCGGGTTCTGGCCTGTGCTGATCGCGGGGATGACACCCTTTCCCTACAAGGTCATCACCATCATGTCGGGCTGGACGGGCCTGCCGGTTGGCACCTTCATTGTCACCTCCATCGTGGCGCGGGGTCTGCGGTTTTTCATCGTGGCCGCGCTGCTGTGGAAATTCGGCGCACCCATTCGTGATTTCATCGAGCGCCGCCTCGGCTTGATGTTCGTGCTGTTCGTCCTCATCCTCGGGGCTGGCTTCTATATGGTGAAATACCTATGACCCTGACGCGCAAAACCCTGATCCTGCTGGCGGCGGGCGGCTCTGCCGCGTTGCTTCTCGGCGCGTTCTTTTTCCAGATGATCGGCTTTCCGCCCTGCGCCATGTGCCTGTGGCAACGCTGGCCACATGCCGCTGCCGTGGTGATCGGCGCGGCGGCCTATGCGTTTGGCGCACGCGCGCTGTGCTGGCTGGGCGCGCTGGCCGCGGCCACGACCGGCGGGCTGGGTGCCTATCACACCGGGGTGGAACGCGACTGGTGGGAAGGGCCGACCAGCTGCACCGACACCGGCGGCGGGCTGGGCGATCTGTCGGGCGCGGACCTTCTGTCCACCGACACAAGCGTCGTGATGTGCGACCAGGTTTCCTGGCAGTTCCTGACACTGTCGATGGCAAGCTGGAATGTCCTTGCCTCGGTCGTGCTGATGGCGCTGTGGATCATGGCCGCACGCCGCGCCGGCTGATCCCGCCAAACGGATCCCCCAAAGATTTGTGTAAAAGACGTATTGAATAAGCGGCGCGCGGGTTGGGGACCCCGCGCGCCGTCTATCTGGCATCAGCTTTCAGAGGGGATCACGCCCGCCTCTTGTGCTGCCACCATTTCGCCGTCCGATAGCGCGCCATCGGCATCGGTGTCTTCGGTGGTGATGGCCTCCTCGGTCACGTCGGGGAACAGGGCCTGCATCTCATCCAGCGTCATCACGCCGTCGCCATTCGCGTCCACCTCGGTCGCGGCCCATGCGGGCAGGCGCGGCTTCGGTTGGAAATGGGGCTTGAAGTTTACGCGCCCGCCGCCTCGTTTCTTCTTGATGACATGGCCAGTTAGACGGGTATTCACGCCCCGCACCCGCCGCTATGTTCGGCGAACAAGAAGCGCGCGATGATCAGGGACATGCCCCCAAAACCACGCGAGCCTGGCAGAGAATCTCTCTTACACGGTGTGGAAGGATGTTCTATCGGCGGTGAACCACACCTATAACGATCTGGTCGATTACCAGAAACAGCTGGAACGCCGAGCTGGCCTGGTGAAACTGCGCCAAGACCTGCGGCTGGACCGCGCCATGTGCAGCAGGTGGTAATGAAGCTTGTCCAAAACGCGATGGACGCACAGGAAGGGGTGACGGGCGCGGGCATCAATACGCTTTGACATCCTGCCCCCGATTTCCGCGCCCGTTCGGGCCTGCCGGTGATCAACGTCGCGGATCGGTTCTTCAACTTTGGGGCATATCCGGTTGAGCGAACACATGTCTTTGCCCCCGGCATGGATGACGGAACGGCCAGTTCGCTGGACCTGACCACCCTGACAGAGGATCCGCCCCACGCCTGAATGCTGGGCGATGCCGCGCATCCCGCGCAGGGCCAGACCAAACCGGATAAAGACATGCGTGACGCTGCCTGTAGCTGGTGCAAGGCCTTCCGCCTGGTGGGGCAGACATGGGAAACCGGCGCGCTGGCGCGGCAGGTGATCGAACGGCATCCGCTGGCGCTGGCCCTGCGCGGCACCGGCGGATTGGGCCGCGGGACATGTGCCACGGTGTTCGTGACCACGGCGGGTGGGCGGGTGATCCCTGCGGGGCTGGACATGGCGGCGGGCAAGGTGCGCCCCGGCGACGCGGCCACCGTGAACCACCTCCTTGGGGTTCACGGCGCAGCGATAATGGCGGCGTGTGGCGACATGGCCCTGTCCACCGACCTTGTTTCGGATTGCGCCAGCCTTGGCCACTTGATGCAAGCGGTGCTGGCTGCTGCGCCCAATGTGCGCGCCGCGCGCGATGCCACCCGTGGCGGCTTGGCCACTGCCCTGAACGATATTGCCGGGGCCGCGCACTGCGGCGTGATGTTGGACGAAGCCGCCCTGCCCCTGAACGCCGAGGTACGTGGCGTGGGCGAAACTCTGGACCTTGATCCGCTCTATTTGGCGAATGAGGGCAAGCTGGTGTTGTTCCTGCCCGAAGGCAGCGGCGCGGCGATCATCGGTCAGGCGGTTGACGATCACGCCGTACAGGTGCGGATGCGCACGAACTTTGGCGGGGTGCGGATCGTGGACATGCTGATCGGGGAACAGCTGCCCCGCGTCTGCCAGGGGCGCAACCATTGGGGGTGTCAATCCTACGTGCTTGTGTATGATGCCTGAAACGGTGGCGCAAAGCCCCGCGCAAACAGGCACCTGATGATCAAGCTTCTGCATACGGCTGACATTCACCTTGATTCCCCGCTGCGCGCGCTTGCGCTGCGCGACGAGGGGCTGCGCGCCCGTGTCCAGATTGCCACCCGCATCGCCCTGACCCGTATCGTCGATGCCGCCCTTTCCGAAGCGGTCACCGCCCTGCTGATCGCGGGCGATCTGTTCGACGGGGCCGAGCGTAGCGCCAAGACGGCCGCCTTTCTGACCGCCCAGATGGACCGGCTGCGCACCGCTGGAATCGCGGTGTTCTACATCAAGGGCAACCACGACGCCGAGAACCCGATCACTGGCCAGGTCGATTTGCCCGGCAATGTCCATGTCTTTGACGGGCGCGGCGGAAAGGTGCAGATCGAGGGCACGCAGGTCTGGGTTCACGGGGTCAGTTTCTCGGGCCGCCATGCACCCGAAAGCCTGCTGCCGAAATTCGCCGCGCCGGTGCCGGGGGCGGTGAATATCGCCATGCTGCACACGTCATTGGCGGGTGCGCAGGGCCATGACACCTATGCGCCCTGCGCGGTATCGGACCTGGCCGCGATGGGTTTCGATTACTGGGCGCTTGGCCATATCCACAAGCGGCAGGTGCATTCCGCCGCGCCCTGGATCGTGATGCCCGGTATCCCGCAAGGCCGCGACATCGGCGAGGCGGGCCCGAAATCGGCCACCCTGATCGAGATTGGCGAACACAGGATCGACACGCGCGAAGTGCCCACTTCCTCGGTCGAGTTTGTGGAGCATACGCTGGATATCAGCGGGCTGGACGAGGATGCGATCCGCACCGACCTGCGCGCCGCGATGCGCGATCTGGCGGGGGCAATTGCCTCGGACACGGGTTTGGTGCGGCTGACCCTTACCGGGCACAGCCTGCGCAAATGGCAGATATTGCGCGATCAGGATATGTGGACCGAAACCGCACAGGCCGCCGCGCTGGAAACCGGCACGCTATGGCTTGAAAAGACCCGTTTCGACCTGCAGGACGATGCCGCAAGCAGCAGCAGCGGCACGGCGGTGGATGAACTGGACGGTATGATCACCGCGATCCGGCAGGAACCGGCGATGCAGGCCGAACTTGCCACCAGACTAGAGGCGATCCTGGCCGAACTGCCCGCGCAGCGGCGCGCCGCTCTGACCCCTGATGAAGACAGCGCCAAGGCACTGGCCCAGGATCTTGCCGAACGCGGCACCGCCCGTGTTCTGGCCGCCATGAAGGGCGCGGCGGAATGATGCGCCTGCGCCAGCTTGACCTTGATCTGTTCGGACAATTCACCGGCAAGTCCTATGATTTCGGCACGGCCAGCCCCGGCCAGCCGGATTTCCACGTCATTTACGGCCCGAACGAGGCAGGCAAGACCACCACGATGGACGGCTACCTGCGCCTGCTATACGGTTTTCCGAACCGCGAGCCCTATGATTTCCAGCATCAGCGCAAGAACCTGAAAATCTCGGGCATTCTTGAAATGGACGGGAACGCGCAGCCCCTGACCCGCCTGCCCACGCGCGGGGCCAACCTGCTGGACGCCCACGGCGCCCCCCTGCCCGAGGCTGCTCTTCAGGCGCATCTGGGCGGGCTTGGGCTTGACGATTACCGACAGCTTTTGTGCCTTGACGATGAGACGATCGAACGCGGCGGCGAGGAGATCGCCTCCTCCAAGGGGGATATCGGGCGGCTGCTGTTTTCCGCCGCTGCCGGGGTCAGCGATCTGACCGACGTGCTGGACAAGCTGCGCGCCGATGCGGACGCGCTGTACAAGAAACGCGCCAGCAGCACCGAACTGGCGCAGTTGAAACACGCCCTGAAAGAGGTCGAGCGCCGCATCCGCGACGAGGATGTCAGCGCCTCGGCCTATCAAAAGCTGAAACAGGATCTGGAGGCCGCGCAACAGGCCGAACAAGAGATCCGCCGCGAAAGCGCGGGTCTGCGCCGTCGCCACGCACAGGCACAGGCGCAGGCCCGCGCCCTGCCCATGCTGGCCGAGGTGACGCGGCTGGACAGCGCGCTGGACGGGTTCGCCGACTACCCCCAAATTCTGGACATCAACCCAGAGGCGCTGGTGGACATGCTGGCACGCCAGAGCAGCGCAAAAACCGAAGCCGCGCGGCTGACCGACGCATTGGCCGACCTGGAACAGCGCCTTGATGCGCTGGACCTTGCCCCGGACGCGCTGGAACTTGCCGCCGATTTGCAGGCGCTGTCGCAATTGCACAGCCGCCATGTCACCGCCGATCTGGACTTGCCCCGCCGCCGCGCCGCGCTGGGGGCGCTGCAAAACGACATGGCCCGCGCCGCCCGCGATCTGGGCGCGCCCGACGGCACCGACCCGATGTCGATGGTGGTGCCGCAGGCGCAGATGGGAACGCTGGACCAGTTGCTGGACAGGCGGCGCGACGCGGCGCGCGTGTTCAACACCGAGCAGGCCGAGGTGGCGCAGCTGACCACCCGCCTGGCCGAGGCCAAAGCGACGCTGGCCGCAACCGATGGCGGCACCGCCGCCCCGTCCGGCGTGGCCGATATTCTGGCGCGGTTCTCGGTCGATCGTCTGGCGCCTGCCTATGCGGCGGCGCAGGCGGCGATACAAGGCGATGCCGCGCGGCAGACCGAAGCGTTGGAGGCGCTGCACCTGCGCGGATTGACCTTTGACAGCGTGCCACCCTGCCCCCTTACCGCCGACGAGGCCGAGGATCTGGCCAGCCGCCACACCCAAGGGGCGGAAAAGCTGGATCAGGCCCGCGCGGCGCTGGATGCGCTGCGCCGTGAAAGCGACAGTCTGACCGCGCAGATCGACCTGATGACCGGCGCGCAGGGCGTGCTGACCGATGATGCCGCGCAAAAGGCCATCGCCGCGCGCGATGCCCTGTGGCAGGCGCATCGCGTCAGCCTGAGCGAAAACAGCGCCGATGCCTTTGCCGCAGCCATGGCGCAGGTCGATTCGCAATCCGCCACCCGCCTGTCGCAGGCCGCCGAACTGGGCAAGCTGCGCCACCTCGCCGAACAGGAGGCCCGGATCGGAGTCGAGATCACCCATGCCGAGGCCGCGCTGGATGTGCTGCAAGCGTCGCAGGACCAGTTGCGCAGGCCGTTGACTGCCGCTGCGGCAGCCGCCGACCTGCCTGCCGAACTTGCGCCGCACCTGCTGGCCGGCTGGGTCCGCCGCCGCGATGCCGCGGCACAGGCCGCCCGCCGGCTGGACCAGACAAGGGCCAACCACGCGCCGGTGCTGGACAAGGCCGCGCAACTGACGCGGGCGCTTGCCCCGCTGGTCGCGCTGGAAGCCCCCGATTTCGAGGCCCTTCTGGCCGCCGCCCGCAACCTGCACAGCGCCGAACAGGCCCAGGCAGAGCGCAGCGCCAAGGCCCGTGCCGCCCGCGACGGGATTCAGGCCGATCTGGCCGCCCGCAACGCGCGGCTGGCCGATCTGGAAGCGGCTGTGCAACAGGCACAGGCGCAATGGGCGGCGCAGGTCGCAGACCTGTTCGACAATGCCTTGGACCCCGATGTGCTGGCCCGCTCGTTTGACCCGCTGCGCAACTTGCAGGCGCTGTCGGTGCAGCACCGTGATATTTCCCGCCAGATCAAGGGGATGGAGGCCGACCAGACCACCTTTGCCGCGCGCATCGGGCTACTGGCTGCCACGCAGGGGCTTGCCCCCGCCTCCGATCCGCTGGCGCTTTGCAGCGCCCTTGGCGATCTGGCCAAGGCGGCAGAGCAGGCGCAGGCCGAACATGACCAACTGACCGCCGCGCGCGATGCGGCGGCCAGTGCATTGGCCGAAACCAAGGCCACGCTGGCCAGAATCGACGCGCAAGTGGCGCAGCAGGCGCAGATTTTTCCCGCCCATGTCGCCACCGGCACCCTGCCCGATCTGCGCGCTGCCGTGGCCACGGCGCAGGATGTCATCGCCAAGCGCGCGCAGCGCCGCAATCTGGCCGCGCAGATTTGCACAGACCTGTCCGTGGACGGGCTGGAGGCCGCGCGGCAGGCGCTGGATGGGACCGCATCCGCCGATCTGACGGCCGAAATCGCGGGGCTGGAGGCCGATCTGGACAATGCCGAACAGCGCCTTGGTGCGGCGATCGAAACCCGCACCACCGCCGCCAATGCCCTCGCCGCCGTCACGGGTGCCTCGGATATCGCCGAGTTGACCGAACGCCGCGCAACGCTGGAAGCCCAGATCGAGGACACCGCCCTGCGCTACCTGGAGCTGGACCTTGGCCACCGCTTGGCCGAGGAAGCGATCCGCCGCTACCGCGACAGCCACCGCGGCACCATGATGGACGCGACCGAAAAAGCCTTTGCCGAGCTGACAGACGGTGCCTACACGCGGCTGATGACCCGCCCCGATGGCAAAACCGAAACCCTGCTGGCGCAAGACGCCGCAGGCACCACGAAAGAGGCGCAGGATATGTCCAAGGGCACGCGGTTCCAGCTATACCTTGCCCTGCGCGCCGCCGCCTATGAACAGCTTGCCAGCCAAGGCACCTGCCTGCCGTTCTTTTGCGACGATATTTTCGAAACCTTCGACGAGGACCGCACCCGCGCCGCCTGCCGCCTGATGGCGCGGATCGGGCGCACGGGTCAGGCAATTTACCTGACACACCACCGCCACGTCGTCGATATCGCGCAGCAAGAATGCGGCGACGGCGTGACGATCCATCACATCCAGTCCACCCCGTAAGTCACGGCAATACAAAAGAAAAAGGGGCGCCAAAAATGGGCGCCCCAGTCTTGTCAATCAGGTTCAATCGTTGACCGCTCGGTGTTTTTTGCCTGTGACCTGATCGACCCGGAGCGAGCGCACCCGCTCCAAGTCCAGTATCCATCGGCAGATGCCTGCCGACAGAATTACTTCCTATTTGGGCGCTGAGTGAGCGCCGAAGCAGCAGCCGTTTTCGCGGACTTGCTGGATTTAGGGTTACGCAGAACTTTTGCCGCAGCGGATGCGGCCTTTGCGCTGGTTACCTCGGAGTTAGCCTTTCTAGCCATTTCCGTTTCCTTATCCACAGAGCTCCCCAATTTCTTGGGGGTAACTCATGTAAAAATCGACCCGCTATTGATCAGCAAAACTGATCGTGGTCTTAGCTGACTATCGACCCTGAGGGGCCGGATTTTGGTTATCCCGCAGCGTGCCTAGCGAGTGCGGGAAGCCGGGGGGAGGTGTTGGCGCACCGCCCCCCAACTCTCAATTTCTTAGCTACAGCCGGACGTGCCACCGCAGGTGTTGCACTTCATGCAGGTGCCGTTGCGCACCAGTGTGTAGTTGCCGCACTCGCCACAGGCTTCGCCCTCATAGCCCTGCATCTTGGCCTTGGTGCGCGCGTCCATGGTCACGGTGCCGCTGGCCATTGCCGTGGTGGTCGAGGTTGCAATCGTGGCCGTGGTGATTTCCGGCACGAGGGTCTGCAAAGACGCAACCGGATCGGTGCCCGTCGCGGCCATGCCGCCTTGCAGCACCACCAGATCCTGCG
The DNA here is from genome assembly GCA_002366795.1 of Rhodobacteraceae bacterium UBA3069. Classification (GTDB taxonomy): domain Bacteria; phylum Pseudomonadota; class Alphaproteobacteria; order Rhodobacterales; family Rhodobacteraceae; genus UBA3069. Next base: position 35,631 of record DFBX01000012.1, on the reverse strand, counting down.
GCAGGCGCTTGCGCAGATACCCCGTCGAGGAGATCTGCTTGAGCACTTCAAGCGAGCGCGAGGCAGCGGTTTCGCTCAGTTCGGAGACGTTGCTGACGCCCTCTTCCTCGCCGCGGCCCAGATCGTCAAAGCTGGCCCCTTCGGGTTTCACATGCGCCAGATCGGTGCGGTCCAGGTAGGACACGGCCAATTCGCGGAAGATGTAGTCAAGGATCGAGGTGGCGTTCTTGATGCTGTCATTGCCCTGCACCATGCCCGCCGGTTCGAATTTGGTGAAGGTAAAGGCATCAACAAATTCTTCCAGCGGCACACCGTATTGCAGGCCCACGGACACGGCGATGGCGAAATTGTTCATCATCGCGCGGAAACCTGCACCTTCCTTGTGCATGTCGATGAAGATTTCCCCCAGCTGGCCATCGCCATATTCGCCGGTGCGCAGGTATACCTTGTGACCGCCAACAACGGCTTTTTGGGTGTAACCCTTGCGACGCTCGGGCAGTTTTTCACGGCCACGCGCGACCTCTTTGACGATCACCTTTTCGATGATCTTTTCGGCCAGCACGGCGGCCTTTTCCTGCGGAGTGCCGCTTTCCAGCACCTCGGCTGCCTCGTCGTCGTCTTCGACCAGCGCGGATGCCAGCGGCTGCGACAGTTTGGACCCGTCACGATACAGCGCGTTGGCCTTGATCCCCATCTGCCAGCTGCGTTCATACGCGGCCTGACAATCGGTGATGGTCGCATCATTGGGCATGTTGATGGTTTTGGAAATCGCACCCGAAATGAACGACTGCGCCGCCGCCATCATATCAATGTGGCTGTTGACCGACAAGAAGCGCTTGCCCTTCTTGCCGCAGGGGTTGGCGCAATCGAAGATATGGTAATGTTTCGGGTCCAGATGCGGCGCGCCTTCCAATGTCATGGTGCCGCAGACGTGGTCGTTGGCCGCGTCGATATCGGCACGGGTGAACCCGAGGTGGCGCAGCAGGTCAAAGCCGGGATCGTTCAGCTTGGCCGCGGGAATACCCAGCGTTCCGGTGCAGAATTCCGCACCCAATGTCCACTGGTTGAACACGAAACGGATGTCAAAGGCAGACCCAAGCGCGGCTTCGATCTTGTCCAACTCGCGCGGGCCGAAACCGTGGCCGATCAGGCTGGTGTGGTTGATCGCCGGTGCATTGCCGATCGACCCGTGACCGACGGCATAAGAAATCGCCTCTTCGATCTGCGCGCTGCCATAGCCCAGTTGTTCCAATGCCGCAGGCACCGACTGGTTGATGATTTTGAAATAACCGCCACCGGCCAGTTTCTTGAATTTGACCAATGCGAAATCCGGCTCAATCCCGGTGGTGTCGCAATCCATCACCAAACCGATGGTGCCGGTGGGCGCGATGACGGACACCTGCGCGTTGCGATAGCCGTGCTGCTCGCCCAGTTTCAGCGCCTCGTCCCATGCGGACATGGCCAGTTCAACCAGCGTCGCATCGGGGCAGTTGGCGTGGTCCAGCGCAACGGGTTTGATGTCCAGCGCCTCGTATCCGTCGGTCGCGCCATAGGCGGCGTTGCGGTGGTTGCGGATCACGCGCAGCATGTGTTTGCTGTTGCGTTTATAACCGTCAAACGCACCCAGTTCACCGGCCATTTCGGCGGATGTGGCATAGGACACGCCGGTCATGATCGCCGTCAGTGCCGCGCCAAGGGAACGCCCCTCGTCGCTGTCATAGCCAAAGCCCATGTTCATCAGCAAACCGCCGATATTGGCGTAACCCAAACCCAAAGTGCGGAAATCGAATGAACGCTGCGCGATTTCCTTGGACGGGAACTGCGCCATCATCACCGAGATTTCCAGCGTCACGGTCCACAGGCGGGTGGCATGCATGTAGTTTTCCGCCTGAAACACGCCGTCCTTGAGGAAAGTCAGCAGATTCATCGAGGCAAGGTTACAGGCCGTGTCGTCCAGGAACATGTATTCCGAACAGGGGTTCGAGCCGCGGATCGCGCCATCTTCGGGGCAGGTGTGCCATGCGTTGACGGTGTCGTGATACTGGATGCCCGGATCGGCGCAGGCCCATGCGGCGTGGCCGATGTTTTCCCACAGGTCGCGGGCTTTCACCGTTTTGGCGACGCTGCCATCGGTGCGGCGCAGCAGTTCCCAATCGGCATCGTCCTTGACCGCCTTCAGGAAGGCATCGGTGACACGGACCGAGTTGTTGGAGTTCTGGCCGGACACGGAAGCGTAGGCTTCGCTGTCCCAGTCGGTGTCATAGGTGGGGAATTCGATGCTGTCATAGCCCTGCTTGGCATAATCCAGCACGCGTTTCACGTAAGTTTCCGGGATGGACACCTTTTTCGCGCCGCGAATGGCGGTTTTCAGGCTGGGGTTTTTCACCGGATCCACCGCATCCTCGGTCGAACCGTCCCATTCGCGGATCGCGCCGAAGATCTTGTTCAGCTCTTGTTCGTGCATCTTGGAACCGGCCACGATCGAGGCAACCTTTTGTTCCTCTTTCACCTTCCAGTTCACGAATTCTTCGACATCGGGGTGATCGACATCGCAGATCACCATCTTGGCGGCGCGGCGCGTGGTGCCGCCCGACTTGATCGCGCCGGCGGCGCGGTCTCCGATTTTCAGGAAACCCATCAGGCCCGACGACTTGCCGCCGCCCGACAGTTTCTCGCCCTCGGCGCGCAGCGAGCTGAAGTTCGTGCCGGTGCCAGAGCCGTATTTGAACAGGCGCGCCTCGCGCACCCACAGGTCCATGATGCCGCCATCACCCACCAGGTCGTCGGCAACCGATTGGATGAAGCAGGCGTGGGGCTGGGGATGCTCGTATGCACTGGCGGATTTGGTCAGCTTTTTGGTTTTGTGATCCACATAGAAATGGCCTTGGCCGGGACCGTCGATGCCGTAAGCCCAGTGCAGGCCGGTGTTGAACCACTGCGGGCTGTTGGGGGCAGCCATCTGTGCGGCCAGCATGAAACGCATTTCGTCGTAATAGGCCTGCGCGTCTTCTTCCGAGGTGAAGTAGCCCCCCTGCCAGCCCCAATAGGCCCATGCGCCAGCCAGACGGTCGAACACCTGCTTGGAGGAGGTTTCGCCGCCGAAACGCTGGTCTTCGGGCAGCTTTGCCAGCGCGTCTTGGTCGGGCACCGACCGCCAGAGGAATTCCGGCACGCCGTCCTCTGCCACTTTTTTCATCTTGGCGGGAACGCCTGCTTTGCGGAAATATTTCTGCGCAATGACATCGGACGCCACCTGCGACCATTTCGCGGGCACTTCAACCTCGTCGAGGCGGAACACGATGGATCCGTCCGGGTTGCGGATTTCCGAAACGGTGGTCACAAAATCCAGTGCTGCGTAGGCGTCCTGCCCGGCGATGGTGAACTTTCTTTCAATCTTCATTGCGCTGCCCCATATATCCAGCTTCTACAGTCCCCGGCCCCCGTCATTGCGGCAGGGCCACCTGTCAAAGCTCTGGCATCGGGCAAGACGTCTTGGCTCGCGCCCCCCATTAAAAGAGCGCGACAACTGTTCAGCCCCTTGAAAGGCTGCCCATGTTTGAACCTGTCCCAGCCCGATCCCTGAGACCACTATATATTGTGGCGTCCCTGACCGGCCCCCACAAACTGACGTATTTGAGCATAGAGGGTCAACGGAATTCTTGCCAATTTTTTGCAAAAGATCTGTTGACCGCCTCGATGGCAATCGCTCTCGCTGGGGGCGAGTGATTCATGCACAGGCCCGCCCAAAATCTGTACAGCTGTGGAGCGTTCTGTGGGCGATTTGGCAAAAACCCTTGGATTGGACAGGGTTAGGGGATGTGGGTAAAGTGATGCTTGCAGTGCATAAGCAGGCCGCAGTCCGGCCGCCGAGGGGACATTTCGCGTGACGCCGTTTTTTTTCGTACCCATTGCCCCTGGCGCGGCAAACGGCGCAACTGCGGCGATCGGGCCACAGGGACCCACCACATTTAGCGACGTTAACCCTTTGGGCAGGGCATATGATGTGTCCGCCCCCTGCGCCCTTGGTAAGCTGAACCCTCAATATATGGGGTCAACCGGCGCATGAACCACATCAAGCCCCCCACCAACCGCCCGCTGAACCTGCTGGTGCATATCCCCAAGACCGCGGGCACCACCGCCAACGCGGTGCTGCGCGCCCATGGTCCGGGCACCAAACATATCGAGCGGATTCTGGGCAAGCCGCGCCTTGCTCGCGCCGCGCAGCACAGCGACTGGCTATCGGGGCATGTTCCCTATGAGCGGATGCGCGACGTCGTCACGCCCCTGACCCCGCGCCCGCTGCGCTGGTTCACCATCCTGCGCGATCCAGTCCTGCAAATCGCCTCGCACTACAATTGGTGGTTCGAGGTATACGCCCGCGGCCCGCACAGCTTTTTTCGCTATGGCCGTTATTTCCGCGACCTCTCGCGCCAGATCCGCGCGGCGGATAATACCAACCCCGCGCAGGTCATCGCGATACTGGACGAACACGGGCCCCTGTTCCTGAATCAGCAGTCCAAATTCGTGCTGTCGCCGCGCCGTGGGTGGAATGACGCGCAGATCGCCGCGCGGCTGGCCGAATTCGACACGATTGCCCTTGGCAGTGATCTGGCCCCGATGCTGGAGGCGATGACCGGCGCGCCCCTGCCACCCCCACCCCGCCGCAACGTGGCGCGTCAGGGGTTCGACCGCGCGGTGTTCGGCAGCCCGCAGATAGCAGAATACCTGGCCGAGTCACATGGCGACGACATCGCCCTTTGGCGAAACGCCAATGCGGCGGGCGATACGGTCAAAGCTGAAAGATAAGTGGTCGGGGCGGAGAGATTCGAACTCCCGACCCTCTGTTCCCAAAACAGATGCGCTACCAGGCTGCGCTACGCCCCGAAACCACAAGGCAGCATTTAAACTGCTTGGGCGGGTTTGAAAAGCCCTAACAGGGCCATCTGGCCTCGGTTCCGGGCACAGCGGGGTGGCGCAGTTCCGTTCCGGGCGCGATTCCCATGGCACGGGCCAGCCCGCCATTGATTTCCAACACCATCAGAATGTCGGACGCGCCGCCGGGAATCGGGGTTTCATCGCCCGGCACGGCATTGGAATGCACCTTGCGCACCTTCCCCGAGGAATCGAGGAAAATCATGTCCAGCGGAATCAGCGTGTTGCGCATCCAGAAGGCGACGGATTGCGGGCGGTCATAGACAAACAGCATTCCCGCGCTTTTCGGCATGGTGTCGCGAAACATCAGGCCGCGCGCGCGCTCCTCGGGTTCATCGGCCACTTCGACATGGAACCGGGCCGTGCCGAAATCGCCACGCAGGTATGCGGTGTCTTCGCGGCAGGCAGGATTAGCAAACGCGCCCCCCGCCAAGGCGAACATCCCAAGCGTCAGCCCAATAAGGTTCAATTTGGCGAAAAGGCCGCGCATTGCCGTCAATCTTCCGGTTTCAGGCCGGCTTCCCAGGCGCAAACCTCGGTCGCCATGCGGCCGCGCTTGCCCTCGATGACCCGCAGGGCCACGGCCTCTCCGGGTTGCAGGTCGGCAAGCCCCGAACGGCGCAACACCTCGATGTGAACAAACACATCTTCGCCACGGCCAAAGACATTGGCAAAGCCAAAGCCCTTGCCCTTGTCGAACCATTTCACCCGCGCCGGCTCCAGCTTGGCCGCGGCGATGACTTCGGGATCAATATCCTCGAAATCGGCTAGGGCCGCCGTGCCGCCGGTTTCGGGCGGTTTAATATCGTAAACTTCGGTCGCCTGAACGCCGCGCTCCGTCTCTTGCACGCCGATCTCGATCAACGCGCCATCAGCAACGGAACCTTGTCCGAAGTTACGCAATACATTTGCATGCAGCAGAATATCCGGGCCGCCATCGTCGGCGACTACAAACCCAAACCCCTTGACGGGGTCAAACCACTTTACCTGACCGTGTATTCTGCGGGTGCCATTCACGTCTTGTGTCAAAGCTTTCCACCCACCAAATCTGTCCCCAAGTTCTTTACTCTCATGGGCCAATACAGGCCCCGGAAGCAAGGGGAAAATGAACCATTTTCAACCCGTTGCATTTCACGTCACGCGAAATTCACGGGTTGAGTCGTGTGATTTTCCAGTTTTCTTCTCGTGTTTCACGCCGCCACGCGAACCTGTCGTGCAAGCGAAACGCCCCGTCTGCCCAAAACTCAATCTCTTTCGGGATGATTCTGAAACCTCCCCAAAAGGATGGCCGTGGCGGGTTCGGCCCCTTGGTCGCGGTGATCTTGGCCACCTCGGCCATCAGCGCCGAACGCGACGACAAGGGCCGCGATTGCTGCGAGGCCCATGCGCCCAGCCGCGATTTGAGCGAGCGCGAGGCGTAGTACTCATCCGCCTGCGGCCCCTCTTCGCGCACGACATCGCCGCGCACGCGGACCTGTCGGCGCAGCGATTTCCAATGCATGACAAAGGCCGCCCTGCCCGCCTGTTCGATTTCCTGCGCCTTGGCGCTTTCGTAATTGGTATAGAAAACGAACGCCCCGCCGGATGGCGCGCCCTGCCCCTCGATCTCTTTCAGCAGGACCATGCGCGCGTTCGGCATACCGCTAGCGTCCACCGTCGAAAGGGCGATGGCATTTGGGTCGTTGACCTCGCTCTTTTCGGCCTCGTCCAACCATGATTGGGCGATGGCAAAAGGGTCATCCCCTGCGAATATGCCGTGTCTGTCGCTCATTATTTTACCTTTTGGTCAATTTATATAGAAAGAGAACAGCACGGTTTCACCCATGACGTTACGTGCCACACTTCTTTTTCTTTGGAAACGGCCGCTCTTGATGCGACGCGGCCGATCCCCTAAACGGTTTCCAACATCTATCTTGGGCTGGGAACGAATAATGTCAAACAATCTGATGGCGGGGAAACGCGGGCTGATCATGGGGCTTGCCAATGACAAGTCCATCGCATGGGGCATTGCCAAGGCCTGTGCCGATGCCGGGGCCGAAATGGCCTTTACCTATATGGGCGATGCGTTCCGCAAACGGGTGGCGCCGCTGGCCGAACAACTGGGTGTCGAAACGCTGATCGATTGCGACGTATCCGACCCGGCGTCGATCGACGCCGCCTTTGCCGAGATCGAGGCGAAATGGGGCAAATTCGATTTCCTGGTCCATGCCATCGGCTTTTCCGACAAATCCGAACTGCGCGGCCGTTACGTCGATACCAGCCGCGACAACTTCTTGTTGACGCTGGATGTGTCCTGCTACAGCTTCACCGCCGTGATCCAGCGCGCCGAAAAGATCATGAACGAAGGCGGCAGCGCCCTGACCCTGACTTATTACGGGGCCGAACAGGTGATGCCGCATTACAACGTGATGGGCGTGGCCAAGGCCGCGCTTGAAGCATCGGTGAAATACCTGGCCGAGGATCTGGGCAAGGACGGCATCCGCGTCAACGCCATTTCCGCCGGCCCGATCAAGACGCTGGCCGCATCGGGCATCGGCGATTTCCGCTATATCCTGAAATGGAACGAGCTGAACTCGCCCCTGCGCCGCAATGTCACCACCGACGATGTGGGCAAATCCGCGCTTTACCTGCTGTCCGATCTGGGCAGCGGCGTGACGGGCGAGAACCTGCACGTGGATGCGGGATACCACGTCGTCGGCATGAAGGCCGTTGACGCGCCCGACATCGACGTCGTGACCGGCCGCAAGGACTGACATGTTAGACGCCGCATCGCTCATTGCCTTCAATCTTGGCCTATTGGGGGCGCTTGCCTCTCCGGGGCCTGCGATTATGGCAATGCTGCGGGCGGCGCTTTCCGACGGGCGACGCGCGGGGTTCCTGTGCGGGCTTGGCCTTGCCACCGGCGCGGTCAGTTGGAGCCTTCTGGCCGTTCTGGGCCTGACCGCCCTGTTTGCAGTGGCCCCTTGGGCGTTTGTCGCGCTGAAACTGGCGGGGGCCGCCTACCTGATCTGGCTGGCGGTCACGCTGTGGCGCAATGCCAGCAACGCATCGGATTTCGACGCACCGACCGGCGTGAACGGGCTGAAACTTGGGCTTTTGACCAATTTCGCCAACCCCAAGGCCGTTGTGTTTATCGCCGCCATTTTCACCACGGTCTTCCCCGCCATGCCCACCGGCACCGACGCGGCTTTGGTGCTGGCCAACCACTTTGTGCTGGAAATCCTGTTTTATGCTGCGGTGACCATGGGGCTGACCATTCCGGCCATCCGTCAGCTCTATCAAAAATCCAAAGCGTTCGTTGACCGCGCTGCGGCTGCGATGCTGGGCGTCATGGCCCTGCGCATCGCGACCTGACCCACTTACAAAGGACCAACGCCATGACCGATCGCCTGCCCCACGAAAAAGGCTTTCACATCAGCTGGGACCAGATCCACCGTGACAGCCGCGCGCTGGCGTGGCGGCTGGACGGGCAAGGCCCCGATGCAGGCGCGTGGAAAGCAGTCGTTGCCATCACCCGTGGCGGCATGGCCCCCGCGATGATCGTCGCGCGCGAGCTGGACATCCGCACCGTCGATACGATCAGCGTGGAATCCTATTCCCATCAGGACCAGTCCGAGGCCGTGGTGCTGAAATCCCCCGACGCCGAAATCATGGGCGACGGCACCGGCATCCTTGTGGTCGATGACCTGGTGGATTCGGGCAAGACACTGGAACTGGTGCGCAAGCTGTATCCCAATGCGCATTTCGCCACCGTTTATGCCAAGCCCAAGGGCCGCCCGCAGGTCGATACCTTCATCACCGAAGTGTCGCAAGACACCTGGATCTTCTTCCCGTGGGATATGGCGCTGCAATATGTGCAGCCCTATCGCGGCACCGAACTGACCCGGCGATGACAACGCGGACGCAAGCCACTTTCGCATCGCCCATTTCCCAGGCGAAATCCTGGGTCGCGGGAATGACCTTCCCGGTGGATCGCCCGCTTCTGAACCTGTCGCAGGCCGCACCCGTCGCAGCCCCGCCAGAAGGACTGCGCGCCGCCATGGCCGAGGCGCTGCACGACACATCCACCCATCTCTATGGCCCCGACCTGGGCCTGCCCGCCCTGCGCGAGGCATTGGCCGAACGCACCGTCCGCATCTATGGCGGCGAAGTGCAGGCGCAACAGGTCGCCATTACCTCGGGCTGTAATCAGGCCTTTGCGGCCGCCATCGCCACCCTCTGCGGCGAGGGGGACGAGGTGTTGCTGCCAACCCCATGGTATTTCAACCATAAAATGTGGCTGGATATGTCGGGCGTGCGGGCCGTGCCGCTGCCCTGTCTTGCCGGTCTGCTGCCCGATATCGACGCGGCGCAGCACCTGATCACCGCCCGCACCCGCGCCATCGTGCTGGTCACGCCGAACAACCCCACCGGCGCGGAATACCCCGCCGACATGCTGTCGGCCTTTCGTGATCTGGCGCGCAGGCACGGGCTGGCGTTGATCGTCGATGAAACCTATCGCGATTTCCATTCGCGTGAACACAGCCACAGCGCCGCGCCGCATGACCTGTTCACCGATCCCCATTGGGATGACACGCTGGTGCATCTTTATTCCTTTTCAAAGGCTTACCGCCTGACCGGCCACCGTGTCGGGGCGATGGTCGCATCCCCGAAACGGTTGGCCGAGGCCGAAAAGTTCATCGACGCCACCACCATCTGTCCCAGCCAGCTGGGCCAGAAGGCGGCACTGTGGGGGCTGGAAAACCTGAGCGACTGGCTGGCAGGCGAGCGGGCCGAAATCCTGCACCGCCGCGCCGCGATCATGGGCGGTTTTCCGCAGCTTCACGCGCAGGGCTGGCACCTTTTGGGCTGCGGTGCCTATTTCGCCTATGTCCAGCACCCGTTCGATCTGCGCGCAGATCTGTTCGCGCGCCACCTTGTGCGCGAGGCCGGCGTACTGGCCCTGCCCGCCACCATGTTCACCCCCGTGGGTGACGCATCGGGCAGCCACCAGCTGCGCCTAGCCTTTGCCAATATCGATGTGTCGGGCATAGGCCACCTGTTCGACCGGCTGTCGCGAGTCGCCCTCCCTCTTGCCCCCGTGGCCTCCACGCCTTAAACACGCGCAAAGGCCCTTTGAAACGGGGCCATATTGCAGGAAAAAGGGCATATCGGCATGGCAAAAGGCAGCATTGGCATGGCAAAAGGCAGCATTGGCAAATCGGTCGTCTGGGTTCTGATGGGGATGCTGATCCTTGGGCTTGGCGGCTTTGGCATCACCGGGTTCTCCTCGGGTGTGCGCGCGGTCGGATCGGTCGGCGACGAGGAAATCAGCCTTGATGAATACGCCCGCACCCTGCAACAGGAACTGCGCGCGCTAGAGGCGCAGACCGGCCAGCCGATGGATTTTGCCACCGCGCAGAAATTCGGTCTGGACCGCATGGTGATCGGCCAGCTGATCGCCAAGGCCGCGCTGGACAGCGAGGCGGACCGCATCGGCCTGTCCGTGGGCGACGCCACCCTTGCCAAGCAAATTCATGGCATCCCTGCCTTTCAGGGCCCGTCCGGCAGTTTCGACCGCGATACCTATAAATTCGCGCTGGACCAGGTCAACATGAGCGAGGCCGAATTCGAAAACGACCTGCGCGAGGAAACCGCCCGCACCCTGCTGCAAGGGGCCGTGGTGTCCGGCGTGGCAATGCCCGACAATTACGTGGACACGCTGGTCGCCTACGCGGCAGAGCGGCGCGATATCTCTTTCCTGCGGCTGGATCACACCCATCTGGCCGAACCGCTGCCCATGCCCACCGAGGATGCGCTGACGACCTATTACCAGGACAATATCACCCGCTACACCGCGCCCGAGATGAAGCGCATCACCTATACCCTGCTGTCCCCCGACATGGTGCTGGACACCGTCGAGGTGGACGAGCAATCCCTGCGCGACGCCTATGCCGAGCGCGAGGCCGAATTCAACACGCCCGAACGCCGCCTTGTCGAACGGCTGGCCTTCCCGAACGAGGAAGCTGCGGCCGAGGCGCGCAGCGCCATCGACGCCGGTGGCAGCTTTGACGCGGCCGTGACCGCGCGCGGGCTGGAACTGTCCGATGTGGATCTGGGCGACGTGGCCCGCGATGATCTGGGTGCGGCGGCCGATGCCGTGTTCGCCGCCGAAACCGGACAGGTCGTCGGCCCGTTCCAGACCGATCTTGGCCCGGCCCTGTTTCGCGTGAACGGCGTGCTGGAGGCGCGGGTCACCACCTACGAAGACGCCCTGCCCGCCCTGCGTGACGAACTGGCCGCAGACCGCGCCGCCCGCTACATCCAGTCCAAGGCCGCGGATATCGACCAGCTTCTGGCCGGTGGCGCGACGCTGGAACAGGTGGCCGAGGAAACCGAGATGGAGCTTGGCACTGTCAATTGGCACCGCGACACCGGCGAAGGCGTGGCAGGCTACACTGCCTTCCGCGATGCCGCCGCCGCGCTGACCGCCGATGACTACCCCGAAATCATCACGCTGGACGATGACGGCATCGTCGCCATGCGCCTTGAAAAGATGATCGAGCCGCGAATCCGCCCGCTGGACGAGGTCCGCGATCAGGTCATCGCAGGTTGGGAAAGCGACGAAACAGAGCGCCGCCTGACCGCGCAAGCTGAAGCCATCGCCGAGCGTATCCGCGAAGGTGCCACCATGGCGGGCGAGGCTGCGGCGAACGGTCTGGAACTGGTCACCGCCGAAGGCCAGCTGCGGGGCCAGCAGCCCCTTGGCACCCCCATCGCCATGATGGCGCAGGTGTTTGACATGCAGCCGGGCGAACTGGCGGTATCCCCCGGTCTTGGCTCGGTCGTGCTGGTGCAACTGGACGCGGTGAACGGCCCCGACGAGAGCAACCCGCGCGTCGCCGCCCTGCGCGCCTCGCTTGAGGAAGAGGCCACCACCGGCCTGGCGCAGGATCTGTACGATGCCTATGCGAACCAGATCCGCGAGGCCGCCGGCGTCACCCTGGACCAAGCGGCGCTGAACGCCGTTCACGCCAATTTCCGTTAAGAACAAGGCACGCCACCCGTGGAACTGATCCCCTCTTTCGACGCTTTCGCCAAGGCCCATGACGCCGGCGAGAACCAGATCGTTTACGCCCGCATCGCGGCCGATCTGGACACGCCCGTGTCCCTGATGCTGAAACTGACCGGCGCGCAGCGCGATGCCTTCATGCTGGAATCGGTCACCGGCGGCGAAGTGCGCGGCCGCTATTCCATCATCGGCATGAAGCCCGACCTGGTCTGGCAATGCCACGACGACAAAAGCCGGATCAACCGCAACGCCCGTTTCGACAACGCCGCCTTTGACGATCAGGATGGCGACCCGCTGGACAACCTGCGCGCGCTGATCGCGGAATCGCGGATCGACCTGCCCGCGGATCTGCCCGCTGCCTCGGCGGGCCTGTTCGGCTATCTCGGCTATGACATGATCCGGCTGGTCGAACACCTGCCCGATGTCAATCCCGACCCGCTTGGCCTGCCCGATGCCACCATGATGCGCCCCACCGTGGTCGCCGTGCTGGACGGGGTGAAGGGCGAGGTGACCGTGGTGTCCCCCGTCTGGGCTGCGGGCGGGCAATCGGCCCGCGCCGCCTATGCGCAGGCCGCCGAACGGGTGATGGACGCGCTGCGCGACCTAGACCGCGCGCTGCCGCAAACCGCCCGCGACCTGGGCGAGGCGCACGAACCCGGAGAACCGGTATCGAATTTCGCCCATGGCGATTACTTGGCCGCCGTGGAAAAGGCCAAGGAATACATCCGCGCGGGCGACATCTTTCAGGTGGTGCCCTCGCAACGCTGGACCGTGGATTTCCCGCTGCCGCCGTTCACGCTCTATCGCAGCCTGCGGCGCACCAACCCCTCGCCCTTCATGTTCTTTTTCAACTTCGGCGGTTTCCAGGTCGTCGGCGCCTCGCCGGAAATCCTCGTGCGGGTCTTCGGCCGCGAGGTGACGATCCGCCCCATCGCAGGCACCCGCCCGCGCGGCGCGACACCGGAACAGGACCGCGCGAACGAGGCCGACCTGATGGCCGACCAGAAAGAGCTGGCCGAACACCTGATGCTGCTCGATCTGGGCCGCAACGACGTGGGCCGCGTGGCGAAAATCGGCACCGTCAAACCGACCGAACAGTTCATCATCGAACGCTACAGCCATGTCATGCACATCGTGTCCAACGTGGTGGGTGAATTGGCCGACGATCAAGACGCCCTGTCCGCCTTCTTCGCCGGCATGCCCGCGGGCACCGTATCGGGCGCGCCCAAAGTCCGCGCGATGGAAATCATCGACGAGCTGGAGCCCGAAAAACGCGGCGTCTATGGCGGCGGCCTGGGCTATTTCAGCGCGGGCGGCGACATGGATATGTGCATCGCCCTGCGCACCGCGATCCTGAAGGATGGCAAACTCTATATCCAGGCCGGTGGCGGCGTTGTCTATGACAGCGATCCCGAGGCCGAGTATCAAGAGACTGTGCATAAATCCAACGCGATCCGCCGCGCCGCCGCCGATGCCTACCGTTTCCATGACGAGGGTGGAAACTGATCCGCCTTTGACTTGCGTCAAGGACAACCATGGCGTGCAGCGCCATCTTACACGGCATGACACCACCGCTGCTCATATACTTCTCGCGTTCGGGCAACACGCGCCGCTTGGCCGACATGATCGCCGACGGCTTGACATTCACCCGCGAGGAAATCCGCGACCTGATCCCGCACAAGGGGTTCTTTGGCTATTTCCGTTCGGGATACGAGGCGATCTTTCACAAACCCTGCCAGATCGGGGCCTCATTAAACGACCCGTCCGTCGCCCATGTGGTCGTGTCCGAAGCCGACTTGTCCTCAGGCCACGTGCGGATGCAGGCGCATGAATTCCTGCACAGCCTGCACGCCGCCACGAACAGCAACACCACTGGCTGACCCGCCCCGTTTTCATTTTGCCAAAAATACTCACGCCGAAGGCGCGCCGCGCAAGCGGCGCCCCCTACCCTTTCCGCGCGCGCGGCATCGGCCGCGAGGGGATTTCCTTGAGCAGCCCGCCCACGCCCATGGCGGCAATATCCGCGCCCGTCACCACTAGCCCGCAGGCCACGCGGTTCAGCACCCAATCCGCCCCGTTCAGCGCCAATGACCGCGCGCAGCCCGGCAGCCCGATCACCGGCTTTGCGCCGATCCGCCCCAGGAACAACAGGTTGCCCGGATCGACCGGCATCCCGAAACGGATCACCGCGCCCCCCGCCTGCCGCAACGCCTCGGGCGCGACATCATGGGCGTCAGAGGTGGCGCTTTGCGTCAGGATCAGAACCATCTCGCCCGGCGCATCTGCTATCGCCTGCGCCAGCGGCGCCTCGGCATGGGGGACCACCACGCGTGGTGTCAGTTCCATCCCGAACTGGTCGACACGGGCCTGGGTGGCAATGCGCCCCTTCTCGCTTGGCGCAGCCTCGGACGCGGTCTCAATCAGCGTGGCCGACCGGAATTCGGTCGGCAACAGCCTGATCGCCGCGCGCGCCATGGCCCCGGCCTGTTCCAACCGCGAGGCAGGCACGGCATAAGAGATGATTTTCAACGTGGCGATCATACCCCCTGCCCCCATGCGGGCATAGGGCGCGACGGTGGCCACGGTGATCATCGGGTCCACGTCGTTCAGCGCGGCGACGGCGGCCGCGTCGATCTGCACGATACCGGCGCATTCGGCATACAGGTTGACCCGCCCCGCCCCCGCGCCGGAAATGCGGATATTCTGCCCCGCCGGATCGGGGACCAGGGCGGTGGCCAGTGCCTGCGCCGCGTCATCCTCTGTCAGGTCGCCCGCCTCCAGCCGTGCGACGGTCAGTTCGGTCGCCCCCGCCGCCGCCAGATCGTTAAGGTGCTGCGCCGTCAGAACCGTGCCCTTGCCGATGCGATAGGGCTTTGCCCCCTGATCTTGCGCGGATCGGGCCTGCATGGAATGGGCAAGGATCGCGCCCCCGGCCTGCCCGACTGGCACATGCCCGAATTTCATCCGTGTTTCCCGCGCAGAATGGCCGTGGCCTGGGCCAGGATCGACAGCGCGATCTCGGACGGGCCAGCCGCACCGATGTCCAGCCCGACGGGGCCATGAATACGGCCTATCTCGTTGCCGCTAAAGCCTTTTTCCGCCAACCGCTCGACCCGTTTCGCATGGGTCCGGCTGGACCCCAGCGCGCCGATATAAAACACCTCAGACCGCAGCGCGGCCTCCAGCGCGGGATCGTCCAGTTTCGGATCATGGGTCAGCAGAACCAGCGCGGTGCGCGCGTCCAGCCCCAGCGTTTTCACCGCCTCGTCCGGCCAGTCGTGCAGGATACGTTCGCCCGGGAAACGCGATTGGCTGCCAAAGGCCTCGCGCGGGTCGATCAGAATCGGGTCATAGCCGACGATCCGCGCCATCGGCACCAGCGCCTGCGCGATATGCACCGCGCCGACGATCAGCATCCGCAGCGGCGGGTTGTGGATGGCGACAAAGGTCTGGCCGTCCTCCTCGAAACCGGACCGGTCCATGAGGAACCTTTGTTCAAACCCCTCGCGCGCCAATTCCCTCGCGCCGGTTCCGGTGTTCACCACATAGGCCACGGCGCGGCGCTGGCTGCGACTAGCGACCAGGTCTTCCAGCATATCCTCGGGCATGACCTTGCCCACGGGTTCGACCAGCACGCGGATGGTGCCGCCACAGGCCAGCCCAACGGCAAAGGCATCGCCATCGCTGACGCCGAATTCCAGCAGCCGCTGTTCGCCGGTTTCCAGCGCCTCCAGCGCCTCGACCACCACCGCGCCTTCGACGCACCCGCCCGAGACCGAACCTTCGATCTCGCCCGCGCCGGAAATCGCCAGCTGGCTGCCCACACGGCGCGGGGCACTGCCCCATGTTTCGACCACCGTGGCCAGCACCGCGCCCTTGCCCTTGCGATGCCAGTCCAGCGCGGTTTCGGGAATGTTGTCGAAACGGTCCATGATCCACCTCCCAATGGGCTCATTCGCGGGCCAGCCTAGCATGTCGCGGCCCACCCTATCCCTTCAACTTTAGCATAGCAGCCCCGAAGGAAAAGGCTTGTTCCTGCGCGGTTCAATGACCGGCCGAACATGGAATTCCCGAACCAAAGCAAAACGGCCGCCCAGACGGATGGCCGTTTCGGTTTCACATTTCGAACATTTTATTCGGCAGGCAATTCGGCACCGGACGCATCCCCCAACAGCCGTTCCGGCAGGATGAAGGCAATCACGACAAAGCCAAGCCCCAGCACGATGCCAAGGATATCGCCCTGCATCGCCAGGATACCGTCGAACTTGGACCCCGGCACGCTGCCCAGCGTCACCTTGCCGCCCGCGACATTGTCCAGCAGGCCGCTGGCTTTCCACATCGGGTAGGTCGCCATGTAGGCCGCGGCCCCCAGCAGCCCGCCCGCGATGAAGAACCAAGCGTCCTTGCGGCCCGACGCCGCGGCGCAGACGCCGGTGCCGGGGCAGAAGCCCGATGCCGCCCAGCCCGCGCCCAGCAGCAGGCCACCGATGAACACGCCCGCATAGGCCGCTTTCACCGACATATGACCCACGTCCACAAACCCCAGCATTTGCCCGCCAAACATCAGGATCGACCCGGTACCAATGGCCAGCAGGATGGTTTTCATCAGGTGCAGGTGCTTCAGCGACAGCATCCGCCCGATCCAGTTGGGGTTGGTCGCCCCGATCCGGTCCAGCACCGCGCCGAACGCGCCACCGATTAAGATCGCGAGGATCAGTTGCATGGCTTAGCCCTCCTTCTTGAACATCATCAGGGACACGGGGATCGCGGCAGCAAATGCGCCAAGCGTAAAGATGTAGCCCGAGATCGAGGTCTGCATCATTCCGGACATCATGTGACCCGAAGTGCAGCCGCCCGCCAGCCGCGCGCCATACAGCACGACGAATCCGCCGACAAAGGCCATGGCATAGCGTCTGCCCGCCCCGTCACCGAAGTTGGCCCGCCAGATCGCGGGCATGGTGCGTTCGGCCCGGTCGATGCCGCCGCGCGCCATCGTGGACAGGAACGCGCCCGCCATCATCGCCAGCACGAAAACAAAGCTGTAATTCAGCGGGTTGGATGCATTTTTCGCGTATTTGCCGTTCGATTTTGCCATGTAAGCATTGGTCGAGGTATATCCCTCGTCGGTTTTCGTGATGAAATCGGGGTTCAGCGTGTCGGCCACGATCCCGTCCAGAATCACGAATTGCGTGGACACCCCGATGGGTTTGACCAGCAGCACCGCGAGAAAGAAGACGAAGCCCAGCAAAAGCCCGCCCGTTTTCCAGTTCAAAGGCATGATCCTTCCTTTCCGGTTTTGGTTTTCTGAACTTGAAATGCATCATGCATTCAGAAAACGGAATGATTTGAATCAAATTTCACCAAACGATCTAAAAAACGCAGACAAACGCGCCCGGCCTGGGCCGGACGCGCTCCACACAAAATGTCTCTCGTTTAATTCAGCAAGGCCGTGATGTTGCGGACGGATGCGCGGCGGTTGATACGCGACGCGCCCTCGGTCATCACCTTCAGATCGCTTTCGCCATAGCCCTGAACGATCATGTTTTCCGGCGGCACATCGAAATATTCGGTCAACGCAAGCGCCAGCGTTTCGGCACGGCGGTCGGACAGGGCAAGGTTATAGCCCCCGCCGCCCACGGCATCGGTGTGGCCCTCGACCAGAAAGACAGAACCGGGATTGGCGGTGATCGTGTCCTTCATGGCGCGGCCAAGCGCGGCCAGTTCGCGCGCTTCCTCGGGGCGGATCGTGGCGCTGCCGGTCTCGAAATTCACCTGGTTAACGGCGATTTCCGGCACCAGTTTGCGCACCGCGGCGATGTTGCGGATCTGGCTAAGCGAAAAGCGACGGTCCAGCCCTTGCAGGTTGGCGGCCAGCGCGCGTTGCAACTCTGCCTCGTCGGTCTTGCCATATTCGACGGTGCGGTCCGTGACTTGCGGCAGCTTGTTCACCTCTACGGCGGCGACCTGCCGGGTGTCGTCGAACAGAACGACCTCTTGTCCGTTCGGCATGATGCGCGTGCGGCGCAGCACGGTGCCGTCGGCGGCGCGGATGGTCACGATGCGCACACCGTCCGCGTTGGACACGGTCGAACGGGTCGATCCATCGGCAAAGGTTTCGGTTTTCACATCGCTGCCGGGGCGGCGGATCAGCACGTCGTCATCCTTCAGCACGACGAAATCACCGTTGCGTTCGACCACCACGCGGTCGCCGGTGTTGGACACAACCTTGTCGCCATTCGACAGAATCTTGCCCACGGCATAAGCGCCAAGGCCCAGGATCGCCAGTTTGCCCACGTTGGACAGCCCGTCATTCTTGCCGGAGCGCGCGGGCGCGGCGGTATTCGCCGTGTTGGAACCGGCGGCGCCGGCATCGGGGTCCATGCTGCCACCCGGCGCATAGGCACGCTCGTCGGGGTTGCCCTGCGTCCGCACGTTCTGGTCCACGCGGTTGGTGAACTCTTCGCTGGACGAGCGCGAGTTGTCCTCGGTCACCGTCTGGTTGGTGACTTGCGCGGCCTCGCCGCCATTGGCGGCCGCCGCGGCCGCCGCGCGGGCAGCCTGACGTTCGGCTTGACGTTCGGCTTGCAATTCAGCGCGGGCGGCTTCTCGTTCAGCCTGGCGTTGGGCTTTGCGCTCGGCCTGCAATTCAGCACGAGCGGCTTCGCGTTCGGCCTGCCGTTGGGCTTGACGTTCTGCCTGCCGGGCGGCCTGCGCTTCGCTGCGGGCGGTGTCAGCAGCGTCATCTGCGGGTGCGGGTTCATCTGATTCGGCGGCGCCATCGCCCTGCTGCGCGGCCAGCCGTGCGTCCAGTCGCGCCTTGTTCAGGCGCTGCTTGTATTCCATCGCGCTTTCACCGGGGCGCTGCGCTTCGATCTGGACATCCGCACCGGCGGTCTGTGCAGGCAGGGTCGTTGGCAGGCCCAAGCCCAGACACAGGGCCAGCGCGGTAGTATTTTTCAAGATGGTCTTGGTCATCAGGGTATTCCTTGTTGCTCCCGCCGCGCGTGGCGGCTCCTTGGTGCAACAACAGATCAGCGCGCTGTTTTGTTCAAAGGATTTTTCGCAAACGGCATGGATCAGCCGGAAATCGCCCGCATCAGCCGGTCTTTCTCGCCCGCGTCACCGGGGCGGGAAATGGCCTGCGCCAACTCTTCGAGCGAGGCAATGGAATGCCCCGCGCGGAAGGCATCGACATGCGGCAGCATCGCCTTGATGCCGGCGGCTTTCGGCGCGAACCCGTCCCAGCGCAGCAAGGGGTTCAGCCAGATCAGACGGCGCGCGGACAGGTGCAGGCGCTGCATTTCCATGGCCAGATCGGCATCGCTGTCGCGATCCAGCCCGTCGGTGATCAACAGCACCACGGCCCCCTGCCCCATCACGCGGCGCGACCAGTCGCGGTTGAAATCATGCAGGCAGGCGGCGATGCGGGTGCCGCCCTCCCAATCCTGCGCCTCTGACCCTGCGGCGGCCAGCGCCTGATCGACATCGCGGGTGGCCAAGTGGCGGGTGATATTGGTCAGCCGCGTGCCAAAGGTAAAGGCGTGGACCTTTGCCCAGCCCGCCCCTTTTTCATTGGCAACCGCGTGGAGGAAATGCAAAACCATCCGGCTGTATTGGCTCATCGAGCCGGAAATATCGCAAAGTACCACAAGGTTGGGCCAGCGGGTGCGGTGCTTTTTCATCGCCAGTTCGTGAATTTCGCCCGCCTTGCGCATGGCGGCGCTTTGCGTCTTGCGCCAGTCCAGCAGGTGCCCGCGGCTGGACGCCATGGTGCGGCGCGATTTGAGCGGCTTGACCGGCAGTTTCAGCCGCGCCAGCATCCGCTTGGCCTGCGCCACCTCTTCGGTGGACATCAATTCGAAATCCAGCGTCTTCAGCTTTTCTTCCGAGGAAATGGTCATCGAGGCATCGACCTCGATCTGGGTTTCTTCCTCTTTCGGCTCGTCCTGTTCGACCTCGCGGTCGGCCCCGTCCAGCAGCGCCTCGGCGGCGCGTTTTTCCGCCGCCTGCGCGGGGCGGTCCTCCTGCACGCCGCGAATGGCGGGCAGCATCATGGCCATCATATGTTCCATGTAGCGCGGGTCGCGCCAATACAGCCGGAACACCTGGTTGAAGACGGTGCGGTGTTCGGGCCGGTTCACGAAACAGGCGTGCAAGACCCAGTAAAAGTCGTATTTCTCGGTAAATCCTGCCGCCTCGACCGCGCGGACCGCGTCGATCACCCGGCCGGGGCCAATGGGCAGACCCGCCTTGCGCAGGGCGCGGGCGAAATAGGTGATATTATGGGTCAGCTTCGGATCGTCTGGCAGTTCCAGCGGCAGATATTCAGCCATGGCAGATCATGCGGGGGCGCTGCCCCCACACCCCTGCGGTATTTGCAGAACAATGAAGAGCCTTTCGGGTCATGCGGGTTCTGCGGCGGCGCTGGCCTCGTCGAGGATGCGCTTCGCTTCCGATCCTTGCAGCTTCTGGATGTCGTCCTGGTATTTCAGGATCGCACCGATCGTATCTGCGATGACTTCGGGGGACAGGCTGATCACGTCCAGCGCCAGCAGGCATTTGGCCCAGTCGATGGTTTCGGCTACGCCGGGTTTCTTGAACAGATCCTCGGTGCGGAGTTGCTGGACGAAGGCGACGACCTCGCGGCTGAGGGCATCAGCCGCTTCGGGTGCGCGGGCTTGCAGAATTTCGACCTCGCGTTCGAATTCGGGGTAATCGACCCAGTGATACAGGCAGCGGCGTTTGAGCGCGTCATGGACTTCGCGCGTGCGGTTCGAGGTCAGGATCACGATGGGCGGTTCGGGCGCCTTGATCGTGCCAAGTTCGGGGATCGTCACCTGGAAATCGGACAGCGCTTCGAGCAGGAAAGCCTCGAACGGTTCATCCGTGCGGTCGATCTCATCGATCAGCAGCACGGGCGGGCCGCCGGGCTGGTCGCGCATCGCCTGCAAAAGCGGGCGTTCGATCAGGTATTCCTCGGTGAACAGCTCGTTTTTCAGCACGTCGCGGTCGGCCCCGCCCGAGGCCTCGGCGGTGCGGATGGCGATCATCTGTTCGGCAAAGTTCCATTCATAGACGGCGCTGGATGCGTCCAGCCCTTCGTAGCATTGCAGCCGGATCAGTTTGCGGCCCAGCCCAGCGGCAATGGCCTTGGCGATCTCGGTCTTGCCGGTGCCTGCCTCGCCTTCCAGAAACAGCGGGCGGCCAAGGGTCAGCGACAGGAAGGTGACGGTGGCAAGCGCCCGCCCACACACGTAATTCTGGCCTGCCAGCAGGTCCTGCACAGCGTCGATGGAACTCGGTTTGTTCATGGATCAATTCTCCCTCATCGCGGACCCTGCCGCCGCTAAAAAGCAAGGTCAAGGCGACTAAAGTTCATGGGGCGCGTTGCCGCGCTTGCCCGCACGTTGCCCTATTGTCGCGCGGGGTGCTTAAAATCCGGCATAAAGTTGACCAATCATGCGCGGATTTCTATGGTTTCGGCTAAGAAATATCGTCCACAATCGGGATCAATCCGAAGGGCGCAACACAGGGGCCGAGCATGACCCGACCAGACCAATCCAACGCGGCGATGAAAATCACCGCCGTTACCTGCGTGAAAAACGAAGGCCCTTTCCTGTTGGAATGGATCGCCTTTCACCGCATCATCGGGGTGACGGATTTTCTTTTCTATTCAAACGATTGCAGCGATGCGACCGACCGGATGCTGGATGCGCTTGCCGCCCGCGGCATTGTCGAACATTACCCGAACCCCGCAGAGGGGCGAAATTACCAGATGGAGGCGTTGAAAGACGCCGCCAAGCGCGATGTCGTGCTGAATGCCGACTGGGTCTGGGTTGCGGATGTGGACGAGTTCTTGAACATCCATGTCGGGGATCACACCATCCCCGCCCTGATCGAGGCATGCGGCAACCCGCAGGCGATTTCCGTGACCTTCCAGTTCTTCGCGAACGATGAGATCGACGATTACGTGGATAAGCCGGTGATCGCGCAATTCACCCGCTCGCACAATCCCGACCTGTGGTGCGGCGAATCCGCAGTCGAGGTCAAGTCGCTGATGCGAAACGATTTTCCACTGCAATATTTTGGCGCGCACCGGCCCTTTTTCAAAGGGAAACTGCCGCCGAAACGCCGCCCCAACTGGACCGACGGATCTGGGCGCAAGGTGCCGCATAAATTCCTGGTCGCTGCCAACCCGCGCCGCATCCGCAAGTTTCCCGCCAAGGGCGCGCGGGATTTTGCGACGCTGAACCACTATGCCTTGCGGTCGCTCGACAGCTATCTGGTCAAGAACGACCGCGGCGACGTGAACCGCGAAAACCGCGCCTTCGATGACACCTATTGGCGCGAACGCAACGACCCCGCGTGGCAGGATACATCCATCCAGCGTTACCTTCCCGACCTCAAGGCGGAAATGGCGCGCCTGCGCGAAGACCCCGAAATTGACGCCCTGCATAAAGAAGCCGTTGCCCTGCATATCGCCAAGCGCGACGAATTGCTGGAACGGGCCGAATATCAGGACATGCGCGCGCAACTGAAAGCGGCCAGCACCCTCCCCCCCGAGGAGGAGAAACTGATCGCCAAGCTGGGGCTTGCCGGATGAGCCAGCCGCGCCTGCGCATCGTCAACCTGGGCTTGCCGAAGTCGGGCACGACCACGCTTGCACGGGCGTTGAAACTGTCGGGGCTGAAGGTGGCCGATTACCGCATTCGCATCCGCCAGACCGACAACGTGGACCTGCACCGCGCCTTCGTGGGCGATCTGATGTATCGCGGCTATTACGGCGCGGGCGACCCGCTGGCGGGGATGGAGGAGTTCGACGTCTTCACCGAATTGTCCTGCCTGCGCGAAAAGCTGACGCTTTGGCCGCAGACCGATCTGGCGCTGCTCCGCGCGTTACGCGCCGCCCATCCCGGCGTGCGTTTCCTGGCCTCTCGCCGCGATGCAAAGGCGCTGTCGGGCAGCATGGCGCGCTGGTCCAACCTTGGCACCGACCGCCTGCCGCGCCATGCCATCCCCGGCCTGCCGCGCGGCTATGGCGGCACCGACGACCAGCGCATCCGCTGGATCGACGGCCATTATGACACCCTGCGCCTATTCTTTGACGGCGCGGATGATTTTCTTGAATACGACGTGGCTGATCCTGCTGCGCCCGCCCTTATCTCGGCCCATATCGGGCGCGATTTGAAATGGTGGGGCAAGGCCAATGCCAACCCGTCGCAAAACCCGGAGGTCGCGTAAATCATGCGCATCCATCTGCATATCGGTCTGGAACAGGTGAGCGCGGCGCGCCTGCAACAAGTGTTGGCGGACAAGCGTGAACAGCTGGCTGGCAAGGGCATCTTGTTCCCCCGCTCGCCCGGTCCGAACAACCACACGCGGCTTTATATGGCCGTCACCGACCCCGATCACATCGACCCGCTGCGGTTCAATCGCGGCTATATCGCGCCTGCCAAACAGGCCGCCCTTTTGGAGGAAGTCGCCAGCGGGCTGGAACGCGACATCGGCGCGATCAGCCCCACCGACATGATCCTGTCGGCCAGCCAGCTTGGCGCCTCGCTCTATCGCGTGTCAGAGCTGGAGCGGCTGAAAATCCTGCTGAACCGGTTCTCGGATGACATCCGCATCCTCGCCCATGTGGATGAGCAATCCGCCCTGCTGGCGCGGCACTATGCCAACGCGGTGATGGAAGGGCGCGGAGCCACGCTGGCGCTGGAACAGGAACTGGCCGGCACCAAGGATTGGTGGGACGATTGCCTGCTGGACGCGCATAAGATCGACCCCGTGGCGGGGCAGTTCCTGGAAACGCAAACCCCGCCCTTCTGGCTGGATTACACCCGGCTGGTCGCCCATTGGGAAGGCGTGTTCGGCAAGGACACCGTGACCCTGCGCCCCTATGACGAGGCGCGTTTCTATTCCGAGGACGCAACCGAAGAATTGCGCGAAGCCTTTGATATTGCGGAAAGTATCGGCCGCGCCCAGCCCGCCGATGTGCCCGCCCAACCCGCCGCCGCATGGGTGGCGCGCGGCCGGCAGATGAACGCGCTGTTCCTGCAACTTCTCAAGGGCCGCAAGCGCATCATCACCCGCCCGTTGTGGCGCAAGTTCCTGAATGAAATCGAGGTGGGCGGCGATCCGACCGACCCCGCCAGCCTGTCTGCCGTGGCGAAAACCTTTGACGCGGCCAACAAGGACTTGCTGAAAACCCAACCCGCCCTGAAACCGTTCAAGAAACCCCGCGCGAAAAAAGTCTGGGAAGAGGCCGACCCGATGTTCGGCTTCCGCCCCACGCAATACCTGCTGGGTTTCATGTGGCGCATCAACCAGGCCACCAAAGAGGAAAAGGAAAAGCGCCTTTCCGCCCTGGCCCAAGCCAATGGCGAGGCACCGCCGACCGCCGCCACCTCGGCCAAAGAGGCAAGGAACGATGGCGAATTGTCCGCCACGGCGCGCAAACTGATGCCCCCGCTGGCGTTGCAGAATTTCGAAAAGCTGAAAACCTCGGCCTTCAAGCCGCATAACCGCATGGGCCACGTCAACGAGGAAGAGCTGGCCGCCGCCTACCCCCCGATGGCGCCGCGCACACTGCCAAAGGGCAGCAGCGGCAATGTCATCGTCGGCTGCATGAAGAACGAAGCCCCCTATATTGTCGAATGGGTCGCCTATCACCGCGCCATCGGGGTCGATAACTTCCTGATCTACACCAACGATTGTTCCGACGGGACCAGCGAAATTCTGGACCGGTTGCAGGACATGGGCGTGCTGCAACACCGCAAAAACGACAACTGGCAGGGCAATTCCCCGCAGCAATGGGCGCTGGACAATGCCCGCGAAGAGGATGTTTTGAAAAACGCCGAATGGATCGCCCATATCGACGTGGACGAATTCATGAACATCCGCTGCGGCAACGGCACCCTGCCCGATTTCTTCGAACGGGTGCCAGATGCCACCAACGTGGCCATGACTTGGCGGCTGTTCGGCCATAACGGCGTGATCCGCCTGAACGACGATTTCGTGATCGACCAGTTCGACACCGCAGCCCCGAAATTCTGCCCCAAGCCGCACACGGTCTGGGGGTTCAAGACCATGTTCAAGAACATCGGCGCATATGAAAAAATCTCGTGCCACCGGCCCAACAAGCTGGACGAGGCGCTGGAGCCGCAGGTGAAATGGGTCAACGGTTCCGGCAAGGACATGACCAAGGAAGTCTTGAAAAACGGCTGGCGGTCCTCGAAGAAATCCATCGGCTATGATCTGATCCAGCTGAACCACTACGCGCTGCGGTCTGCCGAATCCTTCCTGATCAAGCGTCAGCGGGGCCGCGCCCTGCATGTCGATCGCTCGATCGGGCTGAATTACTGGATCCGCATGGACTGGTCCGATTTCAAGGACATCACCATCAAGCGCAACGTGCCGCGGCTGCGGGCCGAATATGACCGGCTGATGCAGGACGACACCCTGCGCGAATGGCATGAAAAGGGTCTGGACTGGCACCGCGCCAAGGCCGAGGAATTGCACGGCATGCCCGAATTCGAAGACCTGTACAAACAGGCGCTGGAATGCAAACTGACCGAGACAGAGCGCGTGGCCTATGCCCTTGCGCTGGATATGGAAAGCTGATGCAGCGCCTCAGCCATGGCGGATAAGCCCTTGAATTTACTCGCAGTCCTTTGCGTGCGGAACGAGGCGACCTTCCTTCTGGAATGGCTGGCGCATCATCGTGCCATCGGGTTTGACCGCTTCCTGGTCTATTCCAACGACTGTCAGGACGGCACCGATGCCATGCTGGACCGGCTGGACGATCTGGGCCTGGTCAAGCACCTGCGCAATGACGGGCCATATGACAAGGGCGGTATCCAGTTCACCGCGATGAAGGATGCCGCGAACCGCGAAATCGTCAAATCCGCCGACTGGATCCTGCCGCTGGACGTGGATGAATTCGTGAACATCCATGTGGGCGACCGGACCTTGCAATCGCTTCTGGCCGCCCTGCCCGATGCCACGGCCATCACGCTGACGTGGCGGCTGTTCGGCAATGACAACGTGGCCCGTTTCGAAGACAGGCCCGTAACGCAGCAATTCCTGCGCGCCGCGCCTGCGGTCATGCACTGGCCCTGGCGCGCCTCGATGTTCAAGACGCTGTATCGCAACGATGGCACCTATCGCAAACTGGGCGTCCACCGCCCGCGCGATCCGGTCAAGGACCGGCTGCAAGGCGCCCGCTGGTTCGACGGCGAGGGGCGCGAGTTGGACGACAAGTTCAGGACCACGCGGATTTTTTCCAACTATGGCCAGCCGAATTACGCGCTGGCACAGCTGAACCACTACCCGCTGGGCGCGATGGAATCCTATGTCCTCAAGGCCGACCGTGGCCGCGCCGTGCATTCCGACCATATGCTGGGGCTGGATTACTGGATCGAACGGAACTTCGCCGCCGAGGAGGACAAGACCATCCTCGCCACAGCCCCCTTGATGCAGGCCGAACTGGACGCGCTGAAATCCGACCCGACGCTGGCGAAACTACACGCGGACGCCGTGCATTGGCGCCGCCAGCGGTTCGACGAATTGATGCTGCAAGAGCCGTTCCGCGCCCTGTTTGGCCGGCTGCTGATGGCCCCGCCCTCGCGTCCGGTGCATCCCAACGCGGCGCGGTTCATGATCCGTTACGCCAACCTGAATCGCCGCGCGCAGGGCAAGGATCAGGTCAGCGCCCCGGATCCGAACGCCGACAAGGGCGGCGACGGCAGCGAAACGCTTTAGCACGAAAACCCCTAGGATTTTACACAATCCTGCCCCAATCCGCGCCTATCCCCTTTGTCCAACAAGCCTTTGCATCCAAGCGAAGCGCGACGAGGACAAAAGGCCATGCAGGACGCTCCGAATCTGTTCGATACGCCCCTCAAAGGGCTGAAAAAGAAGGAATGGCTGCAAGAGGTTGCAACCATTGCCAGCGAGCATGGCACCTATTACGCGCTGGACAAGCGCCACGCCGCCGTCCTGATCGAGCCAGAGGAAATCCCCCAAGGCGAAACCACCCTTCTGGTCACCTTCGAAACGCTGCAGGGCATCCAGACCCTGTCGGATCACGGTCAGCCGTTGGGCTGGGACATGGTGCGCGCGCTGAACTGGTCGCACCTGTCGGTGATCTCGGACGGGGACACATGGTTCCGCACCCAAGGGGTGTATGGCTTTTTCGACCGGATGATCGACGACGGGTTCTTCGAAGAATTCGACAATGTCGTATTCTATGGCGCTGGCCCCTGCGGCTATGCCGCCTGCGCCTTTTCCGTCGCTTCGCCCGGCGCGACCGTGCTGGCGGTGCAGCCGCAGGCCACGCTGGACCCCCGCGTCACCGAATGGGATGACCGCTTTGTCGAAATGCGCCGGTTGGATTTCACCTCGCGCTATGGCTATGCGCCCGACATGCTGGACGCTGCCATGCAGGCCTTTGTCATCTATGACCCGTCCGAACAGTTGGACGCGATGCACGCGGCGCTGTTCACGCGGCCCAACGTCACCAAGTTGCGCACGCGACGCCTGGGTAATGCGATCCAGTCCGACCTGGTGGAAATGCAGCTGCTGTATCGCCTGCTGGCCCGCGCGGGCACCGGCAAGCTGACCGAAGCCGCCTTTGCAAAGCTGTGGCGCAAGCGCCGCGACCACCCGCCCTACCTGCGCAAGGTGCTGGCCACGCTCGATGCGGCTGGCCGGCCTTATCTGTCGACCCTGCTGTGCCGCAATGTGACCGCGCGGATGCGCGCGCCGCGCATCCAGCGGCGTCTGGACGCGCTGCTGAAATCGGCGGCCGATGGCAAATTCACCGCGCCCCCGCCCCTTGCTGGCGGCGCAGAATAGCGGGCGACACGTCAAACCACTGGCACGCGCCGCGCCTTTGCGCTAATCGCTTTGCCCATGAGCAACGCGATCACCATCACCCGCCCCGATGACTGGCACCTGCACCTGCGCGACGGCGCGATGCTAAAGGCCGTCCTGCCGGAAACCGCGCGTCATTTCGCCCGCGCCATCATCATGCCGAACCTCGTGCCGCCCGTGGTCACCGCCGCGCAGGCCGCCGCATACCGTGACCGGATCATGGATGCCCTGCCGCAAGACATGCCGTTCGAACCCTTGATGACGCTTTACCTGACCGAAGACACCGACCCCGATGATGTGGCCGCGGCCCATGCCAGCGGGCTGATCAAGGCGGTGAAGCTTTACCCCGCCGGTGCGACGACCAATTCGGCCTCGGGCGTGCGCGATTTCGCCCGCGTCCAGCCCGTGCTGGACAAGATGGCAGAGATCGGCCTGACCCTTTGCGTGCACGGCGAAGTCACCGACCCCGAGGTGGACATCTTCGACCGCGAGGCCGTGTTCATCGACCGCGTGCTGGACCCGGTGCGCCGCGCCACCCCCGGCCTGCGCGTGGTGATGGAACATATCACCACCTCGAACGGGGTGGATTACGTCAAAGCCAATGACGAAAACCTTGGCGCGACCATCACCACCCATCACCTGATCATCAACCGCAACCATATCCTGGTGGGCGGTATCAAACCACATTACTATTGCCTGCCCGTCGCCAAGCGCGAGGAACACCGCCTTGCCCTGCGCGCCGCCGCCACATCGGGCGACAAACGGCTCTTCCTTGGCACCGACAGCGCACCGCATACCGATGCGAACAAGGAAATGGCCTGCGGCTGCGCGGGCTGCTTCACCGCGACCAACACCATGTCGATCCTCGCCCATGTGTTCGAGGAAGAATCCGCGCTGGACCGCCTCGAAGGTTTCGCCTCGCTCAATGGGCCCGCCTTCTATGGCCTGCCCGCCAATGACGCGAAGATCACCCTGACCAAGGGCGACACACCCGTGGAATACACCGACAAGATCATCACCGGCGAAGGTCCGGTGACGGTGTTCGACCCCGGTTTCCCGCTGCATTGGCGCGTGGACGGCTGACCCATGGCCGCCGCGCCCTCCTCTGCGCAGGCGATAGAACTGTTCCGCCGTGTCCGGATCGACGGCGCGGCCCGGCCCCTGACCC
Source organism: Rhodobacteraceae bacterium UBA3069 (assembly GCA_002366795.1). Taxonomy (GTDB): domain Bacteria; phylum Pseudomonadota; class Alphaproteobacteria; order Rhodobacterales; family Rhodobacteraceae; genus UBA3069. The sequence continues at coordinate 6,607 of DFBX01000012.1, read as the reverse complement.
GGCTGGCACCCGATGCGCTGGCCGAGGTTCCGGCGCATATCGTGACCGCCGCGATCGAAAGCCTGTGCCAGACTGCCCCGTCGGGCCAGCCCGATCAGGCGGCCCAACTGCATGACAGCGCGATGCGGGCGGGGCTGGCGATGCCCGTGCCCATCGGCTGCGCCATGGCCCTGTCGGCCGCAGGCAAGACAGCCCGCGCCGCCAAGCTGCTGCGCGACTGGTCCGCCCCCGGTCGCGCCGGCATTGCGCAACTGCTGGAACAGGCGCAGGGGCTGAATCGGCTGGGCGAACATGGCGCGGCGATCCGGCTGCTGAATGCCGCATCCGAAGATTTCCCCGTCAAGGCCCCGATCGCCCGTTTGCGCGGGCTGACCGCGCTGCAACTGGGCGAACCGGGGCTGGCCCGCGCGGCGCTGGAACAGGCGGTGGCGCTGGACCTGTCGGGCCTGCGCCGCATCGTGGTGGAACTGCACCCCTCGCTGGTGCCCCCGGCAAGGCTTTCGGCGCTGATGGCCACGCTTTTGAACGCCGGTTTCGAAACCGACCTTATCCTTGACAGGGGCGACATCTACGTGTTCGACCGCCCGCAACCCGCCCCGTAAGACACGGCCCAAAACGAAGGACAGACCATGATCCCCACCGCCTTTCCCCCGAAAGAGGAAATCGCCCGCCTGACCGCACGGATGCTGCTGGAAATCGGCGCGGTGAATTTCAACACGGATGAGCCCTATATTCTGGCATCCGGCCTGCCCTCGCCCAGCTATATCGACTGCCGCAAGCTGATCTCTTATCCGCGCATCCGTTCCACCCTGATGGATTTCCTGACGGTCACGGTGATGCGCAACGCGGGGTTCGAAGCCTTCGACAACATCGCCGGCGGCGAGACCGCGGGCATTCCATTCGCCGCGCTGGTGGCCGAACGCATGGCCCTGCCGATGACCTATGTGCGGAAAAAGCCCAAGGGATACGGCCGCAACGCCCGGATCGAAGGCGCGATGAGCGAAGGCCAGCGCGTGCTGCTGGTCGAGGATCTGACCACCGATGGCGGCTCGAAACTGTCCTTCGTCGATGCGATCCGCGAAACAGGGGCCACCTGCGGCCATACGGCGGTGATCTTCTATTACGACATCTTCCCCGAGACGATAAAAACGCTGGGCGATCACGGGGTCGAGCTGCACCACCTTTGCACATGGTGGGACGTTCTGGCCGAGGCCCGCGCGCAAGAGGCGTTCAGCGCCGAGACCTTGGCCGAGGTCGAGAATTTCCTGAACGACCCGCGCGCATGGCAAGAGGCCCGCAAGGGCTGAGGCACCGGCGCATTGCCGCGACGCGGCAGATTCGCGGCACGTTTGCCGCCTTTGCAAGTTGACCCCACGTCCGCCCCCGAACAGGGGGGCGGGCAACTGCCCACGATCAAGGCACTTTCCGCAGAGCGGACGAACCCGCGGTAAAAATTTCCGGGAAAAAATGGCGGCCTTTTGCCTCTTCTCCCGGGCGATCACCCAGATGTTGCGGCGACGGGCCGCCCCATGACAATATGGTGTGATGTCCCGCGCGGTCGCGCTCTATCCACAGAAATATATAATTTGCGCGACGCGGCGCGGTTTCCTATTAGCTGCACCCTAAGCAAGGGGGACAAGATGAACGAGATTGCAGCAATAAATCCAACCGGGGCAGCGGCAGGGGCCGAGATCGAAAGCCCGGATACGATGCCGCATTCCACCGAGGCCGAACAACAGCTTCTTGGCGCGATCCTGACCAATAACGATGTCTATGACCGCGTCGCCTCGATCATCGGGCCGCAGCATTTCTACGATCCGGTCCATGCCCGCATCTTTGAAACCGCCGCCGCGCGGATCGCGAAGAACAATCTTGCCTCGCCGGTCACGCTCAAGGCGTTCTTCGACGATGACGACGGGCTGAAAGAGTTGGGCGGGCCGGCCTATCTGGCGCGTCTGGCGGGGGCCGCCATTGCCGCCTATGCGGTGCGCGACTATGCGCAGATGATCTATGACCTGGCGATCCGGCGCGAGCTGATCGGTCTGGGCAAGGATATCTCCTCCAAGGCGGCCAAGGTCGATGTGGATTCCGAGCCGCGCGAACAGATCATCGCCGCCGAGCAGGCGCTTTACAAACTGTCCGAACAGGGCAAGACCGAAAGCGGTTTCGTATCCTTCCTGAAGGCCGTGACCGAAGCGGTGAACGTCGCCAATGCCGCCTATCAGCGCGAGGGCGACCTTGCGGGCATCTCGACCGGGCTGAACGATCTGGACAGCAAACTTGGCGGGCTGCACCCGTCGGATTTGCTGATCCTTGCCGGTCGCCCCTCGATGGGGAAAACCTCGCTTGCGACCAACATCGCCTTCAACGTGGCCAAGGCTTATAAACGCGGGCTGCGTCCCGACGGGACCGAGGGCGCGGTCGATGGCGGCGTGGTCGGGTTCTACTCGCTTGAAATGAGTTCCGAACAGCTGGCCGCGCGAATCCTGGCCGAAGCGTCCGAGATTTCCTCGCACAAGATCCGCCAAGGCGACATGACCGAGGACGAATTTCGCCGCTTTGTCGAGGCCGCCAAGGCGCTGGAGGCCTGCCCGCTTTATATCGACGACACCCCCGCCCTGCCCATCGCGCAACTGGCGGCGCGGGCGCGGCGGCTGAAGCGGACCCACGGGCTTGACGTTCTGATCATCGATTACCTGCAACTGGTGCGCGGCACCGGCAAGGCAGACAGCCGCGTGAACGAGGTGTCGGAAATCACCATGGGCATGAAGGCCATCGCCAAGGAACTGAACATCCCCGTGATCGCCCTGTCGCAGCTGTCGCGCCAGGTTGAATCGCGCGACGATAAAAGGCCGCAACTGTCGGACCTGCGGGAATCGGGCTCGATCGAACAGGATGCCGACGTGGTGATGTTCGTCTACCGGGGTGAATACTACAAGGAACGCGAGAAGCCGGGCGAGGACGACCTGGCCGCGACCGAGGCATGGATCCAGGACATGGAGCGCCTGCACGGCAAGGCCGAGGTGATCATCGGCAAGCAACGTCACGGCCCCATCGGCACGGTCGAACTGAGCTTCGAGGCGGAGTTCACCCGTTTCGGTAACCTGGTGAAACCCTGGCAGAACAACGGCGGCGGGGACTACTGACCCGGACCGGTGCCGGGGTATTGGCCTTTGGCCAGCCGGTCTCCACGCCTGGCGGCGCGGACCGGCGAGGGGGCCAGCCCCCTCGATTGAAACGCATTAGCGTTTCAATCTTCACCCCCGGAGTATTTCCGGCAAACTGAAAACAAGGGCGGCGCGCGCGCGTCTTGGCCGCGGCAGCACGGCGGGCCGAGGGCAGGCTTGCCTGCCCGAGGGGCGGCGTTTTCACCTGCGCGCGGCGCGCGCAACCTCTTCTTTGGTCAGTCCCAGCATTGGCGCGAACTTGTCGCGCGCGCGCATCAGGCGCGGATCATCGGGGGCAGGCCCAGCGTGCGGATGAACGCGATCCTCTGGCTTTGACTCAGCGCCTCGCGGTCGATGGCGGTGCCCATGATCCGGTCAATCACCTCGCCGCCCGGCGACACATGGAACCATTTGAAAAGTCGCGGAAGTGGTGCTGGTTATGCAACGTCGTGACATGCCGTTCGACCGCGGTTTTCCGCACCCCCAGATGCGCGGTCATGTGAAACCATTCATAGCCCAGGAAGGTCAGCACCCCGCCGATACAGACCACCGCCAGCGCAATCGGCAGGGCCGCCGCGACGCCCGCCAGCCACAGCGCCGCCCATAACAGCACGGTATTGCCTGCCAGCATGGGCAGCGCCACCCAGGCTGGCACAAAGAACAGCCCCTTGGCGGTGGGGAAATCATGGTGGCCGTAATGCGCCTGGTACAGCAGGTCAAAGGCCCATTGCGCGCGCGGCGGGCGCATGTGGAACACGAACCGGTGCAGCGTGTATTCGTTCATCATCTGCGCCAGCACCCCCTGTGGCACAAAGGCCAGCGCCCATGCCTGCCCCGTGACCAGCAGCCAGACCAGCGCGCCGATCATCACCGCCACCATCAGCGGGATCGCCCTGTGCCCGGCCATCAGCCGCAACCGCTCCATGCCTGCGCCCCCCTATCCTCTTCGCTGCGACAGTCTGGCACGGCTTTCCCATTGGCGCAAAACCTTCTGGACGCGGTCCTGCCTGCCTGTCAAAAGACAGTCCATGACGACTGCATCTTTGACCATCGATCTGGGCGCATTGGCCGCCAACTGGAAGGCGCTTGACGCCATGACCCGCTGCGAGACCGCAGCCGTGGTCAAGGCAAACGGCTATGGGCTGGGCGTGGCCCGCGTGGCGCAGACCCTTGCCACCGCGGGCGCGCGACGGTTTTTTACCGCCGTTGCCGAGGAAGGCGCCGCCGCGCGCAAGGCGCTTGGGCCGGGGCCGGAAATCGCCGTCTTTTCGGGCCATATGGCCGGCGACGCCGACCTGATCGGGCAAAACGATCTGACCCCGGTCTTGAATTCAGCCGACCAGCTGGTGCGCCATCTTGAATCCCTGCCGGGCCATGCTTTCGCCATCCAGCTGGACAGCGGCATGAACCGCCTGGGAATGGAGCCCGCCGAATGGGCCGCCCTGCGCGACATCGCCCTGGCGCAAGGGCCCTCCTTCATCATGTCGCATCTGGCCTGCGCCGATGCGCCGGATCATGCCATGAACGCGCAACAACTGGCCGCCTTCACCGAGATGACGCAGGACGTGGAGTGCCCGCGTTCCCTGTCGGCCACGGGCGGCATCCTTTTGGGGCCGGATTACCATTTCGAACTGACCCGCCCCGGTATCGGCCTGTATGGCGGCCTGCCCTTCGCGGCGGCGCAGGCCGTGGCGCACCTGTCCCTGCCGGTGATCCAGACCCGCGAGCTGGCCCCCGGCGAGACCGTGGGTTACGGCAATACATGGGCGGCCACGGCCCCCACCCGCATTGCCACCGTGGCCGCCGGTTATGCCGACGGGATTCACCGCGCAATGGGGCCGAAAACCTCGCTTTGGCACGGCGGCGTCGAATGCCCGATCCGCGGCCGCATCTCGATGGACCTGATCGGGGTCGATGTCTCGCATCTGGACGAAGATCCGCAGATGTTGGACCTGCTGACCGCGAATCAGACGGTGGACACGCTGGCCGATGCGGCAGGCACCATCGGCTATGAAATCCTGACCTCTTTGGGGGGGCGCTATTCGCGGCGCTATGCCGGCGCATGAACGTGACCGCCCCGCTTGCCGCCATCGGGCGGCCCACCCTTGCGCTGATGGCGCTTGTGGGCCGCGTCGTAATCTATGCCAGCCAGACCCTCAGCCACCTGTTTCGCCCGCCGTTCTACGGGCGTGAATTCCTGCAGGCTCTGGTGCATATCGGCTGGCTGTCGCTGCCCGTGGTCGGCATGACAGCCTTGTTCACCGGCGGCGCATTGGCCCTGCAAATCTATGCCGGTGGCGCGCGCTTCAATGCCGAGGCGGTGGTTCCATCAATCGTCGCCATTGGCATGACGCGCGAGCTGGGCCCCGTCTTAGGCGGGTTGATGGTTGCGGCCCGCGTGGCATCGTCCATTGCTGCCGAAATCGGCACCATGAAAGTGACCGAACAGATCGACGCATTGGTCACACTGTCCACCAACCCGATGAAATACCTGACCCTGCCCCGCGTTCTGGCCGCCACCTTGGCCGTGCCCGTTCTGGTGGGCGTGGGCGATGCCATCGGCATCATGGGGGGCTACCTAGTGGGCATCACGCGGCTGGATTTCAACGCCGCCGCCTACCTGAAGAATACCGCCGATTTCCTAGAAACATGGGATGTGGTGTCGGGCCTGATCAAGGGCGCGGCTTTCGGGTTCATCGTGGCGCTGATGGGCTGCTTCTACGGCATGAATTCAGGCCGCGGCGCGCAGGGCGTGGGCAAAGCCACCAAATCCGCCGTCGTTGCCGCCTCAATCCTGATCCTGGCCGCGAACTACGCCCTGACAGAGGTGTTTTTCTCGGCATGATCAAACTCGACAACGTCAAGAAATCCTTTGGAAACAACCACGTCCTGCGCGGGGTCAACCTTGAAATCCCCACGGGCGAATCGATGGTCATCATTGGCGGCTCGGGCACCGGCAAATCCGTGGCGCTGAAATGCGTGCTGGGGCTGGTCACGCCCGATTCCGGCCTGATCACCGTGGATGGTCAGGACGTGACCAAAGGCGACCGCGATGCATTCCTTGCCCGTTTCGGCATGCTGTTCCAGGGCGGCGCGCTGTTTGATTCCCTTTCCGTCTGGCAAAATGTGGCCTTTCGCCTGCTGCGCGGGTCGCTGAAACGCCCCAAGAACGAGGCGCGCGAGATCGCGATCGAAAAACTCCGCCGCGTGGGGCTGAAACCCGATGTGGCCGACAAGTTCCCGGCAGAACTGTCGGGCGGCATGCAAAAGCGCGTCGGCCTTGCCCGCGCCATCGCCGCCGAACCGGAAATCATCTTCTTCGACGAGCCGACAACAGGGCTGGACCCGATCATGTCCGGCGTCATCAACGATTTGATCCGCGAAATCGTGGTGGAAATGGGCGCAACCGCGATGGCCATCACCCATGACATGACATCGGT